>JAZQOC010000108.1:0-4419 GCA_045627645.1 Lachnospiraceae bacterium
GTGAAAGGTTATGAAAGATGTGGAGTGATTTTGAATTTAACGAGCCTTATAGTGGTGAGTTTGAAACGGTGATATATGGAGTTGAATTGCCCAAAGAATATGTGGAATTTATGAAGGAACATAATGGCGGTGAAGGTGATACGGGAGAATCCTGGCTAGTTCTTTTTACTATTGAGGAACTCAAGGAAATTAATGATGACTATCATGATTTTTTGCCAGATGGAAATATAATTATTGGTTCCAATGGTTCGGGAGAGTTGTTCGGATTAAATAGTGATGGAAAATATTTTATCGTTCCGGAGATTATTGAGGAAGAGTATTTAGAAATTGTTGGTGATAGTATAGATAATCTTCCGGCAGATATTAATCGTTATTGGAATGCTTAATAATCAAATTTTGATTTTCTTAAATGTGGAGGAAGATAGGTGGCTAAGAGAAAGAGTAAATTATTTAAGTTATTATTAATTCTATGTGGCCTTTTAATAATTGTTATTATTATATTAATTCAATTGCTGTATCCACGCTTTAAACATTCATATAAAGAAATAGATGCGATATATGCTAATAACTATGTTGATGGAGATTATGTAAAAGTTAAGGTTTCTGATGAAGATAAGGAAAAGATATATTCAATAATAAAACATTCTTGGATAGGTGTAGATTTTATGGTTGGAGATGAGTGCGGTTCTGATGGGCCGAATATATTAATCATTTACACAGATGGTTCAATGGATTCGTGGGGATGTGCAGAGAGTAATCATACCAGCTATAGGAAGTATCAGTACATTAATGGCTGGGGATCAACAGCTGTATGGTTTAAGAGCAAAAAATTATTAAGTATTATAGAAAGCTATACACAATAGCGAATTCCGATTTTTCGGTTGATGGAGGCGTAGCAACATGGGAATATTTAATAAAAAGAAAAAAAGTCAAAATGTAGATAATTCGTCTGAAGAGGTATTACAACAGGACTTAAGTATAGAAGATGGTAATTCGGGAAGAGTATTTATAGTTCACCTTCTTATGGAAGAAAAGTGTACTATGCCTGATAAAGAGTATATGACTGAAGTCATGAATAAACATCTTGGAAATGTTAATTGTTTTATGCATGATAATAAAATGGCAAGTTTTTCGGTTATGAATCGTATTACTCAGTTTAAAGATGGTAGTATGCCAGCATCCCTTATGATTACAGAATGCTTTGAAATAGAAAAGCCTCTTCTTGACAATATAGGTGAATCTCAGTTATGGGATTGTCCAAATGGAAAAGAAATTCTAGCAACTTGTAAGTATCATGTAATTGCGAATGATATGCTTGCGGGTGGTTTAGAGTCACATGATAGGGCTGAGATGTTAGTGGAATATATAGAGGCTTTAGTGGAAATGTATCCTGAATGTAAGGCCGTTTTGATTGATAATTCAGGTAAAATGCTTTCGAGAGAGTCAATCCTTTTTTGCGATATGCCAAAGAATCGCAAATATATTAATTATGCAGTAAATGTTAGATATTTTACAATACAGGGTACAGAGGATATGTTAGTGGATACTATTGGAATGAGTACATTATATCTTCCAGATTTGCAATATCATTTTCATGGGATGAATCCAGATGAAGTTGTAAATCATGCCTATAATGTTCTGTCATATATTTATGATTCTGACAATTCTATAAAATCTGGAGATACTATAGATGGCATAGAGGGTGGTATGATGAGTCAGAATGTTCAGTGGAAAGTTCGGTATGAGAATTCCCTGATTCAGCCCGTTAGAGAAGTTCTTGATGTAAATATGAATGAATACGCGGCGGGGCAGAGATAGGATTCCCATTAGGTATGAGTAACACTATGTTTGGATATAAAACGCTTAACGAGGAGGAATAGATATGAATGAAATAGATGTTATATCATTATTTGATGATGTATTAAGTATGATTTATTCTGCTAAACAGAAAGCAGAATACCAGGTGAATTCAACAATTATTGAATTATATTGGGGAATTGGCGAATATGTATCAAAACAGACCGAGATAAATGGATGGGGTAAATCTACAGTAAAAGCGTTATCTGAATATATATTAAGCAAAGAACCAGGAATTAGAGGATACTCATCGCAAAATATATGGAGAATGAAACAGTTTTATGAAACATATAAAGATAAGCCAGAACTCTCAACACTGTTGAGAGAAAATACATGGTCAAATAATATGCATATTGTTTCTAAGACCAAAAGCTATGAAGAAAAAGAGTTCTATTTGAAATTGGCTTCAAAAGAAAAATATAAGGCTAGAGAATTAGAGAGACAAATTGATAGTGGATATTATGAGAGGTTGCTTTTGTCGAATGGTAAGGCACCATCAGCTATTGAAAGTAAAGATATGACAGGCGTGCTCAGAGATTTATATATGCTTGAATTTCTTGAACTTCCAGAGCCTTATAAGGAATATGATTTGAAAAAGGCAATCTTGAAAAATATGAAAAAATTCTTGTTAGAATTTGGTCGAGATTTTCTTTTTATTGATGAAGAATATCATGTTCAAGTTGGAAATAATGATTATTATGTAGATTTGCTTTTTTATCACAGAGAATTACAGTGTTTAGTTGCTATTGACTTGAAAATAGACGATTTCAAGCCTGAATATATGGGTAAAATGGATTTTTATCTAGAAGCATTAGATCGAGATGTAAAGAAACCACAAGAAAATCCGAGTGTCGGAATGATTCTTTGTAAAAATGCGGACACAGATGTTGTGGAGTATTCTCTAAGTAGAAGTTTGTCTCAAACAATGATAGCAGAATATAAGACAAAATTAATTGATAAAGACATTTTACAAAGAAAATTATCGGAAATATATGAGCTTGCAGAGGAAGAAGTAAAAAACTCTCAACAGGATTGAGAGTTTTGGGGTTGAGTAAAATCAGATATATGAATTGAAAGGAAAATCATAGAGAGGTTTTATGAAGGTTGGAGTAATATCGGATATTCACAGCAATATTGTGGCGTTGAATGAATGTATAAAACGTCTTGAAAATGAAGGGTGCGATGAGTATCTGCTTTTGGGAGATTATATAGCTGATACACCCTATACGCGAGAAACGGTGGACTGTCTGTATGAATTTACAGCTTCGCATAAGTGTACGCTGCTGAGAGGTAACAGGGAGGAATATGTTATTGCTCAGCGCAGAATTATAAGAAACGGGGAAGAAAGAGGACGCTGGATTAAAAATTCTGCAAGCGGTAATTTGCTTTTTACATATGAAAAACTTAATGATTCCGATATAGATTTCTTTGAATCACTACCGAGTAGCTTTGTATATGATCCCGAGGGTTATCCGGCAATCACCTGTTGTCATGGTTCACCGGAGAACAATAGAGAACTTCTCCAGCACGACGGTGAAAACACAAAGCAATGGATGAAAAAAATCAGTACGGATTATTTACTGTGTGCTCATACTCATATCCCGGGGATGACAGTTTACGGTGGAAAACATTATTTCAACACTGGGTGTGTCGGAATCGCAATCGGTACTCCGGGGCTCGCACAGTGTATGACACTTGAAAGCGATGGAATTGAGTGGATCCCACAGTTTTTACTTGTACCGTATGATAATAGGAAGGTGGCGAAGGATTGTTTTAGTCTGGGACTTATGGATTATGCTCCCTGGTTTATCAACAGTAACCTTCAAATACTGCTTTCCGGGTGGGACAATTCGGCCAATATGGTTGAACTGGCAAAGGAAATAAAATTGTCTGAACAGGGTGAGTGTGAATGGCCCTACATAGAGGAATGTTATTTTGAAAAAGCAGCCCAAAAGCTTGGCATTCCGGACTACAGAAATAGTGACTTGAAAGTTGAATTATAGTATATTATGGAGCAAAGAGCTTCCTAACGGTGATTTTATGGAATTAAAGCCTGGAGGAAGTCGCTCATATCTTTCTTGGAGGAATTTTGAATTTTCCAGCGATTCTATTATTGTTGAATTAAGATATTACAGAAACATACCCATATTTGAAAAAGTTAAGGAAAGAGTTGGAGATTACCAAAAGTATTACGAAGACTTAATCAGATCATGCTGATACAGATGAGAGCTCTGGTAAGTGCAAAAAGGTGATGCTGAACCCTATGGACCGGCAGGAAGACTAAGCCGGAGAATATTATAGGGACTGCTACAATTTGTAGTCAACTGAACGGGGATTTGAGTAAAAGTCCAAAATAAATGAACGGGGATTTGCGTTAAAAATGCATTTACACGAATGGGGATTTGCGTTATACTCGGTTTGAAAGGACGGATTGAAGTATGGAAAAACCGGTATTTAGAAGGAAAATCTATAGCGAGATTCTTGAATGGAAGGAAAATCGAAGTGATAAGTACGCATTGCTGATTAAGGGAGCGAGACGAGTCGGTAAATCGACTATAGCGG
>JAZQOC010000109.1:0-27172 GCA_045627645.1 Lachnospiraceae bacterium
GCTTCATCGATTTCCTGAGCAAGTGGCTTAACTTCGTTCTCAGAGAAATCCTTGAACAACTGTCTAGCCATTTCATGTTGTTTACTTAATGTAAAATCCATGATATAAAATCCTCCATTTAATTTTATTTATTCGTACCGACCAGTATGACCGGTACGATTAGTGTACTTTGTTATTACTTACTGAGCATCAACAGGTGTCTTTGTTCTGTCTGCGTTGTAGATATAGAATCCCTTACCAGACTTAACACCAAGGTTACCACCACGAACCATCTTTCTGATGAGTGGACATGCACGATACTTAGAATCGCCTGTTTCCTTGTAAAGAACATCCATGATTGCGAGGCAGATATCAAGACCTACGAAATCACCGAGCTCAAGTGGTCCCATTGGATGGTTAGCACCAAGCTTCATAGCAGCGTCGATACCAGCGATATCAGAAACACCTTCCATCTTAATGAATGCTGCTTCATTGATCATTGGAATAAGGTTACGGTTAACAACGAAACCAGCAGCTTCGTTAACCTGAACAGCTGTCTTTCCGATTTCAGCAGAAATCTTCTTGATTGTCTCAACTGTTTCAGCTGGTGTGTTAACACCTGCGATAACTTCAACTAACTTCATACGATCAGCTGGGTTGAAGAAATGCATACCAACCATAGGTCTGTTTAATCCCTTACCAATCTCTGTGATTGAAAGTGATGATGTGTTAGAAGCGAATACACATTCTGGCTTGCAGATAGCATCAAGCTCCTTAAATGTGTTCTGCTTAACTTCCATATTTTCAAATACAGCTTCAACGATAAGATCACAATCAGCACAAAGGTCTTCCTTTAAGCCTGCAGAAATCTTAGCTACGATAGCATCAGCTGCTTCCTGTGTCATCTTCTCCTTAGCAACAAGCTTGTCATAGCCTGCCTTAATCTTAGCCTTACCACCGTCAGCCCACTCCTGCTTAACATCACAAAGAGCTACTTCGTAACCTTCTGTCTGAGCGAAAGCCTTAGCGATACCCTGACCCATTGCGCCAGCACCAATAATACCAACTTTCATTGTTTTTCCTCCTAAATGTATTTTTATTCTTTATTTTTTAATTAACAATTCTTAAATGGAACTACCTTAAGCTTCTTCTCTTTGTCTTTCTCAAGGAAGTTACCCATACCAGCCTTCTGGTCTTCTGTCTCGAAGCAGTCACCGAAAAGTTTCTCTTCGATAACAATTGCCTGATCCATATCTACCTGAAGTCCATCATTAATAGCCTTCTTACAGTTACGAACTGCGATAGGAGCCTGCATAGCAATGCCTGCTGCCATCTTGTTAGCTGCTGCCATAAGAGCATCCTTAGCTGAAACTACAACTTCACCAGCTTCGTTAACTTCAGCTGAAACAACCTGGTTAACAAGACCGATTCTGTAAGCTTCTGCAGCCTTAATGTTACGTGCTGTATAGATAAGCTGCTTAGCCATACCTGGGCTAACAAGTCTAGCAAGTCTCTGTGTACCACCGAAACCTGGTGTAATACCAAGACCAACTTCTGGCTGACCAAATACTGCATTATCAGAACAAATTCTGATATCACAGCTCATTGAAATCTCACATCCACCACCGAGAGCAAAACCGTTAACTGCTGCAATAACAGGAATTGGGAATGTCTCAAGCTTTCTGAATACATCGTTACCCTTCTTACCAAATGCTTCACCTTCAGCCTTTGTAAGTGTGCTCATCTCTCCGATGTCTGCACCAGCAACAAAGCTCTTCTCACCAGCACCTGTTAAGATAAGACATCTAACTGTGCTAAGATCAACTGCATCAAGAGTTGCATCAAGTTCTTCAAGAACCTGAGAATTAAGTGCGTTAAGAGCTTTTTCTCTATTGATAGTAATTGTACCAACCGCACCGTTTACTTCGTATAATACGAAATCCATAGTGTTTTTCTCCTTATTAAATATTTTTTTATACAAGTATAAAATGAGTCATTTTCTACTTATATAAATGATGTTTTATAAACGCCACAAAAGAGAATGCCTAAAAAGGTATTCTCTTTCGTGTTTTATTTCATTTAACTAATTAGTCCATCTCAACGATAGTAGCACAACCCATACCACCACCGATGCAAAGTGTAGCAAGACCCTTCTTAGCGCCTGCCTTCTTCATCTCGTGGTGAAGTGTTACAAGAATACGAGCACCAGAAGCTCCTACTGGATGTCCAAGTGCGATAGCACCACCATTTGGATTAAGCTGCTTATCAACATCAATACCAAGATCACGACCTACAGCGATTGACTGAGCTGCGAAAGCTTCGTTAGCTTCGATGATATCGAAGTCTTCAATCTTGTAACCAGCCTTAGCCATTACCTTCTGAGTTGCAGGAACAGGACCGATACCCATTACTTCTGGTCTGCATCCAGCAAGTCCGCCTGCTACGAATGTAGCGAGTGGCTTAACACCAAGTTCCTTAGCCTTCTCCTCGCTCATGATAACAAGTGCAGCTGCACCATCGTTAATACCAGAAGCGTTACCAGCTGTAACAAAACCATCCTTATTAATAGGACGAAGCTTTGCAAGACCTTCCATTGTAGAACCAGCTCTTGGTCCCTCATCCTTAGCGAATACGATGTCACCCTTCTTATTCTTAATTGTTACAGGTACGATTTCTTCATCAAATGCACCTGTTTCCTGAGCGTTAGCAGCCTTCTGCTGACTCTTAAGTGCGAACTCATCAAGATCTTCTCTTGTGATTCCCCATTCTCTACAGATATTATCTGCTGTTGTAATCATATGGTAATCATTGAATGCATCCCAAAGAGCATCATTTACCATACAGTCCTTCATGATAGCGTTGTTCATTCTGTAACCAAAACGAGCCTTATCAAGAGCATATGGTGCCATTGACATGTTTTCCATACCACCTGCTACAACTACATCAGCATCACCAGCCATAATCATCTGAGCTGCCTGGTTAACACAGTTAAGACCTGAACCACAAACTACGTTCATTGTAACTGCAGGTACTTCGATTGGAAGACCAGCCTTAATTGTTGCCTGACGTGCCACGTTCTGTCCAAGACCAGCCTGGATAACACATCCCATGTATACCTGATCAACAACTGAAGGATCAATTCCTGCTCTGTTGATTGCTTCCTTAATTACGATTGCACCAAGCTCTGCTGCTGGTGTTGTGCTAAGTGTTCCGCCCATTGTACCAATAGCTGTACGACAAGCACTTGCGATAACTACTTTCTTTGCCATTTTTAATGACTCCTTTCATATTATGATGCATTTCTTCAATCCACCTCAAAAGATAGATTGTTATTTTTTTATCATTTTCATGCCTTATCATTGTACCATATAGTGCTTGCCTTTAGCAACGAAAATGTAGCCAAACTTGTGGTAAAGATTGTATTTATTTTCAAGCAAACTCAAGTTGTTCAGTTATGTAAATTAGTATGCATATTTTTAACTTCAGACACTAAAAAAGATGCACCGTGCAGGTGCATCTTCTTATACTTCTATATATAGTTGTAATCTTAATATTCTGGTTCAATCAAACCATATGTATTGCCTTTTCTCTTGTACACTACATTGACCTGATTTGTTTCAGCATTAACAAATACGAAGAAACCGTGTCCTGTAAGTTCCATCTGAATACATGCATCTTCAGCATACATTGGTTTAATATCAAACTTCTTACTTCTCTCAATCTTTATTTCTTCATCTTCAACATAATCCTTCTCGATGAATTCCTGCTTAAAGTAATCTCTATTCTGCTGCTTCTCTATTAACTTGTTCTTATACTTCTTTAACTGTCTTTCAATAATCTCTTCCACAAGATCTATTGAAACATACATATCGTTGCTAACCTGCTCTGATCTGATCACACTTCCCTTAACTGGAATAGTAACCTCTATTTTCTGTCTCTCCTTCTCTACACTCATTGTAACGTGTACTTCTGTGTCAGGTGCAAAGTACTTTTCCAACTTACCAATCTTGTCCTCAACCGCACTCTTGAGACCCTCTGTAACGTCGATATTCTTGCCGATGATGATAAACTTCATATACATCATTCCCTTCTTTTTCAAGATTTGCCAAAGCACTAACCCCCGTGTCTGACATGGGTTAATTTTACCACATTTTCGCACCATTTGTCTACGTAAATATATATTTTCTGACAATTTAATAAATTTTTTATAAATTTTCTTTTTTTAATTTTGCCAATACCAATAGTGAATTTAGTTGATTTTTGACATTCTTCCCAAAACAATCGTTCTATTTACAACTTATGTAACCACAACCAAATTAGTCAATTTTTTGTGTAAAATGTGGATATCTTCGTGAATAAGTGTATTTTAGGCACTTTTTTTGTGGAAAACCTCGTCAAGACCTTTGTGGACAATTTTTTATTTAGCACTAATTTTTGTAACTATTGTACATTAGCTATCCTGTCAACACTCAATTTTCATTTTTGAATTTTCAGACAACTTACCTGATAAGTCAGATATCGACCACCGTCGTCCAAGCCATTAACCATTGTCTTCAATCGTCGACCAGTTAGTATAAAAAACTAAATCACATGACCATTTCGCAGTCGTATGACGCTGGTGTCACATGTCCTTGTCATCTCTCAAAGCCAGTAAAATAGGGCTTCCTAAGAAGCCCTACTATCTATGTCACTTATTTATTTCAATAGCTTTTTGATACATTGACTGATTAGAATCCTATCTTACCAAGCACATCTTCTATAATAGTTGCAACCTGCATTGAAAACTCTTCTGTTATATGAGGCTGCTCTCCATCAAGAATACATCTTCCCAATTGTTCTACTTCCAGTGAATAATTGCTCTTTACATCGAACTCATACTTGTCAATTCCCGAATCAGTTCTTATCTCGAAACAATTATTACCTTCCTGATTAAACTCTATATCTGCCCAAAGGCTTGCCTTTGTACCATGAATAACCATTCTGTCAGATCTGCCCCTTCCAACAAATCCGCATCCCAAAGTTGCTTTAGCGCCGTTTTTGTATTTCATAAACATCTGGCAGAAATCATCAACGCCACCATCTGTAAAATTAGATATGGCATCTATGCTCTCTGGTAATTCTCCCAGGATACTTTGAGTAAGACTTATACTGTAGCAGCCCAAATCATATACAGCTCCTCCACCATACTCTTTAACCCATCTAAAGTCTCCATCTGCTGGTGGGCCTGTAAAGAAGCACGCCTCTATAAGTCTCACATCACCCACAGCACCATCTTTAATCAGCCTAACAATTTCTTTGATGGCATCACTATGCTGATACGCAAATGCTTCCATCAAAATAACGCCATTTTCTTTGCAAACTTCAAATGCCTTTCTTGTTTCTTCCACATTCATGCACATAGGCTTTTCGCAAAGGATATGTTTTCCCGCTTTCGCAGCCTTGCTTATCCACTCAAGATGAACATGATTTGGAAGAGGAATGTAGACAGCCTGAACCTTTTTATCCGCCAACATTTCTTCGTAAGATCCGTATGCCACTTCGAATCCAAATTCTGTCTTAAAAGCCTCTGCCTTTTCCAACTTTCTTCCTGCTATTGCATAAAGATTGCAATTATCTGCTTTAAGCATTCCTGGTATTGTCTGCCCTTTTGCAATTCCAGCTGTACCTAAAACACCCCAATTTACTTTGCTCATCGCTTCCCTCCTATAATGTAATAACTAAATCATTATCATCATCCATGGTCACTTTAACCACTTTATCGTCTACGCAAATGTCATAGTCACCCTTAAAAGCTTCCACTCCAACTGCACCGTTGTCATCAGTAACTACTTCAATATCAGTCCACCACTCTTCGTGAGTAAGTTTTTTAAGCATCTCATAAGATGGTTTTCTGGAGTTATCCTTCCTGATAAATCCACTAGGAGCTCCAAGCCATGCTCCATCCTTAAAGTCCCACGTTGTTACAGCTTCAACAAGAGGATGCTCAAAAAGAATTCTGTACATTTCTTCCATTTCTTTTGCCTGGCGCTGCTCTCCTTCTTCAGTAGATGGCCACTCATCAACCTGCCAGTCATTGAGATCCTCGATATAAGCCGGCATAATATCGCCAGAAATAAGCGTATTTTCTGTAAAATGAATTGGAAGTCCAAAATGCGAAAATCTTTCTAACACTTCATACACCTTGTCCGCTCCCCAGTATCCCTGATGCTGATGAGACTGAATTCCAATTGCGCTTATTGGCACACCCGCTTCCAGACATCCATCAATCAGAATTTCATAGGAAATTGATGTGTTAAAATCGTTGAGCAGCAAAGTCGCATCAGGATTAATTGCATGAGCCTCATCAAAAACCGTTTTTATAAGTCCCACGCGGCCCTTTTCCTTACAAATTCTGGTAATAGCATTGTCATATTTATCAAATATAGGCATGATAACAACTTCGTTAATCACATCCCACATATCTATTACGCCCTTAAACGCCGCTACATCTCTGTCAATTCGTTCAAGCTGCTTCCTGATAATTGTCTCATTGTCATATTTTAACAGCCAGTCTGCACATACCGTGTGCCAGCAAAGAGGATGTCCCTTAACCTTTACATTTTTACTCTGTAAAAACTGTGCAGCTTTCATTCGGCTTTCCTGTTGTGGCTGTCCCTCAACTGGTTCATACTGTCCCCAATAAAATGGCAATGTGCCATAGTTAAATATCTCCAACCAGCTCTCAACAACTGTCTTTGGATCATAGTTTTTAATCAAATCCTGCTTAGCCGGATCCTTCAGCGCATCCTTAAATGCCTTTTCTTCTCCCATTACATAAGGGATAGTGTCAAATGCGCCACAACCAAACAAAAATTTGTGATTCGTCTGTGAAACTTTAACTGTCTGATTCTTTAGTGGCTGTCCATCAGTTCCCAACACCCTAATTACTTTGTTTACTTTTCTGTGTGCTATATCCATACTTACCCTCTCCAAACACAAAACACTTTTTAATAGTAAAAGTATGTCATAAAACACTTGTCCAGTTAATTGCAATAATATGCAGCCTATGTCGAATTTTACATAAAAAAGGCTAAACCGTATAAAACGATTTAGCCTTAATATTTTTAGAATATTCTTCGTACACTAAGTACTGTACGATAAGTAGCACTACCAACAACAATACCTGACTTAGGTGTCGATGCATGTACAATCTGTCCATTACCAATATAGATACCAACATGGCCAGAGTAACATACAATATCACCCGGAATAGCATTGGCAAGTCCGCCAACATCGTATCCAACACTTCTGTCACCTGCAGAAGAATGTGGAAGACCTACGCCAAAGTTAGCGTAAACACTCATTACGAATCCTGAACAGTCAGCACCATTTGTAAGTGAAGTTCCACCAAATACATATGGATTACCAACAAACTGTAATGCGAAGTTAGCTACATTTGCACCAGCGCCACTTGCAGAAACTGTAGGAGCTGCTGTCTGTGCAGGTGCCGCTTCACCTGTAGTTGCTGCCGCTGCCGCATCCTTGGCTGCCTGAGCTGCTGCCGCTCTCTGTGCTGCTGCCGCCGCTTTTTCACGTTCAGCTTTCTCTTTCTTAAGTCTCGCTTCCTCTTCTTCCTTAGACTCAGCAGTTACAAACTCAGTAGACAAGGTTACATACTCAGTAGATACGTATCCGAAACCTTCTTCGATATCTACCTTAACCCAGCCATCAAGTTCTTCAGTTACAATCAGCTGATCATCTATAGGCACAAGACCTAATGTACTAGACTCAAGACTTGGCTCTTCTCTAACTCTTAAAGTAACAGTATTAACTGTAGCAATACGTGTTCTGACTTCCTTAGCAACCTCTATTGCTTCTTCACCAGTAACACAGTACTCACCTTTTACATATCCTGTACAGTTACCTGACTGAATCTTGTACCAGCCATCCTGTTCCTCAATAAAAGAACCAACTGAATTATTGTAAAGCTTACCAACTATCTCACCATTCTCGCTAGGTACACCACGTACATTAACGTAATTATCTACACGAGCAATGACTAGATTTTTATAAAGTTCATTCTGTTCATCTTCTTCAGTCCAAACCACTTCCGGCATATCAACTTCCACTACTTCCTTGTCCATAGTGATTGTTGCCTTAACA
Organism: Lachnospiraceae bacterium; assembly: GCA_045627645.1. GTDB lineage: Bacteria > Bacillota > Clostridia > Lachnospirales > Lachnospiraceae > Colinaster. Next base: position 8,122 of record JAZQOC010000109.1, read on the forward strand.
GCTGTTGCTGCGTCTGCCTCTATACTTCTCTTGTGATTCAGCTTACCTGCCGAAGAATCCTCAACTATTTGCTTTACTTCTTCTTTAACTTCTTTGACATCCGCTCCACCTTCTACCTGTGCACCGAAACCAGCAGCTGGTAAAAGACTTGAAAGACCATGAGCTGACGCCTCAGCTTTAGGTAGCATCAAAGCCACTCCTATTGAAGCCAAAAGCAGTAAAACCTTCGTCTTATTTGTTCTCATAAATCACCTTTTTTGAGTTTTTAATTCTCCCCCAGAGAACGAAACTCCTTCGACATTCTATCAAAATTTAGATTTTATGTCAAATAAGCAGCAGCTGACGTAGCCGCATTTGCACCATCTGCTGCAGCAGTAATAATCTGTCGCAAAGCCTTGGTTCTGACATCTCCAGCTACAAAAAATCCCTCTACGCTGGTAATTCCGTCTTCTTTTGCAACGATATAACCATTATCCATATCAACAAAGCCTTCAAATATATCCGTGGTCGGTTGCATACCAACAGCAATAAATAATCCGCTAACTGCTATTTCCGACACTTCAGCGGTTTTAACATTTTCAACCGTAATACTCTCTACCATATCTTCGCCGGATACTTTTGTTACTTTACTATCGTAGATTATCTCTATGTTTTCTGTAGCAAGCACCTTGTCTGCCAGCACCTTCGCGCCTCTAAATTCATTCCTTCTGTGTATCAGATACACCTTGCTGCAGCCTCTTGCAAGAAACAGTGCATCTTCAAGTGCAACATCACCGCCACCGACAACGGCTGTGACTCTGTTTTTAAAAAATGCGCCATCGCAGGTTGCACAATACGACACGCCCATTCCCTGAAGTTCATCCTCTCCAGGAATCATCAGATGCTTATGTGTTGCGCCAGTTGCCGCAATAACCGCTTTGGCTTCCATAAGGCCTTCGCTCGTCTCTATAAAGAAGGCACTTTCCTTCTTACTAATTCCCATTACACTGGCATCAGCAAATTCAACACCGCACCCTACTGCGTGATTTTTAAGGGCATCTCCAAGTTCCATACCACTAATTCCCGGTAATCCAGGATAATTGTCAATTTCATAAGTTGAAACGACCTGGCCACCACCTATTCCAGTTTCATCAATAACCAAAGTATCCAGTCCAGCTCTTTTTCCATATATACCAGCTGCCAGACCCGCTGGTCCTGCGCCAATAATTATCAGATCTCTCATTTTCTAAATAAAACCTCCGTCTATTGTAACAACCTGCCCTGTAAGGTAATCTGGTGCATCAATTAATTTCCAGACGACATCAGCCACCTCATCAGGTCTCCCAAACCTTCCGCAAGGTATACTCTCTTCCAGCTCTACTCTCTCTTCATCGCTAAAACAGGCATTCATATCCGTATCTATCACTCCGCAGGCAACAGCATTGACTGTAATATTACATGGTGCCAGTTCCTTTGCTAACGCTTTGGTAAATGCGTTAATTCCACCTTTTGTTGTGCTATATGCCACCTCCATGGAAGCTCCAACCTCTCCCCACATAGAAGAAATATTGATAATCCTTCCTTTTTTTCTGGACACCATATAGTCGATTGCATGTCTGCAGGTATAAAAAACACTACTCAGATTAGTATTAATCACGTGATTCCACTCATCTACATTCATGTCCTGCAGCAGTCCGATAAATGAGATACCCGCATTATTAACAAGCACATCGAAATCTTTATGGCTGTCAAACAAGCTCTCAACCTGCGTTATATCTGAACAATCGCATTGAATTGCAAAACACTGTATGTTGTTTTGACCGCTCAAGTCATTAACTAAATCTTGTAATTGTTCTATATTATTGTGACAGGTCAGTACCAGATCATAGCCTTCTTTTGCCAGTCGCATAGCAATAGCTTTGCCTATTCCTCTGGACGCTCCTGTAACCAGCGCCTTCTTATTCATATCGATCTCCATTTCACTTGTGGAAAATAAACAAATAAATTATACCACATATACTAGTCATTGAAACCTTCAACCTTAATTCTATTCTTATCAGAAGTGACAAATAGTGCACCCGTATCCATTGTACAAAGGTACTCAATGTTGTTGGTATCCAGCAGTTCAATAGTTTCCATATGAGGATGACCGTATCTGTTATTTTTACCCGCTGAAATAATAGCAAGCTTAGGGTTAACCATCTGCATAAACCCCTCTGATGAAGACGAACTGGAGCCATGATGTGCAATTTTAATAATATCTGCCTTTACATCTTCCTTTAGCAGCACATTTTCGCCTTCTATTTCCACATCACCGCATTCTATCATCCTTAAACCATCAAAAGTGCACATTAGAACCAGCGAATTATTGTTCATATCCTCTGCCAGTATATCTGACGGATACAGACATTCTATCGTGATTTCAGGGCCTGAAATCCTATCGCCACCATCAATTCCCAACACTGTTATATCCTCTTGCCTGGCAAGATCAACCAGTTTTTCAAACTGATTGGCCTTCAAACTTTCATCAAATACACATATTCTATTAATAGTGATGCATTCCGTCTTACTTTTTTCGATCAGTTCATATATTCCACTTATGTGGTCCTCATCGGGATGAGAAACAAATACAGCCTCCACGACATTAATGCCTTTACTTTTTAAAAATGGAATCAGAATATTGTTACCTACATTCTTCTTAGAAGTGCTCCCACAATCCATTACGTAAGCCTTTTTATTGTCAATAGCGACCACACAGTCACCCTGTCCCACATCGAGAAAATAGAGTCCGTCCGGATACTGCACAAACAGCGTAAGGCATCCCAATACACATAAAAGTCTGATCTTAAGCATGTGTCTTCCCGAATAGAGACAAAACACCAACAAAAAAAGATAATATACAACCACGCTCCAACCATAAGGCTTCCCAAAATTGTATCTTCCAAATCCACTTTCTTCCATGAAAATACAACTGTGCTTATAAAGAGCCAGTATCAGCTTGCTACCAACAACGAAAACAGCTCCAATTTCGCCGACCAGTGTAGTCAATAAGATTCCTGCAATTGAACTTACCAACAGCACTGGCATTAGCGGTAAAATAACCATATTTAAGGCTACAGAATATAGTGCCACCTCATAATATCCATAAAGTAACACCGGTAATGTCACTGCAAATATAATACTACTGGTAATAAAATCCCTTAGAGTTCCTGCTATCATCACGTTGTACAACCTGCCACAAAGCCGCTTAGAATCACGCTTTTTCAGCGGTTTGTTAATATATTGGCTGTTATTTATAAAATTGTTTGCCAAAAATCCAATCCCAGCAATTGCAAGAAACGACAGTTGAAAGGAAGAATCCCATAATTGCCATGGATTAAATCCTGATATAATAATCAAAGCGAGTGAGGCGGCTGTAATCAGGTCATAACTTCGTTTCAAAAGCTTCGCTACAACGTATGTGCTAAACATGACGGCTGCTCTGATTGCCGACGGCGTGAAGCCCACCATCACAATATACAAAACCAAAAATATCTCACTTATGATGCTGCATATATACTTATTTAGCCCTAACAGTTCCAGGCCCTTAAACACCATCATGCAAAGGAAACTTACATGCAACCCCGATATTGCAAGAATGTGTGATATTCCACATTTTTGAAATGCCTCCTTTACTCTCTGTGGAATATCATTCTTGTTTCCCACAAGCATCGCTTTTAAAATAGCACCATCTTCTTCCCCGTATATTTCATCTATGCATTTATCCAGCTCCATTCTGAAACGCCAAAGGCAATCTCTTATCCAGCTATAATCCTCCCCCCAGGTACAGACCTTTGCGTTATCCAGTTTAAACAATATCCCTTTACTTGAATAATAGCCATAGGAGTCAAATTCTCCCCAATTAGTTGCCTTGTTAAAATGTGCCATTTTTCCAGCAACCTGTAGAGTTTGGCCAATCTTTACCCTGTTATTCTCCTCCATATTAATCTGAATGCTCTCCCAAGGTCTCGTGATGCTTTTACCTTTCTCATTTGGCAGCATTACTCTTTTTAAATTGACAGTATAAACCCTTCCTCCATCACTATATTCGCGTATCTGAACACTATTAACTACACCTGTGAGCACCAATGTATCTTTCGTTCCATAGCCCATACTCGCCAATATATTATTAGGATTATCGCAATCATACCCGTTCAGAGAGCCCTGAAGGCCGCAGATCAGATTCCTTAGCACTATGATAACCAGGATCATTATCCCAGCAACAACCACAAGAGGTCGCGTTGATACAGAATCGTAATATCTAAAATGTCTCACTTGATTCTTATTTCATCCTTTATCTTCTGAAAGCTGGATGGCCCTATTCCAGATACATTCATAATGTCCTCAACGCTCTTAAAACCTCCAAATGACTCACGATATTCAATAATTGCCTTCGCCCTTGTCTCACCAATCCCTTTCAGTGTTGTGAGTTCTGCCACGTTTGCAGTATTAATGTTAATTCTGCCATCAGATACTTCTGTTCCTCCATATTCCCCATATACCGATGTATCGGTCACCTCATCCAGGGTTGGAACATATATTTTTTGCTCATCTTCAAGTCTCTCAGACATATTAACAGCATTTCTGCACGCATTTTCGGTGAAGCCACCTGCAGCTTCAATAGCATCACAAACCCGCTCTCCTTCTTCGAAGATATATACCGTTTCATCATTTACCGCTCCGCACACATACACGCAGCTTATAGCCTTGATTTCAGCTTCATGATTGTTTTCCTCGCCAAAAGCATTATCTGCGTTCTCATTGTTTTCTTCTAAACTCACTTCCATTACAACATTACTTTTATCCGAAGCATACTCCTCCTCTTCGATATACATCACCGCCTCATTGCCACATGCTGACATGAATAAACACAATAAAAGCGAAGACAGAATTATCAGCATTCTGTCTCCGCTTTTAATATATCCTTTAATAGTATTTACTTTTTTCATATGCACTCCTTACATTGTTATGTAAGGAATAATCCATAAGACGATACTCATATTATATGTGATAAACATTCTTTAATCAAGCAAATAAAAGTCAAAAGATTATTCTTCTTCCTCATCTTCGCCCTGAGCAGCCTCACGTTCTGCATCTTCGTCAAGATATTCAATTTCCTGATCACTATCTACAGGTACATCAATATAATCTTCAGAAATGATAACACCTGTTACCTGTCCTTTTATCTGCTCTGAAAGATTCTTTACCTCTGTATTAACATTCTTGCCTGACCAGATATTTGCAAATGCGATTTCAGCCAACAACCAGTAGTTGGATGTAGCCATAAGTTTCGGTACAGATCTTGATTCCGAGTACTCCTTAAAGAAGGCACTCGCCAGTTCGTCATTATAGGTCACACTGCTGCAGGCACTGAGTTTTCCTGACATTGCATACAAATCTGATGCCTTTGATATAGTAAGATATCTGGCAAATGAGTTAGCTACATCCTTCTTATTGCTAAACCCATTGACTGCCACAGTCGAAGTAACCGATAAACTTCTGGAAATTAAATTTTCATTTAAGTTTGGTATCTTTGTTATGCCATATTCATATTCAAACTCGCCAGATGCTTTTGCATCTTCAAGTCTCTTAATGATATCACTAGTTGCCGTAGCAAATACAAGCTTTCCATCTATGAAATCCTGTACAACGCTATCATAAGTTACATTCTCATACTCAAATGAGAAGAACTGGTTAAAGTCCTGATATACCGTAAGGGCTGTAATAACGTCCATGTTGTAGATGTTAATCTGGCTTGAATCATCGCCATTATCACCACCTACATCCATGTAATTTCCTACAAAGAAGTAATTGTAGAATATATCCTTTACATCCCATTTGAAGATTGTTTCAACTGCTGGAGGTGCATCAAAGTTATCCGCAAACTCCATAAGTTCTTCAAAGGTCTTTGGAATAGACTCATTGATCTTTTCTTCAATTTTCTCTTCTGTAACGCCACTGTCTTCACCTTGAGCATCTGCCTCAGCCTCAGCGCTTTCGTCTCCCGGTTCAGTACTCTCTTCTGCCATAAGCTTATTTGACGCATTTTCCTCAAGGTAAGACTTGTTATAAACAAATGCACTTGTTTCAAAATAGAACGGATAAGCTACAAGTTTATCCTTGTAGGTTACAGCCTGTTTTGCAGCTCTTGGGAAATTTGCACCGATTTCTGTATTGTCTACAGTTATCTCCGTTGCAAGTCCTCCCAGATAAGCCCTTTCCAGCATATCGTTACTGATAATAAATACATCTGGAGTTCCTTCATTCTTTATGGATGCATCATTGATTCTCTCAAGATATTCATCACCAGACTGAAGTCTTGGAATAACACGTATTCCATACAGCTCATTGTAGGACACACATGCCGCACTAATATAATCTGTAAGCGTATCATCTGCATACCACACTACAAGACTGTCATTGTCTACTTCCTGCTCTTCTTCAGCAGCATTAAGTGTACCTGTCATAGCGGTATAAACGCTAAATAAAACCATTGCCATGCATAAAAACATGGCAATAACTCTTTTGGAAATATTCATAGAAACCTCGTTGCTTAAGCCACTACTTCATCAAGCGCCGACTTAAGAATTGAAATCATCTGATCAACATCATTCTCAGTAATAACAAGTGGAGGAAGGAAACGAAGGATATTTGTTCCTGCATTGATAAGTACAAGTCCCTTCTCGAGCGCCTTGTTGATTATCTCTGCTACAGGCTGGTTAAATTCCAATCCCTGCATACAACCTGCTCCTCTGTGATCCACTATGCAATCATACTGATTAGCAACTTCATCAAGTTTGCTGTACAGATATTCGCCAACTTTATTCACATTATCTATTATATGTTTTGTTTCAAACAATTCAAGGGTTTTGTCAATCGCAGCACATGCGAAAGGATTTCCACCGTATGTTGTACCATGGTCTCCTGCAACAAGTGAATTTGCTGCAACCTTTTCTGTCATGAGAAACGCGCCAACCGGCACACCGCCGCCAACAGCTTTAGCTGTAGTCATAATGTCTGGCTGTACATCAAACAAATGCCATCTGTAGTTTGCTCCTGTACGACCCATACCACACTGAATTTCATCAAGAATAAGTAAGATATCATTATCTTTACAAATCTTATTAACACCCTCGATAAATTCCTTTGTTGCTGGATATATGCCACCTTCGCCCTGAAGTGTTTCCATTATGATAGCGCATGTCTTGTCATTTACAAGAGCCTTAACACTTTCAAGTTCATTATATTCAGCAAACTTCACTTCACCAATAAGTGGCTCAAACGCCTCTCTGTATGCCTTCTTTCCTGTAACAGCAAGGGCTCCACAAGTTCTTCCATGGAATGAATGTTCCATAGCTATAATTTCGTGGTCATTCTTTCCGTCCTTATTGTATGCATACTTAATAGCCGCTTTTATAGCACCTTCTACTGCTTCAGCACCACTATTTGTAAAGAATACTCTGTCCATCTTAGCAAACTTTGTAAGTTTAGCTGCTGCATTGACAGCTGGGATATTGTAGTAATAATTGGATGTATGCAAAATCTTGTCTATCTGGTCCTTGAGAGCATCATTATACTCTTTAACATTATATCCAAGGGCATATACACCAATTCCACTTACAAAATCAAGATATTCCTTTCCTTCAATATCATAGAGTTTTACGCCATCACCATGGTCAAACACTATCTGATAACGATTATATGTATGAAGCAGATTTGCCTCAGCCAAATCAATATATTCTTTAGTATTCATAGTCTTTTCCTCTAGTTGTCATCATCATTAATAATAGCTGTTCCAATACCCTTATTAGTAAATATCTCAAGCAGCATACTGTGTGGGATACGTCCATCAAGAATATGCACTCTGTTTACACCATTCTTTATTGCATCTGTACAGTTATTAAGTTTTGGAAGCATTCCTCCACCAATAATTCCATCACTGATAAGCTTATCAGCATCTGCAGCTGTTATTCTAGAGATAAATGAATCCTTATCATTAATGTCTTTATATAAACCTTCAATATCTGTAAGGAATACAAGCTTATCTGCACCTACAGCTTTTGCAATAGCGCAGGCTGCATCATCTGCGTTGATATTGTATGTATCATAGTTTTCGCCAAGTCCAATTGGGCTAATAATTGGAAGATAGTCATTTTCAAGTAAATCATAGATAATCTTTGGATCTACATCTGTAACATTTCCAACAAAACCTATATCCTGTCCACCAGAAAGTTTCTTTTCAACTGAAAGCAACTTACCATCTTTTCCTGAAAGACCTACAGCCTTTACACCCAGTTCTTCTACCATACGAACAAGATTCTTATTTACTTTTCCAAGCACCATTTCAGCAATTTCCATAGTCTCTGCATCTGTTACACGAAGACCATTGATAAATTCGGCTTCCTTACCTGACTTCTCAACCCATTTGCTGATTTCTTTTCCGCCACCATGAACGATAATAGGCTTAAATCCAACAAGTTTAAGAAGAGTAACATCCTTAATAACATTCTTCTGCAATTCTTCATTGCTCATGGCCGAACCGCCGTACTTAACAACAATAATCTTACGATTGAATTTCTGGATATATGGAAGCGCTTCAATGAGCACCTCTGCTTTTTCTAATACTTTATTTAAATCCTTTTCCATTTCATATCTCCTATATATTAAACATCAGCTTATATTTCCAACTAAGAACGATAATCAGCGTTTATTTTAACATAATCATAGGTCAAATCACAGCCCCATGCTGTTGCGCTCTCATCGCCCATCTTCATATCTGCAATGATCTGAACCTCTTTCTGTGAAAGAATATCAGTTGCTTCTTCTTCACTGTAACCAGCATCCATACCATCCTTGTAGATAAGAATCTTTCTTTCTCCAGCTGCATAGTAAAGTTCCATGCACTCAGGATCAAATTTAGCGCCAGAATATCCAAGTGCGCAAAGTATTCTTCCCCAGTTAGCGTCATGGCCGTAAACAGCCGCCTTTGTAAGACTTGAACAAATAACTGATTTTGCAAGAATTCTCGCATTTGCCTTTGTGTCTGCATTGATTACATTACATTCAACTAAAGCTGTAGCCCCTTCGCCATCTCCTGCCAGTCTCTTTGCCTGTGTCTCATTCACAAAATGGATTGCTGCCTTAAACGCATCATACTCAGGTGTTCCAATCTTGATTTCAGGATTGCCTGCCATACCATTGGCCATAACAAGAAGTGTGTCATTGGTAGAGGTATCTCCGTCTACCGAAATCATATTGTATGTATCAACAACGTCTTCTTTTACTATCTTTGTAAGTGCTTCCTTACCAATAACAGCATCTGTTGTTACATATCCAAGCATTGTGCACATGTTTGGATGAATCATACCTGAACCCTTGCTCATGGCACCGATTGTAACCTTTGTTCCTGCGATTTCAAGTTCAACTGCAAGCTCTTTATTTACAGTATCTGTTGTCATTATTGCCTTGGAAGCATTGATACCATCTTCTCTCTTATTGCTCTTTGCTACGACAAGCTTATCAATTCCGGCAACAATCTTATCCATTGGTAAATGAGCACCAATTACACCTGTGGAGCCGATAAGCACTGCTTCCTTTGGAAGGCCAAGAGCCTTACCTGCAGCTTCTGCAGTCTTTTCACAGTAATCCATTCCTTCTTTGCCTGTACCTGCATTGGCAATTCCTGTATTTACAATTACAGCCTGAGCAAATTCAGACTCTTCAACTACCTTCATGTCCCATTTAACAGGTGCTGCCTTTACCACATTGCTGGTAAATGTGCCTGCCACTACACATGGCTTCTGTGAGTATACAATAGCCATATCCTTTCTATTCGCATACTTTACGCCTGCCTCTACACCTGCAGCTTCAAATCCTATTGGTGAATTTATTCCGCCATCTATTACTTTCATAATTTTCTCCTTTTGCCGTGATATATATTCTATTCATTAAATTTAATGATGTTATCTTCATTCAATACAAAATCGTAGTAATTGAGATCCAGTCTTTCGGTCCAGCCAATTGTGTGCCAGAAGGCATTTCCTATGTCATTCTCCGAAAATGCAATAAGTGAAACCTTACTGATATGTTCCTCTTTTAAGGCCTGCATGCACATAACTACCATAGACTTGCCAATTCCTCTTCGTCTGTAATCTGGATCTACGCATACATGATATAAACATCCTCTTCGGCCATCGTGTCCACAAAGAATTGCTCCAACTATTTTGCCATCTTCAACAGCAACGACACTTGTATTTGGATTACGCTTTAAGAATCTTTCAACCCCTGCCTGCGAGTCATCTATGCTTCTCATGGCAAAGCCTTTTATCTTACACCACAGTGCATATACTTCATCGTAATCTTTCATTGTCATAACACGTACCATAAGGGATACCTCATTTCGTAAAAAATCTACCAAAATACACTATCACAGATTATACATATATATAAGAAGATATGCAATCCAGAGAAATGTATACAAACAGCTTTATGCATTTTTATCTGTATATACACATTATAAATGCATATTTATACACTCTAATTCGTGTTGAATTCATTATTCTCTTAATGTATATTTATATTATAGAAATACTTTTGACGGAGACTGGCAATGAGCGTTCTTTATATTTTAGGCATATATACACTTGTTATAAATCTTATCGCATTTCTTACTATGGGACTGGACAAACAAAAGGCTCGTAAGCGTTCTTTTCGCATTCCTGAAGCTACACTTTTTACCATTGCTATAATTGGTGGAAGCATTGGTTCAATTGCTGGAATGTATGTTTTTCGCCACAAGACCAGACATAGATATTTCCAGTTCGGAATGCCAGCCATCCTTATTCTTCAAGTAATATTTATACTGTTTCTTATATTTGGACCATTCAAAATAATTCTGTTCTAAACAGTTTTATTATGCTAGAATACATATGTTTTTTAATAAAATTAAAATGAAATGGAGATTATTATGATTAAAAAAGTTTCAACCGACAAAGCTCCTGCAGCTATCGGACCTTACTCTCAGGCAATTATTGCTGATAAATTCCTTTTTGCTTCTGGACAGATTCCAATCAATCCAGCTACTGGTAATGTAGAAGCAACTACTATTGAAGATCAGACAGTTCAGGTATGCAAAAATATTGGTGCGATTCTCATTGAAGCCGGATGCGGATACGAAAACGTTGTAAAGACAACATGCTTTCTTGCCAATATGGAAGATTTCGCCGCATTTAACAGCGTATATGAGAAGTACTTCACACAGAAGCCTGCCAGAAGCTGTGTAGCAGTTAAGCAGCTTCCAAAGGATGTATTGTGTGAGGTTGAGGTTATCGCAAGCCTTTACTAATATTTGTAGAAAGTGATTATTATATGAACAGACGTCTTAAAGGCTCTATTCAGATGACAATTACTGCTCTTATCTGGGGACTGACATTTGTTGCTCAGTCAGTAGCCATGGACAATATAGGTCCATGGACCTTTAACTGCCTGAGAAACGTACTTGGTACACTTGTACTAATCCCAGTCATCCTCTTTATCGAAAAGCTTGAAACAGATAAACTGAAAAACGAAGGTAAGGAAGATACCACTCCTGCAACCTCCCTCAAAAGACCTGAGGTATTAAAGCAGACCCTTATTGGTGGTTTATTCAGCGGTATATTTCTTGCAAGTGCTTCCCTTTTCCAGCAGTACGGTATCATCGAGACAACCGTAGGAAAGGCAGGATTCATTACAGCCCTTTATATTATTCTTGTTCCATTTTTAAGTATCTTCTTAAAAAAGAAAATTGGGCTCAATGAATGGATAAGTGCTTTCATTGCCGTGGCCGGTTTTTATATTATGAGTATTCAGGGAAAACCAAGTATTAACCGTGGTGATGTTATTCTACTTATCTGTGCTCTTCTGTATTCAATGCAGATACTTGTAATTGATCATTTTGTTGATAGAGTTAATACAATAGCCATGAGCTGTATGCAGTTCTTTGTAAGTATGGTTATCAGTTCTATCGGTATGTTCATCCTTGAGCATCCATCAGGCAGTGCCATAATTGCAGCAGCATTTCCGATTATCTGGGCCGGTCTTATGTCCAGCGGTATTGCATACACATTACAGATTGTGGGCCAGAAAAATCTTGAGCCTACAATTGCTTCACTTATAATGTCTCTTGAAAGTGTATTCTCTGCAATAGCAGGCTTCTTTATACTTCATCAGATATTATCAACAAAGGAAATAATAGGTTGTGTTCTCGTGTTCTCTGCAGTTATTCTGTCGCAGATTCCACCAGAAACATTTCGCAAGATTTTCAAAAAATAAAATTTTCAAAAAAAAAATAAGCCTGACGCTTTATAAGCGCCAGGCTTCTCTTTTGATTATTATTTAATCTCTGCATGGAATTCCTGAAGTGATTCAGGCTTGCTTTCTGGATTGTTCTTAATGTAATGGATACCATCAGCTGTAGCCTTTGCAGCAGCAACTGTTGTTACATATGGAACCTTAGCCTTGATAGCTGCCTTACGTAAGTAGCTGTCATCATTTACGCTTGACTTACCAACTGGAGAGTTGATGATAAGATTAATCTCACCATTTGTAATCATATCGTAAACGTTTGGTCTTCCTTCGTAAATCTTCTTAACACATGTAGCATTTACACCTGCAGCTGTGATTGAGTCATAAGTACCCTGTGTAGCAAGAATCTTAAATCCATCTGCCTCAAGACTCTTAGCAACTTCAATAACCTCTTCCTTATCCTTTCGATTAACTGAGATAAGTACTGTTCCTTCAAGCGGAAGCTTAGACTGAATACCTTCCTGAGCCTTGAAGAATGCTTCACCATAAGACTTAGATAAACCAAGAACCTCACCAGTTGAACGCATCTCAGGTCCTAAGATTGGGTCTACTTCTGGGAACATATTGAATGGGAATGCTGCTTCCTTAACACCATAGTAAGGAATTGTTCTGTCACCAAGTGTAGACACTGAGAATTCCTTTCCTGTAAGTGGTGCTGTAATAATTTCTGTAGCAAGAGGTACCATACGGATGTTACATACCTTTGATACAAGAGGTACTGTACGTGAAGCACGTGGATTAGCTTCAAGAACGTATACCTTACCGTTCTCAATTGCATACTGCATGTTCATAAGACCTTCAACATGCATCTCTTCTGCAATCTTACGTGTATATTCTTTAATAGTCTTAACATTCTCTTCAGAAATATGTACTGAAGGAATGATACAAGCTGAGTCACCAGAGTGAACGCCTGCAAGCTCGATGTGTTCCATAACTGCTGGAACATATGCATGCTTACCATCAGCGATAGCATCTGCTTCACACTCAAGAGCGTGGTTAAGGAATCTGTCGATAAGGATTGGTCTGTCTGGTGTTACACCAACTGCAGCAGCCATATACTCACCCATCTGCTCATCATCATATACAACTTCCATACCACGTCCACCAAGAACGTATGAAGGACGAACCATTACTGGGTATCCGATTCTATTTGCAATTTCAATTGCTTCATCAACTGTAACTGCCATTCCTGATTCTGGCATTGGAATTTCGAGCTTATCCATCATAGCACGGAAAAGATCTCTATCTTCTGCAAGATCGATTGTTTCTGGTGTTGTACCAAGAATATTTACACCATTCTTCTTAAGATCTGCAGCTAAGTTAAGTGGTGTCTGTCCACCGAACTGAGCAATAACACCCATTGGCTTTTCTTTTTCATGAATACTTAATACATCTTCCAATGTAAGTGGCTCGAAATAGAGCTTATCTGATGTATCGTAGTCTGTTGAAACTGTTTCTGGGTTACAGTTAACAATTATTGTTTCAAATCCAAGTTCCTTAAGAGCAAGTGATGCATGTACACAACAATAGTCAAATTCAATACCCTGACCAATTCTGTTAGGACCACCACCAAGAATCATGATCTTCTTTGGATTTGTAGTTGCCTCAGCATCCTTCTCAATATTATATGATGAATAGTAATATGCACTATCCTTTGTTCCACTAACGTGAACACCTTCCCATTTCTCAACAATGCCAGCGCTAAGTCTAGCTTTTCTGATTTCAGCTTCATCAACTTCAAGAATCTGTGATAAGTATTTATCTGAGAAGCCATCCTGCTTAGCCTGCTTAAGAACATCTGTAGAAGGTACGCTGCCCTTCATGCCTTCAAGAGCTGTTTCCTCGTCAACAAGTTCCTTCATCTGCTCAACAAAATATGGCTTAACTGCTGTAATAGCATAAATTTCGTCTACTGTAGCCCCCTTACGTAATGCTTCATACATGATGAAGTGACGCTGTGAAGAAGGCTTATGTAACATGTTAAGGAGTTCTTTCTTAGAAAGCTCTCTAAAGTTTTTAGCATTTCCAAGACCATACTGACCAATTTCAAGAGATCTTATTGCCTTCTGGAATGCCTCCTTATATGTCTTACCGATACTCATAACCTCACCAACGGCTCTCATCTGAGTACCAAGCTTGTCCTCTGCTCCTTTGAACTTCTCAAATGCCCAACGAGCAAATTTGATTACTACATAATCTCCATCTGGAACGTATTTATCAAGTGTTCCATACTTTCCACATTCAATATCATCAAGATCAAGACCTGCAGCAAGCATAGCTGATACAAGAGCAATCGGGAATCCTGTAGCTTTTGATGCAAGAGCTGATGAACGAGATGTACGTGGGTTAATCTCGATAACAATGATTCTTCCAGTCTTAGTGTTTCTAGCAAACTGTACGTTTGTTCCACCAATTACCTGGATAGCATCAACAATCTTATATGCCTGTCTCTGAAGTTCCTTCTGAACATCTTCAGAAATAGTAAGCATTGGAGCTGAACAGAAAGAGTCACCAGTATGAACTCCAAGAGGATCAATGTTTTCAATGAAGCAAACTGTAATCATCTGACCCTTTGAATCTCTTACAACCTCTAACTCAAGCTCTTCCCATCCGAGAACTGATTCCTCAACAAGAACCTGTCCTACTAATGATGCCTGAAGACCTCTTTCACATACTGTCTTTAACTCTTCTACATTATATACAAGACCGCCACCGGCTCCGCCCATTGTATATGCAGGACGAAGAACGACTGGATATCCAAGTTCGTCAGCAATCTTTAATGCCTCATCAACTGAGTAAGCAACCTCTGAACGAGCCATTTCGATTCCAAGAGAATCCATTGTCTTCTTGAACTCGATTCTATCTTCTCCTCTTTCGATAGCATCAACCTGTACTCCAATTACCTTAACATTATACTTATCAAGAATACCCTTCTGATAAAGCTCTGAAGCCAGGTTAAGTCCTGTCTGACCTCCAAGGTTTGGAAGAAGTCCGTCTGGTCTTTCCTTCTCAATAATCTTCTCAAGTCTCTCAACATTAAGAGGCTCGATATAAGTAACATCTGCAATACCTGGGTCTGTCATAATTGTTGCAGGGTTAGAGTTTACAAGCACTATCTCGTATCCGAGCTTCTTAAGTGCCTTACAAGCCTGTGTTCCTGAGTAGTCAAACTCACAAGCCTGTCCGATAATAATTGGTCCCGAGCCAATTATCATGACTTTGTTGATGTCTTCTCTTTTCTTCATAATTCACACTCCAATAAAATAAATATTAAAATCTATAAAATTTTAGGACCGAATAACGGTCCTAAAAAATAAACAATCATTCGTCGCAAGCTGCGTCAAATTCTCTACAACAATCTGCGAAATCTGCTCTAATCTCGGAAAGTCTCATTTTATCTGCAGGTGTTGGCATTGGCATTGTAGCTGCAAAGTCTGCGTATTCTTTCTGGAGATGCTCTAACTCCTGCTGCTGTGCCTGAAGCTGTAAAAGTTCCTGCTGATATGCGTTGTTAAGTTCCTGAACCTGAGCAAAGATAGCTGGGTTAACCTGAGCTAAAGCTGTCTGAGACTGAATAGCCTGCTGAATAACCTGAATCTGTGTCTTCTGAGCTGAGATAATATCATTAGCACCATTAATTCTATCCTGCATTGGCTTAAGTGATGCCTCATTTCTAAATTTCTCCTGCATCGAAGCTAAAAAGATTTCTGATTCTGATCTTGAATTAACAAAATCTACTACACGATAAGCTCTTGAAACCTTATCCTCTTTTCTACGTAATCTAGAATAGCAGTTATCAAGGTCATTATATGCATTATTAAGCTCTTCTCCAGAAACACCTCTATCCTTAAGTCTGTTAACCTTGTCTCTAGCATAATCGACATCTCTCTGAGCACTGTCTCTTTCCTGCTTAGCCTGATTTAATAAATCATTAGCCTGCTGAACAAGAACATAACCGTCAGTAGCCGCCTTAACTTCTTTAGCTGGAGCTGCAACTAAAGCAACAGCCATTGCTATGCCAAGAATGAATGCTATTGTCTTCTTCATACTAGAAACCTCCTTACAATTACTGAACTATATCGTCATCGTTAAATGGATCACCACATTCTGGACAGAACTTAGGAACATTATTCATGTCTTCTGGCTCCCATCCACACTTATCGCATTTATAAACAGGTGCTCCTGCTGGCTTTTTAGCACCACAATTTGAACAGAACTTGCCCTTATTTACTGTTCCGCAAGTACATGTCCAACCAGCTGCCTCTGTAGGCTGTGGCTTACCACACTCTACACAGAACTTACCAGTGTTACCAGCTTTACCGCATGAACATGTCCATCCAGCTACTGTCGCCTGAGGAGCTGCTGGTGATGGAGCCGCCTGCTGGTTAGCTGCTGCCATTCCATATAATGTATTAGCATTCATTCCGCCAGCCATATTAGCCATATTCATTCCGGCAAATGCCATCATAGGACCTGTTGACTCATTAGCTGCTGCCGACTTCATAGCCTCTGCCTGAGCTGCTGTAAGAGTAGCTGCTGCCATAGCTGGATTTGTAAGAACTGCATTTCTCTGAAGCTCTTTGATCATCTTCTCATCTTCTTCAGAAGCTGTAGCAGATGTCATACCAAAGCTAACTACTGAAATGCCTCTAAGTCCAGACCACTTATCTGACATTTCAACATTAAGTGCATCTGCGATTTCCTTTGTATGAGCTGTAAGAGCTGAATATCTAACTCCCATCTCAGAAATACGAGCAAATGCTGGCTGAAGAGCTGTCATAAGTTCTGACTTAAGCTGTGAATCAATCTGATCTCTTCTATACTCAGATGAAACATTTGAAGCAACATTTGTATAGAATAAAACAGGATCTGTAATCTTGTATGAATATTCACCATGACATCTGATAGCAATATCAACGTCAAGACCAATATTTCTATCAACTACACGGAAAGGAACAGGGTTTGCTGTGCCGTATTTATTGCCCATAATTTCCTTAGTATTGATATAGTAAACTCTCTGATCTTTAGCTGTGTCACCACCAAATGTGAAACGCTTTCCAATCTGAGAGAATGACTTCTTAATATTCTCACCAAGTGAACCATAGAAAATTGATGGCTCTGTTGAGTTATCCCATACAAACTCACCTGGATCAGCACAAACTTCGACAACCTTTCCCTGCTCAACAATAAGCATACACTGACCATCTGCTACGCAGATAATTGATCCGTTTGAAATAAGGTTATCACTACCTTTTGTATTAGAACTATTTTTATTCTGTCTCTTAACACCCTTTGTGATAAGTATATCTGTTGGAATAGCTTCACAATAGAAATACTCGCGCCAAGAATCTGAAAGTGCTGTCTGAGCAGCTGTAGATAAAGCCGAAATAAGACCCATTTTGAATTCCTCCTGTTATTTCTGTAATAATGCCCCCATATATAGTGCGTTCGCTACCTTGCATTCTACCATATATTCAATATCTTCGTAAAGAAAATTTTGCCTCACATTCGTCTATATTAATATAAACTTTTCAATAATTTCCTTTATTCCACCATCGTTATTTGTGTGTTCAGTAACATAGTCTGCTGCCACCTTCAAAGCATCTACACCATTTTTCATACACACACCAACACCTGCTGCTTCTATCATCGGAAGATCATTTTCTTCATCTCCCGCAGCCACCGTGTCGCTTATATCAACACCTAGGTGTTTACACATAAATTTTATTGCTTCTCCTTTATTTGCCAAAGGATTTGCATACTCTAAAAGTCTTGCATCAGAAAAAGTTGAATATAAGTTATTTTCATCTGCATATGCTGCCATCCTATCTCTGTAGGCTTCTAGCTTTGCCCTTCCATCAAGTGAAATTACGATTACCTTTGGCGCAAGTCCATTTGTTACTTTTGCAAAATCATCCACTACTAACGGTGGCATCTTGATTCTTTCTGTGTAAAACCTAAGTTCCTCAGTATCTCTTTCTGAAACGACATGATCCTCTATATAAGTGTGAGCATGTAATCCCATACTGTATGCTTCATCAAACATATGTCTCACAACATCTTCAGGAACCGTATCAAACTTAAGTCTCTCCCCTGTTACCGGATTAACTATCAACCCTCCGTTAAAAGAAGAAAGCAAGACCCCATCTCTAATAAACCCGAATTGCTTTGCAAGCTTCATAACCGAATACAACGGGCGGCCAGTGTTGATAATCATCTTGTGTCCACATGCAATCATCTTTTCAATTGCATCCATATCACACGGATTTATTTCTTTCTGGTCATTTAAGAGTGTTCCGTCTAAATCCAAAAACAGTAATTTCATGATTGTATTCCTAGTTCTCGTCTTCCTCTTTCTGTGCTTCGTATACAAATCTCTTTCTAGCCATTTCATCAGAAGCAAGGTACTCATCGTATGTAGTGATCTTATCAATCATTGATCCATTTGGAAGAATCTCAATAATTCTATTTGCTGTAGTCTGTACAAACTGGTGATCGTGTGATGCAAAAAGAATTACACCAGGGAACTTAATAAGTCCATTGTTAAGCGCTGTAATACTTTCCATATCAAGATGGTTTGTTGGCTCATAGAGAACAAGAATATTTGCACCAGAAATCATCATCTTTGAAAGAAGACATCTAACCTTCTCTCCTCCAGATAAAACTTTAACCTTCTTAACACCATCTTCAC
>JAZQOC010000110.1:0-13335 GCA_045627645.1 Lachnospiraceae bacterium
GGCATCTCTAATCTCTGAAGAGCATCTACTGTCTTTGGAGTAGGTGTGATGATGTCGATGAGTCTCTTGTGAGTTCTCTGCTCGAACTGCTCTCTAGAATCTTTGTACTTATGTACGGCACGGATGATTGTTACAACTTCCTTCTTTGTTGGAAGTGGAACTGGTCCGCTTACCTGAGATCCGTTCTTCTTGACTGTTTCGATGATTTTTTTGGCAGATGCATCAACTAACTGATGATCATAAGCTTTAAGAGTAATTCTCATAACCTGATTTGCCATAAAAAAAGTCGCCTCCTTTTCGCACTTTAAATTGATAAGTACGACAAGCGGTGACTGTACACTCTCCCGTGTGTGTCCTGTTTTTTTATTTTGCAGACTTTCGTCTGCCAGGTTTTCACACGTTGTTTCTAATTACTATTAGACATTACTTGTACAGTGACTTGTCGTCAGTTTCCTAACTTGACATTCGCTCCACGGAAAACCTACCACATCAGGTAGCAACCTCACGCTTCATAGCTATCATGCCACAGCAACATTTAATATACACTGTTCTTTTTCATAATGCAAGTGGTTTTTAACAAATTTTTTAAATAATTTTTGTAACATTTTTTTATAAAATAGTTTGTCACTCAATTATATTGAATCAATCGCTAATGATTGTGTTTCTTCTATATATATGTACTACATATTGATTAAGCAGGTAATTTGTGTTTTAAATGTGAATGTCAACACACGATATACATTTTAACATACAAAATCCCCTTTCTGCAGCATATGCAAAAAGGGGATTAAAAATCATTTATTCAACGCTCTTATTCAGCGCTCTTCATCTCAGCCTTAACTGCTTCGAACTCATCCATGATTTCCTGGCTTGGTTCTTTTGTAAGAAGACTTACTACAACAATACAGATCAAGCTTACTGGGAAACCAATAGCAAGTGAGTAGATACCTGTTACGCTACCGATTGTCATACCTGTTCCAATTGGAATGTAGTCCCAGATAATAACTGTAAGTGCACCAGAGATAAGACCAGCAACACCACCTGGAAGATTTGTTCTCTTCCAGAACAAAGACATAATTACAAGTGGTCCAAACGCAGCACCAAGTCCTGCCCAGGCATCAGATACAAGTCCCATAACTGATGAGTTAGGATTCCATGCAATTACAAATGCTATAAATGCAACTACGAAAATTGTTGATCTACTGAATCTCATGATGAACTTATCATCTGCGTCTGGCTTAAAGCAGCCCTTAACAATATCTTCTGCAATAGCAGATGCACTAACAAGAAGCTGTGAGTCTGCTGTTGACATGATCGCTGCAAGAATACCACAGAGGAATAAACCTGCGATGAAAGGTGCGTGCAACTCTTCTGTGAACACCTTCTGAATCATCATGATGAATACTTTTTCTTTACCAGCTGCTACAACTTCATCAAAGTTCATGTATGCTCTACCGATGATACCGATAACACATGCCATTGCAAGTGAAATGGTAACCCAAGTAATAGCAACAACCTTTGACTTCATCATTTCCTTCTCATTCTTTACAGCCATGAATCTTACAAGGATATGTGGCATACCGAAGTATCCAAGTCCCCACGCAAGACCAGAAATGATACCTGTCACATTTACACCAGTGAACATATTGATAAATCCTGGATTAGTTGCCTGTGCAGCTGAAACATCTGGCAATGAAGCAAGAACTACATCTGACTGTGCAAGTCCATCAGCAACGCCATTCTTCATGAATACAACAGCCATAATTGGAACAGCGATAAGAGCGATTACCATCATTGTTCCCTGGATAAAGTCTGTTGTACATACAGCCATGAATCCACCAAGTAATGTATAAACAAGAATTACTACTGCACCAATTACAAGTGCCACCTGATACTTAACTCCGAAGATTGCTTCGAAGAGCTGTCCACCAGCTGCAAGAGCTGAAGCACAATATACTGTGAAGAATAATACTATTATTATAGAAGAAACAAGTAATAATACTTTCTTCTCATCACGGAATCTGTTCTCAAAGAATCTTGGAAGTGTTACTGAGTTATTAGCCTTAATTGTGTATCTTCTAAGTCTGGATGCAATGAGTATCCAGTTAAGAATAGTACCGATAAGAAGACCAAGAGCGCACCATCCGTCTCCTCCGTTCATACCCCAGATAAAGATTGCTCCAGGAAGTCCCATAAGAAGCCATCCACTCATATCAGAGGCCTGAGCTGAAAGTGCAGCAACAAATCCGCCAAGATTTCTTCCGCCAAGGAAATAATCTTCTGTGTTGGCACTTCTCTTTGAATAAAGTGCACCAATTGCTATCATCATGGCAAGATATACTACGAATGCCACAAGGATAATGATTGTTGATGTGTTTATCATATTTTTCATCCCTTTCTTCTATATTATAGCGCTATCATGCACTAAATCTTCTTTACAATTAACAGCGCGTTCACGCCCTGCTTTTTACTTACAACTTCTCAGCAACATAATCGTCATCAAGTTTGTTGCTTACAAGCGCCTTTATGTGCGAATCTCTTCTGTCGGCAGATACGATTCCGCCACTTTCAAGGTTCAGGTCCACGGTACCATCTGCACGAATGATAATATTCTCGTACATTACAATTACTTCAGCCTTGCAGGCTGTACCGTCTGCCTGACTTATTACAGACTCAAAGCACATTTTTAAATCATTGACATGTGTTCCCGTCTTTCCAAAGTTTTCTTCCTTAAGCACATTTAGATAAGAAGAAATATAATTTGGTGAGTTCCACACGAAGGTTGTTTTCTTATTAATATATACTGGGACAAGACCTGCATCACAGAAGATTCTCATTCCATATTCATCAGCATTAGTAAAAAAAGATAATGCCTCCTTCTTCAGGGAGGCAATCATGTCATCGGTGATTTCATCTGCGTCTGTAACGTAGTGATCAACACCTTCGACTATAAATTCTTTTATACACTCTTCTGTTGCCACATCAGTAACACAATCTATTTCTGCAAGCATCTCATCATTGTAAACAGCCTGAACTCTTACCGTGTCACCAATATTGTAATATGTCTTATCCCCGAGAATTGCATATTCAACTACTTCGTTGAATCCGTTGTCAGCGACTGTAAGTTCTGCTTCAGCCAGAGGAGCTATTCCCGAAAATGTTACATTCACTCCCTGAAATAAATCTTCCTTAGATACCCTTGTAGGATCAATCAGTCCCTGAACTGTGTAATGCATATCAGTAGCAATTACTTTGATGTTATATTTCTTAGCAACATCCTTGTCATATGTGTAGCTTATTGTAACTTCATCTCCGTTAGATAATCCACTGGACTTACTAAACTCCACATCTACCGTTTCAAAAAATGCACCATACGTATCATCTGTGTCCATGGTAGCTTCCAACACACCATCACCATTGAATCCTGAAAGTGTAATATGTGTGTTCTCATTGAGATCAACCTTTGTCTTTGTCATACCCAGTAAGACAAAATAAAGACCAACAAACGCTGCCGCTATAAGTCCAAGTACAAGGCATACTCTTATATAAATTTGTCTCGTTCTTTGTTCTTTTGTTAATTTACGTCTTCGCATTGTTACTTTCTTTCTATACAAAACCTTTTCTATACTAGCAAACAAAAACTGGCAAGTCAACACTAAACCACGTTAGTGTGCTAAACTATTTCAATTAACAACCTGTGCCAATGTGCCTGGCTGCATCAATATGTCAAACTTCATTAGTGTTTCAAACTGCAGTATTTATTAATGATATGGTTATACATAGTTCTGACTGCCGGCGCCATAAAATCCGGATTCATGGCAGCTATTCCAATTATTCTGCAAGGGTTGCCTTTTAGAGGATAAATGTCCACATCATACTGGATATCATTCATACAGAGTTTTGGCATCAGGCAAATACCAAAGCCCTTCTCAACAAGCCTTACAGTAGACAAGTCATCTACAACATGATAATTAGACTGAACTGTTAGTCTGTTTTCCTTTAAGAAATTCTGTATATCCGCATCAGTTCCTTCTCTTTGTGTAACGAACTGATAGTTTCGCATTTCTTCTATTTCAATGTAGTCCCCCTTATGTTTGGTTCCTTTAGGCAGGATACAAAGCAGAGGATCTTCGCACAATGGCTCAATAGGTATATCTTTTGCAGCCGATACTGACAAAAAGCCAAGGTCAACTACACCATTCTTAATCCAGTATGAAACTTCATCATAAGATCCCTGGAATACTTCTATCTCA
Organism: Lachnospiraceae bacterium; assembly: GCA_045627645.1. GTDB lineage: Bacteria > Bacillota > Clostridia > Lachnospirales > Lachnospiraceae > Colinaster. Next base: position 4,254 of record JAZQOC010000110.1, read on the forward strand.
ATTTCAGGATATTTTTCTTCAAATGAGCTCATTATATCAGGAAGCCAGTTTGTACATACGCTCGAGAATACTCCAATTTTAACCTTACCTGTTTTTAAGCCATTGGTCTCCGCAATAAACTGCTGCAATGATTCGTCACTATTGAGAACCGCATTAACATATGGAAGCAAATGCTCTCCGTAATTGGTTAAAGTAACACCATTTTTGCTTCTTGTTAATACAGAAAAACCCAGTTCTGATTCCATAGACGAAATCGCATGGCTGATAGCCGATGGTGTAAGTCCAAGGATTTCTGCCGCTCTATGAAAGCTGCCAATATCGGCAACCGTTTTGAAAACCTGATATGTTAGTAAAGTCATTCTCTTCTCTCTTTTATATGTGGAGCTGGCCCTGCATTCCCCACAAGATTATCTAATTGTGTGAATATATTCACAAATAAACAGGGGCTGCAAAACAGCCCCCACATATAATTAATTTTTAGCACATTTGTAAAGAAGGTCATCCCATCTTCTATCAACTTCAGCCTGGAACTGAGCAATAAGATCCTCATTGCCTGGCTTAAACAAATGCTTAAATCTTCCCTGTTCTCTAAGGAAGTCTTCAATAGGAAGCTTTTTCTTAGGCTCATAGCTAAGAGTCCATTTGCCATGATCAACCTCGAACAATGGCCAATAGCATGTCTCAACAGCAAGCTTACAAATCTTCATGATATCTGGTGTATCGTATCTCCATCCTCTTGGACATGGAGCCATAACATTCAAGAATGCTGCACCCTCTGTGTAGATTGCTTTCTCACTCTTAATATATAAATCCTTAAAATCCTGTGTAAGTGTTGTCTGTGCTACATATGGTACATCATGGTCTGCGATGATGCTTGCAAGGTCCTTACGATTCTGCATCTTACCATTTGACTGCTTACCTACAGGTGTTGTTGTTGTATCAGCATACATTGGTGTAGCCGAACTTCTCTGGATACCTGTGTTCATGTAAGCACCGTTATCGTAACATACATAAACCATATCATGACCACGTTCCATTGCACCTGAAAGTGACTGGAAACCGATATCGTATGTACCACCGTCACCACCAAATGTGATGAACTTGAAGTTCTCATTTTCTGGGAGACGTCCTCTCTTCTTGAGAGCATTGTAAGCTGTCTCAACACCACTGAGTGTAGCGCCCGCATTTTCAAATGCATTGTGGATGTAGCTGTCTTCCCATGCTGTATATGGATACATGTATGTAGAAACTTCAAGACATCCTGTTGCGTTACCGATTACTGCTCTGTCTCCTTCATGAAGTGCACGAAGTACACCTCTTACTGCGATTGTAGCGCCACAGCCTGCACACATACGATGTCCAGGAGCAAGACGCTCTGGTTTATTCATAGCTTCTTTAAAATTATATTTGCTCATTTTATGCTCCAATTCTGGTCTAACCACTTAACTACTCTCTAAGTCCAATGTACTTAAACTGTTCAATCTTGTTACCATTTACAACACAATCTTCAAGTTCTGCGAAAATGTCATAAACATGATTTACTGTGAAATCTCTTCCTGCAAGACCATAAATATAATTTACTGCCTCGATGAAGATTCTGTCTCTGTAAAGACCTGCCATGATTTCACTTCCAAGTGGTCCACCGTTACCATTGTAGCTTTCGCAACGATCCATGATTGCTACTGCCTTGCAGTTCTTAAGTGCAGCCGCAAGTTCTGAAGCTGGGAATGGTCTGAATACACGAAGCTTAATCACACCAACCTTCTTACCCTGAGCACGAAGATCATCAACCGCCTGCTTAGCTGTACCAGCTGCTGAGCCGATGATTACCATGATGTAATCAGCATCCTCTGTTTTATATTCTTCGAAGAGTTCAAATCCTCTTCCTGTTAATTCTTTGTATTTCTGAGCAACCTCAATGATTACTTCCTTAGAAGCTTCCATTGCAAGTTCCTGATTCTTTCTTGCTTCCATAGCGTAGTTACTTACACTGTAAGGACCTACTGCCATAGGCTTGCCAGGGTTAAGTAAGTACTCTTCCGGCTGGTATGTTCCAACAAAGTTCTGTACCTTGTCATCTTCAAGCAACTCAATGTTCTCTACAGCGTGGCTTGTGATGAAACCATCCTGACAAATCATAATAGGAAGATGCACTCTCTTATCTTCAGCAATTGGATAAGCCTGAATGAAGTTATCATATGCTTCCTGGTTGTTCTCAGCATAAATCTGAATCCATCCTGTATCTCTTGCTCCCATACCATCTGTGTGGTCACAGTTGATATTGATTGGACCTGAAAGAGTTCTATTTACAAGTGCAAGCGCACATGGCATACGATTTGACGCTGCAACAAGTAACTCTTCCCACATAAGTGCAAGACCACAGCTGGATGTAGCTGTAAGTGATCTGGCACCTGCTGCCTCAGCACCAATAGTAGCACTCATTGAAGAATGCTCACTTTCTACTGGAATAAACTCTGTATCACACTCGCCATTGGCGATATATGTTGAAACCATCTGTGGAATCTCTGTTGAAGGTGTGATTGGGAAAGCAGGCATTACATCTGGGTTAATCTGCTTAATAGCGTAGGCAACTGCTTCGTTACCACTCATTCTGTCTCTGATTGCCATCTTACTGTCCCTCCCTCATAGTAATTGCTCCGAATGGGCATGCCTTTACGCAGATACCGCATCCCTTGCAATGATCATAATCAAATTCTGCTCTCTTGCAGTCCTTAACAGGAATACTGCTGTCTGGACATACAGGTACGCACAATAAACACTGTTTGCATTTTTCAGCGTCAAATACAGGTGTGTTTGTTCTCCACTCGCCTGTCTTAAAATCTTTAGATGTTGCAGCAGCATACATATGAAGGCCTTCTGTGAGGTCCATGTATGGTGACTGCTCTGAAATCTTATTTATATCTGTTCTCATGGATATTTCCTTTCTGTCAAATGAGCCCGCTCTCAACTTTTAAACTGCTCAGGCTTCAACTCTCATTACATGCTAACTAATGGCTTTGCTCCAGCAAGGTCAGCTCTTAAAGCATCAAATGTCTTTGTAAGTGCAAGCATGTTACCTTCAATTACTTCTGGCTTCTTAGCAAACTTGTGCTGATATGAAGCCTGCATTTCTGTAATGAACTCATCCTCAGGCATAACCTGACTTACTGCAACTGCTGCCGCAAGCATTGGTGAGTTAGGGAAATATTTTCCAAGAGCTTCTACAGAAATCTTACGTGCATCAACCACATAAACAGCACCCTTGTATCCCTTTAATAAAGGAAGAATCTCTTCCTTAGCTTTAGCTGTATTAATGATGATAGCTCCCTCTTCCTTAAGACCACCTGTTACATTTACGTTCTCAAGAAGAGTTTCATCAACAACCACAACAAGATCTGGAGTATAGATGTTACTATGAACTCTGATCTCGTCCTTACTAATTCTGTTATAAGCTGTAATAGGTGCTCCCATTCTTTCTGGGCCATATTCAGGGAATCCCTGTACATGTGCTCCTGTCTTCCAGGCAACGTCTGCCAAAAGAAGAGCTGCGGTCTTAGCACCCTGGCCACCTCTGCCGTGCCATCTGATTTCCAATGTCTGATTACTCATTTTCTAAACCACTCCTAAATATATACACTCAAGATGAAACTGTTTCATCTAAACTTTCATTTTTATTCAACATTGTCTATTTTAAACACCACACGCGCCAATTGTAAAGTGAAAAATTGAAATCTTTTCATTTGAAACATGAGACAAATTCACCACCGCTGTTTTTACTATGTTAATGTATCAATTGCAGATACGCTGAATTTGCACTATACTGTTTCTTGTAATCACACTAATAAGGAAGAAACAATATGAAAATTTCGTTTATTGGAATGGGCAATATGGCTCAGGCTATAGTTGCCGGATTTATTAATTCTGGAAAGGTTACCAAAGAAGATATTTTTGCTTACGCTCCTACATGGGATAAGCTTGAGGCTAATAGCAAAAAGATTGGATTTGTTCCATGCAAATCAATGGCCGAGGCAGTAGATGCCGGAGAAATTATAATCATGGCCTGCAAGCCTTATCAACTTAATGATGTACTTGGTAAGATTGGTTCAAACCTTGAAGGAAAGGCAATTGTATCCGTTGCCGCTGGCTGGACATTTAAGAGTTTCACTGATGTACTTGGCGATAAGGTCAGAATTCAGTGTATCATGCCAAACACACCTGCCATGGTAGGTGAAGGTGTTATGCTTTTTGAAGATGCTAACACACTTACTGCTAATGAACTCTCATATATCAAAGATTTGTTCAACGCCCTTGGTATCATTGAGACACTTCCTACAGAGCTTATGAGAATTGGTGGTGCTATATCAGGATGTGGTCCTGCATTTATGGATCTCATTATGGAAGCTTACGGCGATGCAGCAGTTAAATATGGTATCGGAAGAGATATGGCTTACAGACTTGTATCTCAGACAATGCTTGGCAGTGCTAAATTGCAGCAGGTAACAGGAAGCCATCCTGGTGCTTTGAAGGATGCTGTATGTTCTCCTAGAGGAACTACTATCCGTGGTGTTGCTGCCCTTGAAGAGAACGGTCTTCGCAACGCCTGTATCAAATCCATTGACGAAATCATGAAATAAAAAAGGAAAACTACATATTATATATGAAGAAACGAATATTTAACATCATTCAGATTGGTTCCAAAACTGATTTACCTAGTTACATATTCGACATTGGAATTGTTGTTGTAATACTTATCAATCTTTTTGCTACTTTCTTTAGTACATTCGAGGCTTCAAAACCTTATACCTCTGTACTTAATGTTGTAGAATTAATTACAATTATAATTTTCACTATCGAGTATCTACTTAGATTATGGACCAGTGATTGCCTTTATCCTGAAGTAAGTAAGACAAAAGCTGTATTCAAATTCATTTTTTCTTTCTATGGATTAATTGATTTGCTTACCTTCTTCCCTTACTACCTGCCATTTTTCTTTCCAATTGGAATCGTGGCCTTCAGAGTATTCAGGGTAATAAGAATCTTCAGATTGTTCAGAATCAATTCTCAGTATGATGCATTTAATGTAATTATTGATGTAATAAAAGAAAAAAGGAATCAGCTCATTTCTTCCATGAGCATTATTCTTATATTTATGATTGCCACCAGCATGTGCATGTACAGCATAGAGCACAATGCTCAGCCAGATGTTTTTGAAAATGCATTTTCAGGAATATGGTGGGCAACTTCCACACTACTCACAGTTGGTTACGGTGATGTTTATCCGATCACAACTGTCGGAAAGATACTGGCAATTGTTATTTCATTTCTGGGAGTTGGTCTTGTTGCAATACCTACTGGTATCATCAGTGCTGCATTCGTTGAACAGTACAGCAATGTCAAGAACGGCGGACATGTCAACGACAAGCTCAATAACTTCATGACACCAACTCTGACAGATAGCCATCCATGGGTTGGATTGAAAGTCAAAGAATTAGTTCTTCCTCCTCAGATGGAGCTGGTAAGCATATTAAGAAACGGTCATGCAGTAGAATTCAAGGCCACTACAAAGCTAAAAGAAAATGACGAATTAGTAATATATCTGAAACGATAGAATAATATAAAACAGGGTTGTTCAATAGAACAGCCCTGTTTTATTATTGATATTTATTATTTAACTATTTCTGTGACTCAGATTACATTCCCGCTGCCATACATATCATTCTTACTATCAAGGCAACAATCCACGCCAATGCGCATTGCCATATAACTACGCTTACAGCCCATCTGATTCCCATCTCACGTTTGATAGAAGCAATTGCTGCGACACAAGGGGTATACAGTAAGCTGAACACTAAAAGCGTGGCTGCCTGAAGTGATGTAAGTGCAGCGCTCACATCATTACCCATCAAAATTCCAAGAGTAGATACCACACTCTCCTTAGCCATAAATCCGGATATCAGAGATGTTACAATTCTCCAGTCTGCCAATCCTAACGGAGCAAGGATTGGTGCTATTACTCCAGCAACATGAGCCATCATACTGTTTTCCGAGTCTTCCACAAGATTAAAACTTAAACTAAAGCTTTGTAAGAACCATACACAGATGGTCGCTATAAGTATTACCGAGAAAGCCTTCTGCAAGAAATCCTTTGCCTTTTCCCACAAAAGCTGTGCTACATTTTTGACACCTGGTAATCTATAGTTTGGTAATTCCATAACAAATGGAACCGCCTCCCCTTTAAACAATGTATATTTAAATAACATGGCCACAAGTATTCCAACTACAATTCCGAGGAAATACAAGCCGCTCATAATGAGTCCTGTATACTTTGAAAAGAATGCATTTACAAAAAATGCGTAAATCGGCAGCTTTGCAGTACAGCTCATAAACGGCGTGAGTAAGATAGTCATCTTTCGGTCTCTCTCACTAGGCAAAGTTCTTGTAGACATTACAGCAGGAACTGTACATCCAAATCCAATAAGCATAGGAACAATACTCTTTCCTGAAAGTCCTATCTTTCTTAAAAGCTTGTCCATAACAAATGCAACTCTGGCAATATATCCACTATCCTCCATAAGTGAAAGGAATAAGAAAAGTACTACTATTATTGGCAGGAAGCTTACCACACTACCAACACCGGCAAATATACCATCTATCACCAGACTCTGAAGAGTTACATTGACATTGGCTGCTCTAAGCCCAGCTGCCACAATATTAGTCAGTGCATCCACTCCCATCTCAAGCAGTCCCTGTAAAAATGCGCCTATTACATTGAATGTCAGATAAAAGACTGCCATCATAATCAGAACAAACATAGGAATCGCCGTATATTTTCCAGTAAGTATCTTATCTATCTTCTCACTTCTTATATGTTCCTTGCTTTCCTTAGGTTTAACAACTGTACGCTTGCAAACCTTCTTTATATAAGAGAAACGCATATCAGCCATGGCTGCACTACGATCCAGACCGCGCTCATTTTCCATCTGTATAACAATATGCTCAAGCATCTCAATCTCATTCTGATCCATCTTGAGTTTATCAAGTATAATCTTGTCGCCCTCAATTACCTTGCTGGCTGCAAATCTGACTGGCAGATCTGCCTGCTTGGCATGGTCTTCGATAAGATGGATTACCGCATGTATACATCTGTGAACTGCACCGTTGTGATCATCTTCTTCACAGAAGTCCTGTCTAAGTGGTTTTTCCTGGTAATGCGCTATATGAATCGCATGATCTATTAACTCGTGTACACCTTCGTTCTTGGCTGCAGCAATAGGAATAACTGGTACTCCAAGCATAGCCTCCATCTCATTGACATAGATTGCACCACCATTGCCCATAACTTCATCCATCATGTTAAGTGCAACGACCATTGGAATTCCCATCTCAAGAAGCTGCATGGTAAGATACAGGTTTCGCTCAATATTAGTTGCATCTACTATATTAATGATGGCCTTTGGTTTCTCATTTAACACAAAGTCTCTTGATACCAGTTCTTCACTACTGTATGGGCTCATGGAATATATTCCAGGGAGATCAGTCACTAAAGTGTGATCATAACCACGTATAACTCCATCCTTGCGATCGACTGTTACGCCTGGGAAGTTACCTACATGCTGATTCGAGCCTGTAAGCTGATTAAAAAGTGTGGTCTTTCCACAGTTCTGATTACCTACCAAAGCATATGTAAGCATTGTATCATCTGGCAATGGATTTTCATGGGTTTTATCATGATATTTACCTGATTCACCAAGACCAGGATGGTGCTTGGTTCTTGATATCTTGCTTCCCTCAGGGGTCTGCTCCTGCAAGCCAGCCTCCGGATCTTTATCAAGCTGCTTTATCTCTATTTTTTCTGCATCAGCAAGTCGAAGTGTCAGCTCATATCCATGAATTCTAAGTTCCATTGGATCTCCCATGGGCGCAAGCTTTATTACCTTTACAGTTGCTCCAGGAATTACACCCATATCAAGGAAATGCTGTCTGAGCACGCCCTCGCCACCTACTGTCAATATCTCTGCACTTTTTCCTACTGCTAATTCTTTAAGTGTCATTATAATCTCCAAATTGTTTAAGTTAGTTACATTATACAAACCGTAGTTCGTTATGTCTAACGCATTTTCAACAAAAAAGGCATCACTAAAAGTGATGCCTTTGAGATATCTGCTATTTTACTTTCCTAAGCCCTTAAGCATATCCATAACGCCTGCAGCTTTATCAAGAGTAATCTTACCCTTAACACCTGTTACTACCTGCTTAACAACATCATCTGGAAGATCTACACCAATTACAGACTCAATTGTCTTAACTGGATCCTTCTTAAATGAATCCATCAACTTAGGATCACTCTGTACCTTCTTTACAATTTCATCAATTTTTGCCTTTACGTCCATTCTGTGCCTCCTGTGATAAAATGGCCCCCTCTATGGCTTATATTATAACATCAAATGACCCGCCCCCGCAATTATGCATATAAAAAAATGCTGCACCCGAAGATGCAGCATTTCATATTAAAACTTAATAGACTAACTATCGAATTAAGCCTTGCCGTTAGAACCAAGAACGTTAACGATCTTGTGAGCAACCATATCCTTAACAGCCTGACGAGCTGGCTTAAGGTACTGTCTTGGATCGAAGTGTGATGGGTTCTCAGCGAAGTACTTTCTGATGTTACCTGTCATAGCAAGACGGATATCTGAGTCGATATTGATCTTACATACAGCAAGCTTAGCAGCTTCACGAAGCTGATCTTCTGGAATACCGATAGCATCTGGCATCTCGCCGCCGTACTGGTTAACCATCTTAACGAATTCCTGTGGAACTGAAGATGAACCGTGAAGTACGATTGGGAAGCCTGGAAGTCTTTCGATACATCCCTTTAATACGTCGAAACGAAGTGGTGGTGGAACAAGGATACCCTTTTCATTTCTTGTACACTGAGCAGCTGTAAACTTGTAAGCACCATGAGATGTACCAATAGCGATTGCAAGTGAATCACAACCTGTTCTTGAAACGAACTCTTCAACTTCTTCTGGACGTGTATAGCTTTCATTACCAGCTTCTACACAAACTTCAACTTCTACAC
>JAZQOC010000111.1:0-9514 GCA_045627645.1 Lachnospiraceae bacterium
GAAAGACGTACTCTGGCGATCTTTCTAAGAGCTGAGTTAGGCTTTTTAGGAGTAGCTGTCTTAACTGCTGTGCAGACACCTCTCTTCTGAGGAGAGTTAGATTCTACAGATTTCTTGTGTAAAGAGTTGTATGTCTTTAACAAAGCTGGTGCTGTAGACTTCTTAACCTGAGCTTTACGTCCTTTTCTTACTAACTGGTTAAATGTTGGCATTCTGATTTCACCTCCTATTAGATTTCTGTAAATGCGCACGAAAATAAACGCAAATCGCGCACACTAGGTTAGTATATAACCGTGTACGCGATTTTGTCAATTACTATATACAAAATTTGTATCATTATTTTTGTAAATATTTCACAATAAATATATATTGTGTTTTTCTCATTTTCAAACCACAATTATACTACTGTGCAAAGTTCTTAACTACATCCTCTGCAACATTGATTATGTAGGATCTGGAAGGTGTTTCTGATATTTCTATAGTGAGCAGCACCCAACCGTGTTTTCTAAGTTCCATCATAAATGACTCCTCAAAAAACTTCGCTATATCCTCTAGCGTTGGATTGATTATATCAAATGGAGGTATCTCATTAATCAGCTGATTCTGGTACTGGCCAAGATAATTTTCAACTATCTTCTCTATATCTTTGAATGGGGTAAATGAATCCTCATCAAGCACTGCCATATCAAGAGTAAACTCAAAGCAGTGTGAATGTGGCTTTCCCTTTATTCCACCAATAGTAATATAGTGTGATGCATTTAAATAAAACTTACATTTATACTGACAAATCATTTTCTTCTTTCTCTGCAATCTTTCTAATATAATCTCTTATCGAAAACATAAATGAAAAATCATTAAGTATTCTCTGAGCAATCTGTTTCTTCTCTTCAGTAAAGGTCTTGGTCTTCCATGACGCTTTTCTGTCTATAGAATTAAGAATACCACAAAATCTTACAATGAATGTATGCATGGTATATAAAGGAAGTAACAATACATACCATCCACAGGATCTGTAAAATTTCTTAAGATAACCAAAATCCTTTAAGAACATATTTCCATTGAGGAAATACAGGAAGGATGTCAGTACATTTAATACATATACAAACAGCATCGACAAGCCGATGATATAGGCCATCTTATTTACGACACTCAAAAGAATTATTACTGCAATCCAAATCATCTTTGGAAATACCATGGTGTGATCCATGATAATAAGTCTTGTCGATGAATTCCAAAAGATAGTAAGCGGGTTACGCATTTTCTTTAAGATAAACATCTTGGCAACTTCAAGCTCACCAATCTGCCATCTCTGACGCTGTGTATAGAACTTATCCAGGTTCTCAATTGGGTCAACCATAAAGATTGCATCCTCGCAAAGTGAAACCTTCTGATTGAGCTGTTCCTTAATTTGGAATGTAAGGTGTGCGTCCTCACAGATTGTTTCTGTGTTGTACATCTGTGTCTTAAAGAGCGTTGATTTTCTGAATGCTGAAAATGCGCCCGACAAAGTAAATATACTATTTGTAACACTCTGGAAGTTACGACCTGACAGGAATGCCTGCGCGTATTCCATAAACTCTGTCTTTCTAAATGCACGTAAGAAAAACTGTTTCTTTGGAGTCTCTTCTATTAATTCAGGATCAATAAGAATTGCACCTGTCATACAGTCAATTTTCTCATTGAACTCAAATTTTCTAACCAGGTTGTAAAGAGCCATCTTCTCAAGCTGTCCATCACTATCGATGTTGATGATGTACTTACCTTCAGTATTAAAGATAGCCATATTGAGAGCATTACTCTTTCCCTGGGCCGACTTAAGCCATGACATAGACAAATCGCCATACTCCATCTGAGCCTGCTCAAATATCTCAAAAGAATTATCCTTACTGCCATTATCGATACATATAACATCTATACACTCATTAGGATAACTTGAGTTGTTGATTGATCTGATACATCCGGCCAAAGTTGCTGCAGAGTTATAAATAGGAATAATAACACTTATTGGTGGGTAGAAATCCAGTTCCTTCTTCTTTCTGACTTTTACCCATTTAACAAGAAGAATAATAAAGTTAACTGTAGAAGGAACAAATTCCACCAGAATAGGAAGAATCATCCAGCCAAGCCAGAATATCAGATTGCTATGTATAATTGGACTGTTAAAGAAATCTTCTAGCCATCTCATACTGCTGCCTCTTTCTCCTTCTTCTTACGTTCATCATCATCGTAAATAAATCTTCCAACCTTCTGCTTCTTAATCTGATTCCATGATATTACATAGAAATAGAAGAAAAGGGTGAACAGATAGAATATAATTCTACCCAGCCACGAATGTGCTACATAGTAGGCGTTGTTACCAAATTTGTAAATAAATGCAGTGATAAGTATCAGTCTGATAAGGTTAGCCAGTGTTGTGTAGATTACACCAATCACTGAATAAATTGCTTTCTTCTTAATATCAAAAAGTGGGAAGAACAGAATAACCGATACCACTACCAGAATCTCGATAAAGCCACAACACTCATAATCGATAAAGAGTGATATGGCGGCATTGTCATGATTGATAAAGAGCACATTGTACTGTGGATACAGACTGTAAAATGGAATCACATGCTCCAACAGCCCCAATGCAAACTCTAGCACCCCGATACATGCCTGCACCAGATAATAGCGAAGCATTGTAAAAACCAACACAAAAAAGCCTATAGAACCGGTTAAGAATCTAAAGGCTGTCATTTTTTCTCTATATAATACCCATAACAGGTAAATCCATATTACCAATGCAACGAACCACAAAGTCCAACTATTCATGTCTAACTGCCTCAATATAGTCTCTATAGCACTTGTCAGATATATAAACATCGGCATCGCCTGCAAATATCATCTCTGAATAAGACACAGACTTGGTTGGAGAATCACATATCTCTAACTTAACAAGTGTATAGTCATCTATACCATCAAATATCGCTTTTACATCCTCAAAGAAAACCTTGCACATGTTCTCAAGTGTGGCTGGCTTTCCTTCAAACTTTTCGAAGGCGTTGATGTAACGTCTTCTGTACTGTTCGAAATACTGGCTAATCTCATTTTCGTAATCACTAAACTCAACAAATCCTGCAGTATCTCTCTGAATGTACACATTGACCTTAAAGGTGTGTGTATGTTTTGACTCAAAGCCCCCTATGGAATGACTCGCATTAAATCTATAGGTTGTCTTGTATCCTTCAAATCTATTTAATGACATCTAATTCCATAATCCCCTTTTTGTTTGCAAGTACCAATGCTGCAAGGAAAATGAGCATAGTCATCATAGCGAAAAATACAGGGCCTGAGCTTGCGCCCGCACATGCAATTTCTCTTTCCATAAGGTTAGGTGTAAAGAACGATATTACTGAATATGAACTAAGATCTATCTCATCATTCTGATCCTTAAGTGCTGTCATTGGGATAACAAGTTCCATCTCGTTATGAAGGTTATTCTCCTTGATAACAATCTGTCCGCATGCTCCCAATACTTCTGAACCAGAGATCGATCCATGATCATTGTATACCTTTAAGTTATATGTACCTGGCTCGAGCTGTGTCCATGTAATTTCACGTCCATCCTCAAGACCAATACGGTATGTAGCCATTGTACCATCTACCTTAATCTGATAGTCATTACCATTAGCTACACCATTGTAAAGTGCAGAATACTTGATATATACATGCACGTTATCACCATCTGCATAAAGACCAAATAAGTGGCTTAAATCATTGTTGTAAGCATCATCATACTTCTGACCCTGGAGTTTTCCATTACCCCCATATGCGCCCCACTTAGCAGCGCTTTCTGCCTGATTCATGTTGTCATTGTCATACCATGTTGCATACTTCTCCCAGCCACCATTAGCAAGTGATGGCGCATCATCGCCCATCTCTGCATTAAGTGTGAACGAGCTGAGAATGTTGTTTATACCATTTCCTGCCTCTGCATCAACTGGAGCCTGTACTATCTGAATTACCAGCTGACCATCTTCATTGTAACTCTGGCCAACTACTGTACCCTCTGCTTCATCAGAGAAAACATAGTTTACGATTACATTGCTATTCTCTGCATTTAACACATCCTGGATATCAGACTCATTCATACCAACGTAGTTCGGCGTCTCTGTTTGTGTTGTTTCTGAGTTTGCAGTTGTATCTGCTGCGTTTGTTTCTTCGCCTGCTGGATCCTGTACAGAGATTTCTCCGTTGTCTGTACTTCCCTCTGCATTTACTGCTACATCATTTGTGCTTTCAGATGCATCTGCTGGGCTCTGTGCAGATATTTCGTCATCACCTGTGATTTCCTCCGCATTCTCACCTACGCCAGCCTGATTCTGTGCAGATATTTCTCCATTATCTGTGATTTTCTCTGCATTATTGCCTGCGCCAGTCTCATTCTGTGCAGAGACTTCGTCAGCATTCGCATTTCCCTCTGCATTTGCGATTGCGGACTCATTTACACCCGAAGCCAGGCCTGTTGCCTGCTCTGTCGCGAATGCATTGGATGCACCCACACTAATTACCAATGTTGCAGTAAGTATAACTGCCATCAATTTCTTCATTCTTCATTCCTCCAGACTCCCATAAGAAACCAGCTATAAATAGCTAACAGAAGTCCTGCTATACTGCATATAATTCCTTCACTCATATATGCGCGCTTCAGTCGCATCTTGGTTGTTCCTTCATCAACCTTCACAAATCTTTCTCTTCCAAGATTACTTTCCGAAACAAAGCTTTCAAGATTAGCCACACTTGTAAGTACTCCCGATTTAGGGCTTACAATCTTAACCTGGTTACCTGCAACCTGTACATTGATTGGCACATAACCATGGTCCGGTGTCTCTGTTCTGCTCTCCTCAAAAATCTCATCAAGGAATGAATAAAGATTGTCATTGTCCGAACTTTCCTTGCAGTAATACACAAGATTAAGTCCGATAAATGTGATATTTCTATTTGGGCTATTTCCTAAATAGTCCAAGAACTTTCCTTTACTATACTGAGTACGACGTGTCACATTTTCCAAATTGGTAAAATACACGGTTCTCCATGCGCCATACTTCTCCGATTTAAATGGAAGTTTGAACTGACTACCAGTTGACTTCTCAATAATCGGGAATGAATCATGGAATGTGATTGGCTGTGCCACAACACCCAGGAACGAATTTCTTCCTATTGGCTTGTCGTCCTGCAGATTGTTCATATCAATGAAAATCTTTACCCCTGCATCAGACAACTGCTGAACAAGTTCTTCAGCATGTTCCTTGTCACCATAGGTTGGACCCGACAGAAAAATCTTCTTATATTTCTTTAAATCATCAAATGTGTAAGCATCCAAACTCTCGTCTGTCAGCTTATAAAATGATGGGTACAAATAACTGATGTACTCTGCGCTCTCTCCGATACACACATTTTCATAATCATCATATGTACCGTACTGACCGCGAACATTATTGTGTTTAAGCACTATTGTCTGGTCATTGCTTGTCGCAACGTAGTACCCCTTATCTTCAGCGGCAGCTCTCATTCGTTCTTCGCCTGTACCTGCTATAAGAGCATCGCGATTAACTACTACAACATCACAGCCGTAGATATAGAGCCTGTCAAATGCATAATAGTAGAAGCCTTCGCTGAAAGCATCGTTGAGAGATGCAATCTCTTTGGTAGTAAATACACCCTGGTCACTCCAGCCAAACAAGCTATCCACATCTCTTCCATCTTTAGTCAATGCATAAGATGGATATGAATCCCACAGGTTGAGGTCCATAACAGCCATTCGGTTGTCTGTAAGCTCTACAGCTTCAGCAAAAAGGCTTGTCTCTTCCTGTCTTGTCTCTCTGGATACATAATTTTCTTTTGTTCTTACTATATACTTAACTGAAAATGCGCTATCCAACGCAATAATCAGAAGGATAACTAATACTGCTTTCTTCTTTAACTCTTTCCAACAGATAATTCCTAGAAGAATCAAGACTTCAGCAACTGGAACGAATCTAAGAACATAATCTGTTTCATCTAAAGACACTGCGCTTATAATAGGAAGCGCTATCAGAGTTGTTCCCAGAAAAATGGCAAATCCTGTAGCAAATAATGGTACTGTAGCTTTACGCATTGCCAACAGTCCTATCACTATAAGCAAGAAAAGGGACAATCCAAAATAAAATGTATTTAAATCCTCTGATCTTGTAAAAGGATTGAGTGAAATCAGTGCTGACTGACTCCACGAAGTCCCTTTCTCAAGCATCGGTGTCTCT
This sequence comes from Lachnospiraceae bacterium, assembly GCA_045627645.1. Classification (GTDB taxonomy): domain Bacteria; phylum Bacillota; class Clostridia; order Lachnospirales; family Lachnospiraceae; genus Colinaster. Next base: position 6,279 of record JAZQOC010000111.1, read on the forward strand.
GACTTTTTAAAGAATCCATCTATAAGTCCTGGCACAAGTATGAATCCTGCTTCAAGGTAGGCAAATAGCATATTAAGCAAAAGCTTAATCTCGCGACCCGCTTCCTTATATATAATATAATAGAAGAAGCACAATATCATCACGCTTATGAAAATCATAATTGCAACTGTGATATGTGTTGCCGATATAATCACAATGAAAATATTGAGTGGTATCAGCGCCTTCTTGTTGTCATGGTAAAGATAGTCATACACAAAGAAGATTATCCATGGTATAAGCATAGTTGCCATCATACGTGGCACATTGCCCATCTCAAAGAACACTCTCATGTTGTCTGGAAGAACGATATAAAGCATACCAAGTGCTACTGAAAGCCAAACCTTATTCTCTCTAATACCAAACAATAGCCATCCTGTCCCACCCAGGATAAATGCGAAAAATATAAACACTACATAAGCTGTATATATGTTGCCTGCTGTGAACTCCATAAAGAGACACATTATATAATAGGAAAGAGCTGGCGAAAATCTGAAAACTTCTGTTCCGCTGTACCAGTTCTTGATATAAACAGGAAAGAAATTCCCCTGTCCTATTTCCTCATATAAACTTCTTATCTTAAACAGGTGTCCGTACACGTCGCTGCCCAAAGGAAAACTGGAAGTGTTATACACTATCCAGGTAATAATTCCTGCAAATAAGGCAATCAAAAATCCACCTAGTATCGCATTCTTCATCTTCATACTTATATATAAACATTTGAAGCGTAACAAAAGTGTATCAAATTCTTATGTTTTCTTAAGAATATGCGTACTTTTTTAAACAAAATCGTATATTTTTTACTTTTATGTGAGTTTTTGTTTAGTTTTGATTGTATTTATTAGGATACAATCAAAAAAGACTCCACATAAGTGAAGTCCTTTTACTTAGCCTGGTATGTTAGTTAAACATATATATTACAACTGAAGAATTCAAAGTTAGCTTATTACTTCGCCAAATAGAAGACGTGTGTAACATACCACAGTTTTTTAGTGATATGTGGCAGATGATTCCTTAATTTTCTTCAACTCTCAGCGCAAACCCTCTCTATAACCTCTTCTGAAACACCAATCTTACGCAAGCGTTCTATAATACTTTGGCGTTCTTCTTCACGACCTTCTTCACGACCTTCTGCACGGCCTGCTTCAAGTCCTTCTGCACGGCCTGCTTCAAGTCCTTCCGCACGGCCTGCTTCAAGTCCTTCCTCGTGACCTTCTTCATACCCCTCTTCTTTAAATATTTCAATTAATTCCTCTTCGGAAATATACCAGATAGACATCTCTTCCAGTTCCTCCCTATGTTTGGTGATGATATCTGTCAAGCGTTCTTCCGCCTTGCAATCATCGATTGTCTTCTGAATCGCATCGTGCAAAGGCATATCATGTGAATATCTGTATACTCTGTCCACATAAAATGCATAATCATCCAACCTCTTACAAGATTCCATCAGTTCTCTGTTGCGACCATAGTTTATATTTATAACATGAGCCGTCCACTGATACTCGTTGCTGTCATCCCTACCATAAAATGCGTCAGATAGTTTCATCGTAAATCTATCTTCACAATATTTATGCCCATTATAAAATACAATGTATTTAGGATTAGGAATCTTAATTAATTTGCTTCCATAAATTTTCTTCTGCTTGCCTATAAGTTTTTTATAGGAGTCAGCAAAATATATCATACCCCTTAATGGCATATTAGGATTATATGAACTTTGATGTTCATAAAGGCTAAATGTATTTTCAAAAAGAAATCCAACATCATATTTCATCCCGATAAAAATCCTGCCATTATTCATCAGTAATATCAAATCATCCGCATTTGTATAATTTGATCCATTAATAGCATTATATAGACTCAATGCATCTTCTTTTCTTGTGCCAAAAACAAGTTCAAACAATGAGCTCTTATGATTGCGCTCAATATAACTTGTCGACACCATAGATTTGTCTGTCATAGAAGTGTCTCCTTTATATGAACTGATAATTGATTTGTATCGTTATACTATCATATCAATTATGCGATTGCAACAGTTTTTCATTATTATTTTGATTGAACTAACTAATTTTTTATGTAAAATGAGCCCGCCATGACACAAAAAAGGACTCCACCAAAGTGAAGTCCTTGTACTTGTTATTATTCTTGAAGAATCAAATTATGCGTTTGGCTCCTCTTTTTCTTCTTTGCGCTTCTTACCAGCTACGAAGAAGAATCCTGAACCAGCTACTGCTGCTGCAATTGCACCGAAGATCCATGGCATCTTTGGCATGTTGCTATCTGCAGGACCTGCAGCAAGAGCTACATCATTGTCACCGATTTCAACTGAACCATTGCCTGTTGTTTCTTCTGTTGTATTTGCTGCACCATTGTCAGCTGTATCATTGTTATTAGCATCAACTGCTGTGTTGTCAGCTGCATCTGCGTTGTCTGCTTCAACCACTGCATCATCAGCTGCTGCATTGTTGTTATTTCTTCTAACTGTTGTTGCGTCTGCTGGAGCAGCTGCCATAGCTACTTCTGCATCAGGAATTACAACACTTGTTGGAGCTGGAGTTGTTGAAGATGACGATCCAGAACCTGAACCTGCGTTAGCATTAGCTTCTGCCTCAGCTCTTCTTCTAGCTTCTTCCTCAGCTGCTCTTCTTGCTGCTTCTTCTGCTGCTTTTCTTTCAGCTTCAGCGATTGCAGCTTGCTTTGTTTCCAGAGCGGCTACAATAGCCTCAATATTATCCTGAATTTGCTTGTACTCTATTTCTGCTTCATCTACTTTTAATTGAGCCTTCGACATTAATAGCTCAAGTCTTTCAATTTCTTTTTCTGCAGCAATCTTAGCAGAACCTGTCAATTCCATAGATTCTATTCTATTTCTTATTGAATCAATTTCACTCTCATATAATAATACAGATTCATTTGCCTTACTTAAGTCTTCTAACGCATTACTTAAATTATCAATTTCAGCCAGCAACGTATCGGCATTTTCACCTGTCTGCGCTTTCCACTCAGCAGCAATTCTACCAGCTTCAATTAAAGTATTATTTCCGTTATCTGCTTCCTCTACTTCTCCTCTTAAGCCTTCAATTCTCTCTGATTCTTCAATTCCGGCCTGGATTGTCTGGTTATTTCCGTTATCTGCTTCCTCTACTTCTCCTCTTAAGCCTTCGATTCTCTCTGATTCTTCAATTCCGGCCTGGATTGTC
>JAZQOC010000112.1:0-2189 GCA_045627645.1 Lachnospiraceae bacterium
TTTTTGAGGCCTCAAAGAAAGCGAGAAAGGATTTCGATATACAATGATAAAAGTACTGTTTGTCTGCTGGGGCATGGTACTAACCGTTATATTGAAATGCTTGATTTTTAAGGATTTTTGGATGAAATAATAGTGAATTTACAACTTATTTACAACTTTTGAAAAAGTCACGATGCAAGAACAACAGTACGACAGAATAATTGAGATATTTCCACTGAGATGATATAATATTATTGCGTGGGAAACCACGTGGAAGAGTACCCATGAAACGGTATGTCTTTTGTCCAAACTTCGTGAGGCAAAACATCATGTGAGCGTGAAGCTGGATATGGATGAGATGGATTTGACTAGCGCTGAAAGTAAGGCCACTCTTGAATGACCCACCCCAAATGATGCATCGTTCAACTAAAAATGATTATTTTTTGTAAAGGATGGAATGGAGTAAATGAGAATGAAAAAGTATATTTGGCTAATATGTATTTCTTGCGCAGTGCTCACCATGGTTGCCTGCGGAAAGGAAGAAACGTATGTGAAGAATAGTATTACTGCGGTTGAAGAGAATAAAGAAGATTCAACAGACAATGATACTTCAATAGTGACAAGTAGTGAAAATGATCTGGTTATTGGATCATGGTATTGCGATGAAGTTCAGGAATGTATTGAGTTTACAGATTCTGAGACAGTTACTGTAACCACACCTATGGTTAATATGTCCGGTACATACAAGCTTGAAGATGGAAAGCTAATCATGACATTTGATATAGGTGATGATATACATGAATACGAATTGTCAGACAGCGCGCTTATCTTAAAAAATAGCGATGGTGAGTACAAATTTATTAGGGGAACGGCAGATTCTGTTACGGAAAATGTATCTACAACTACGGACGCAGCAAATGTATTGTCTGTTACGGTTTATGAATCGAACATAGCCGATGTATGTAGGCAATTGGAAAAGAGACCGAAGAGTAGCGTTTCTGTTTACTTTGATGGAACTCCATATTTGTTACTATATGCTGATTCAGGTGATGGCCTTTCTGCAAAACTATTAGATAGCACAAATGGTTCAATTTTAGGCATTGTTGATTATGAGATATCTGACACAGAGATTGTGTTTCATGCAGACATGAGCAGTTATAAGGATTTTTCTTTTAAGGAGGTTTCTTCATATTCTGAAATAATTGATTATGACGGAAACGGTGGTGGAAAGATTACATATGCAGCCGCGGATGTTGTTAAATACGCTGATGCCAAGGCTTCTGATGATAATAAGGAAACAGAATCCGATTCTTCACATAATGAAAACCTAAACGAAACCAAAAATGAAAGTGAAGTGAATGCAATCTTAAGTCAGGCTGCCGGTCATTATGAGCAGGGAAATAATTCCGTAGATCTTATTGATAACGGAAACGGTACATATACTCTGCAAGATGTAAATTTATATTATAAGGATGTTGTTGAATTAGGTCCCCCCAAGGAGATGGAGGACAAAGAATGGCATGGTGCTTCCGGAAGCTTTGGTGACGGAAAAGGTGCAGAAAGTGCAGGCGATGGAAATGTCAGAGTCACCCTAAACCTTGTTGGAGGTAACAGCAAGGTGGTAATAAACAAAGATGGTGGAATGACAATCGAATGGGATGGAACTTTCTATCCACATAGACTTGAATTTTTGAGAGAGTACTAGATGATTTCTCGCTGTAAACAGGCTTGTCGCGGATATACCGCTTCAGGTCTGTTTTTTTGTATTTTATCTAAGTTCCTACACGGTGTCTATGTTTTATGAGCTTTCACATTTCGAACGTGATTTCCGATAGGAACTTTTAGTTTTCCTATTTTTTCCCGCGCCCTTTCTTAGGAAGCATGCTTCTGTAAACGGAAGAGTACTTTTCTACCAAAGTAGTAAAGAACTGAACTTCAGCCGGATCCATTTTATTGAAGTTCATTCCAAGCTGTTTGCTCAATGTTGTCAGAGTAGCTTTCATGGGAGAAGTGGCATTAGAATACTCCTGTACTATATCGATAACTTCATTAAGAGGATTAATCGTATCACCGGTTTCCTTGTCTTTGCTATGCTTATCTTTTATATCTTTTGCAATATTAGTAATGTCAAATCCTATTAAGCGGCTGAAATAGTCGTTTTCATTAACTTCAGAAGCTTTGAGAGTTTGGATGTAATGATCCGAGTCGGG
>JAZQOC010000113.1:0-4991 GCA_045627645.1 Lachnospiraceae bacterium
TGTTTATGTATAACACTGTAAACTAATGCATGTCAATGAGAGGCTGCAACAACACATGCCCCTATGAAGTGCATATACGGTTGGATTGATCTATTCAGGGAGTCTGCCCTCATACATGATGCACAGTTCTCCATAAACTGCGCCCCAGTTTCTGATGGTCTGAGTCCATTTCTTTGTTGCCTCAAATGTGGCCAGATACAGTGCCTTGAGAAGGGCTGTATCGCTCGGGAATACGCTGCGCTGCCTGTTGAGCTTGCGGTATGTCGAATTCAGGCTCTCTATGGCGTTAGTGGTGTAAATAACCTTTCTGACAGCCGGAGAAAATTTAAATATAGGTGACACAGCATCCCAGTTATCATACCAGCGTTTCATTGCGTTGGGATATTTGGGAGTCCATTTCTCATTGACCTTATCGAGCGCTTCCCTCGCCTTTTCTTCTGTCGGAGAGTGATAGATAGTCTTAAGATCTGCAGCAAACTGCTTTCTGTCTTTGTCCGGTACATACTTAAGGGTGTTTCTTACCTGGTGCACTATGCAACGCTGATATTCGGTCTTAGGGAAGGCAGTGCTTATTGCTTCTTTAATTCCTGTGAGGCCATCCGCACAAATGATCATGATATCCTGTACTCCGCGATTCTTGAGTTCATTAAGAACTGACAGCCAGTACTTTGAACTCTCATTTGTACCTACATTAATGGTCAGGACGTCCTTGCGGCCATCTACAGTAATGCCAAGGATTACATATGCAGCAAGCTTCTTTATAACGCCTTCATCCCTTACAGAGTAATGAATTGCGTCAATATAAAGAATGGGATATACCTCGTCCAGAGGGCGATTCTGCCAATCCTCTATCTGAGGAAGAATCTTGTCTGTAACATCTGAAATAAAGCCTTCAGATGTTTCAAAACCATAGATATCCTCAATAGTTTCTGATATCTGTCTTGTGGTCATTCCCTTGGCGTACATTGAGATGATCTTCTGATCAATGTCAGAAATATCCTTCTGACGTTTTTTAACCACTTGGGGTTCGAAAGATGACTTACGGTCCTGAGGTACTTCAATCTCCATGGATCCGTAACTGCTGTTCACACGCTTTGACTTATAGCCATTGCGATAGTCATCACTGTCTGAGCGTTCAGATCGGCCATAGCCCAGATGGTCATCCATTTCGGCTTCCATCATTTCTTTAATGGTTCCACCGAGCAAATCCTTGAGGGCATCCTGGATATCCTCTGCGCTCTGAATGTCATACTCTTCAAGCAGCTGATGGATAATGTTCCTCTTGCCCTCGGTCATTTGTACTTTGTGTACTGGTTTCTTTTCTCTTGCCATAATAAAAGGCCTCCTATGATTATTCTATCATAGAAGACCTATCATTCTTAATTTACAGAAAAAATTTCATACACTCACCGAAATTGCTTCAAACCCGCACCAGCAGTGCTGTTGCGCATTTAGCGATTAGGTCCTGAATGGTTCCAACAATCTATTTTTTGTTCCACTTCTTATCGGAGAATGTCTATATGCAAAAACAAATATCTTGTATTCCCTCGGAGTTCATTAAGCGTTTGTTTTCAATAAAGATATCTTTTCTTGAATTCTATCAACTTCTTCCCCGAACTTTGTATTCCAATCTTCTGCGAGGAGTTTTATCTTTTCTTGGTAGAAACTGATAGCTGAGTTCTTATCTCCCATCCGTATAGCACATTGTGCCATAGATTCAAACACATCTGTATATCTTGGTTTTTCCATGTGTTCAAAAGATGCCTGCAGAATAGCAATTGCCTCCTCGTATTTTTCATTATAGCAATACGCGTCGGCTACCATAGAAAGCATCCACCAGTCGCTTTCGTATTGTTTCATGAGTCTCTCATACTCAACTATTACGTTCTCAAATCCATGTTTTCTTTCGCGTATGAGTATCTCGTAATAGTCATTTTTATTACAAGGATTTTTTCTTCGAGTTTCAATTAGTAAAGCGGAGGCTTCATCCAATCTACCTGCATCAATAAGGTTATCCATCAAAGAATAATAAACCAATTTATTTTCTGGATTTTTTCTCAACAATGAAAAATATAGATCTATCAATTCTTGATGATTTTCAAAACACCAATCTCGAATATATCCGTTGCAACAAGCATTAATATTACTAATATCGCCCTTCTGATTAGGTCTTAAATCTAATGCCATCTTAGCATAATGAACAGACTTCTTTTTCATATTTTCTGCTTGCTGTCGATATAAATCTCCCAAGAGAGAAATTGCTTCATAACACTCCGGTTTCTGTTCAATTTCTCTCAATAGGAAACTTTCATCATTTGCAAACTCGGAATTCCCCAAAGATTTACAAACACTAATCTTTGAAGCGATACTTTCATACCTTTTTTCTTTTGAATACTCAAATAAATCATCTATCTGAATACCAAAAATGGAGGCAATATTAGGGAGCATAGTCATTTCCGGCAATGCAGAATTATTTTCCCACTTGCTCACAGCCTGACTGGTAACATCCAATAAATCTCCAAATTCTTTTTGCGACATACCCTTGGAGCGACGCAATTCCTTTATCTTTTCACCTATTGTTTTCATGATTATCTATCTCCGTATTTCTTATTTTTACAAGATCTTGTAATCATGATTATAGTAGAGTGATTATCCACTATCAATTTCAAATTAGTTGTGTTTTTGAAACCATCAGTTGATTTTTAGCCATATAGAAATACATAAATATACTCCCTTTTTACATTTGTGTGTTTTATAATATAGACAGATAGAATTCTGATTTAACATTCTATATTTATGACATTAAAACTATCGGAATATGAGAATCATTATTCTCGAAATACTATATGTTAGTGTATGTCTATGTTTGATAGACTTAAATCACAGCTGAATAAAACATTTATTGCAATAAAAGAATTGAGAAAAGAATGAATAGTATTGGTTTAAAAATTAAAGAATTACGAGTAAGAGAAAACTTAACACAGGAAAATTTAGCTGCTGAATTGAATGTTTCATTTCAAAGCGTTAGCAGATGGGAGAATGGTATTTCAACACCTGATATAAGTCTAATTCCGATAATTGCAAGGTTTTTCGGAGTATCCACGGACTATTTGTTTGGAATGTTAGACAAAGAGAATGAAGTAGCAAAGACTGAACTTGAACAAAAATACATAGAGAAGCGTAATATCGGAGACATTAATGCAGCCTATGAAGTTATGGTTGAAGGAAGAAAACTATTTCCAAGGGATACACATTTTTGTGTAAACATTGCCGAAGTAATGGACTTATTTGATGGGGGAAATAGCGAACAGATTGCTAAATATGCTGAACTTGATTTTTCACAGCAGATATACCATCTGTGCATAAAAGTAATTGATGAAAGTAGGGATGAAACAGACAGATTTAAAGCGTTGACTTTGCTGGCTAATTATTATGTTAAATCCGGAAATAGAGATGAAGCGGTTAAGATTGCAAATAGCATGTCCGATTTGATTCATTCTAAAGAAGTATTACTTGGGTCATTGCTTACAGGAGATGATAAGAAGAAACAACTTCAGAAAAATATCTTGATGATGGCTGATTATATTTCAGATACATTGGTTAAAATCGCATTTCAGAAGGAATACGGTTTCTCAGCTAATATGTCGTGCGAGGAAAAAATAAAATATGTCCTTGCGGCTAATGCAATACTAAAAACAGTTATTGATGATGGAAATTATCTTCTTTATTCCAGAAAAATAGGTTGGAATTGTCGGAGAATCGCAGAACTCTACGCTTCATTGGGAGATAAGGGAACAGCACTAGAATTTCTTTTTGAAGCTGAAAAAATGGCAACAACTTTTGATAATCTTGCAGTGGACTCAACTGATAAATTTACATCGTCCTTCTGCGATATGGTTGAAAACCAAATGTCTAACAGCGATAAGAACTTTGTCGGGACAGAGAGAGAAATGTTAGCTTATCGCCTTGATGAAATGCGGGTTTTCTTTGGCGAAGATAAGAAGTTTTTAGAAATAAGAGAACGTCTTGGAGAACACAATATTATATTATAAAAATTGAAATTGAACTAAGTCGCTGCGCGACGGCCTGCCAAGGCTGTTGTTGCAGCGATTCTTTTATCTAAAAACAAAGAGGCAGTTGAAGCTTCCTTGGTAAGTATTTATAGTTTAAGTTGTCGAGACAAAAACTGAATACAAAGGAAATCACTGCCTATGAAAAGATTATCATGGACATCTTCTTTATACAAGAGGATGTTTTTTATTCATGCACCTCCGTGATGGTAGTGATTACTATTGTTACTACTATCACGGAGGTATTTTATGTACGAAGATTACTTAAAAAAGATGAAGGATGAGTGTCTGCTACGAAACCGCGCTGAAGGCACTTACAATACGTATGAAAATCATGTAATAAAGTTCCTTGAATGGGTTAAGAAGAATCCAGATGAGGTGACGCTTGAAGATGCTAGAAATTATATTTTTGAGATGCGTGTTGAAAGGAAGATGTCTACTCAACACTGTAACTGTATAAATTCGGCACTTAAATTTTTTTACAGACATGTGCTACATATTCCTTGGGATCAAGATGCAGTTCCAAGAATGATTAATGATGTACGTCTTCCTAGAGTTATTCCGCTTGAAGATGTAGAAAAGATGATAGATACAGCTACCGCAGTTCGCAATAAGGCGATCATCGCACTTATGTATTCTTCAGGGCTAAGATTAGGTGAAATCTGTCGTCTTGCACCAGAAGATATATATATGAGCACCATGCAAGTTCATATCAGAAGTGGTAAAAATCATTGCGATCATTGGACAATTCTTTCTCAGAGAACATTAGATTTGTTAACAGAATACTGGAAATCATTTCCTAAAAAGAGAGACTTTCTTTTTGTTGGATTGAAATATCCGTATGCTCCACTCAAGCCAAGTGGCGTTGAAATAATGGTTCGAAAAGTAGGAAATGCAGCTGGAATTGAACATATGCATCCT
>JAZQOC010000114.1:0-11646 GCA_045627645.1 Lachnospiraceae bacterium
AATGGACAGAGTTACACATTTGCCATGAATGGACAGACAGGAAAACTGGTGGGCGATCTTCCAATTAACAAGCCAAAGCTTTGGATTACAGTACTTGCGGTTCTTGCTATTATTGCGGGGCTTGGCATCGGTGCATGTCATTGGGCACCAATGGGAGCAGTTATTGCGGGACTTATCGGTGCGCTCATCACATACATGGTTCTTACAAGCGGCATGAAAAATGTCAAAGCAGCCACAGCAGCGAATGCGTACGTGGATGACAGTATGACCAAGATAACACACAGAGTGGATACATTTGTACGTGAGGAAAAAGAAAAACGCAACCTGAATAACAATCAGAATAAATAGTGAAAAAGAAGCTGCCTGAGATATTCAGACAGCTTCTTTTGTTTCTATATCATATTGCTATTGTGGTATCTAGGGTCTTCAGTTACATCTTCCCCAAACCATGCAGGAGGGGTAAATGCGTTAGCCTCCTCTATAGAAGGAAATTCAACCTCGGCTATTATAAGTGGAGCATGATCGCCTTCAAAGACATCAAGTTCGATGGTGTAAGGAACAAGCGGAATCAAATGACGAGTTTTTCTGATGATTTTACCATCGGATTTTTCTACCAGGTGCTCAAAGGATTCTTTTGTTAGTGGAAGATTGGCTTCTTCTCTTGCAAGCAATCCCTTGCCTTTATATGTAAGATAGTATTTATCGCCGTCTTCACGAACTCTTACAACAGGGTTGGTGCTTAAATAACCCTGAGTAATATGCCTGCTTTCATACTGGGATAAATCAGGTAATTCTTTTATAAGAAATTTTCTCTCGATTTCCATTAAAATCTCCTTTTATGCATTAAAACTTGATGTTTTTATTTTATCAAACTTATAATATTGTGTGTAGTAAGAGCAAGAAGAATTTGAATATAAAGTTTTGCATAAGGCATTTGATGCTGATGAGGATTCATTATGAGCAGACAATATGAGGCGGTTGTATTCGACATGGATGGAGTTATATTTGACTCTGAAAGAGCTGTGATGGCATGCTGGGTAGAACTGGCACAAAAATATAATATAGAAAATATTGAGGCGGCAGTTATTGCCTGCACGGGAACTACCAAAATTCGAACAGAAGAAATTATGTACGAGCGTTATGGTAAAGACTTTCCATATGATAAGTATGCTAAAGAAGCATCAGCTATGTTCCATGAGAGATACGATGGAGGAAGACTTCCTATGAAGCCGGGAGTGACAGAACTGTTAACTTTCCTTAAGGATAATGGCAAGAAGATTGCTCTCGCATCATCCACAAGACGAGCAGTTGTTGAGGCAGAACTCGCGGAGGCAGGAATAATTCATTTTTTTGACAAAGTTATTTGTGGGGATATGGTTGCAAGAAGCAAGCCAGCTCCGGATATATTCTTAAAAGCTTGTGAAAAACTCAATGTGAATCCCCAAAATGCGTACGCCGTGGAGGACTCATTTAACGGAATACGTTCAGCTCATGCAGGAGGACTTAAGGCTATTATGGTACCAGATCTTGTGCCTGCAGATGATGAGATGAAGGAGAAAACAGAAATAATATTAAAAAATCTTTTGGAGGTTATAGAATATCTTAAAATCAATTAAAAACGTGAAAAATGCGATGAATACCGGAACAAGGGCACTCGGGAGAGTGCCTTTTTATATGACAAAATGTCGCCTGTAAAAAGAAAATAGTAAAAAATATAAAATAAAATGTAAAATATAGTTGACAAGATGTAATCTAGGTAGTATATTATGCTCAAGAGGTGCGACAAACAACAAATAAAACATAAGTCGCCATGAAAGGGAGTATAAAGATATGAGAGGAATTTTATGTAAGAACAAAACAGCAGAAGAGAGATTAGCAGCAACAAACAGATTAATAAAGGTTACACTTGTTTTTGTAGTATTGTTTGCAGGAACCGTTTTATATGATTTTATTTCAGCAGCCTTAAGCGACAGAGCGATGTTTAATCATTTAGGACAGGAGTGTTCAACATTGGGAATTTTGATATGCGCGCTTAGCATTAACATTAGTGACAAGAAAAAACTCGAGGCTGAACTTGCTGGCGATGTTGAAGAAAAATAATAAAACAAGCAGTTTGTGATTAAGACAACGGGGAAGTAATTAAAGGGAATAAATAAACAAACAGGGAATACTTAAAGGGATTAAATAAAAGTTAGAAAAAAGGAAAGAGCAGGATAAGAGATATGAACAGATCTATTTTATTTTCAGGATATTTGGCAGCGATGGTTGTTGTGGGATTGTTAATAGCGGTTTTGATTGTTAAGTTTTGCAACAAAAATGGTAAGTTTAAGACAGATTATGATGAGCGTCAGCAGATAATGATTGGAAAGAGCTATAAATGTGCAATGATTACAGCCTGGGTATTGATGGCAGTCTATATGATAATAGACATGGGAGGAAATGCTCTTCCGATGGATAATTCTTTAGCAATTTTTACAATTTTGTTTGTTTCGATTATGGTTCATACATCATATGCAGTTTGGACTGATGCTTATTTTGGAAGCAATAATGATTATAAAAAATTTGGAATTATGGCAATTGTGGTAACAGCAATAAATATGGCTGCAGCGGTTTCATATTACAAAGATGGAGTAATGGTTGTAGACGGAGTTTTAACTTATAGATTTATTAATGCTGAATGTGCAATGATGTTTTTGTTACTTGGTGTTCAGATGTTAATCAAAGGCTTTGTTGATAAGAAAAAGATAAGTGATGAGGAGGATGACTATGAAGAATCTTAAGCTAAAAGCAGCAAGAGCTGGCCTGGATCTATCGCAAGCCGACCTCGCAGAAAAAGTTGGAGTGTCAAGACAAACAATTAACTCTATCGAGAAGGGAGACTACAATCCAACAATAAACTTGTGTATTACTATTTGTAAGGTACTTGGTAAGACACTTGATGAACTGTTTTGGATTGAGGAGGAATAATAGATACTGGGGAGTATTGATTATAAAGGAAAATGGAGGAAGCAGTCGTCTGGCTGCTTTTTTCATGCAAAAAGATTGAGATTTTATAGAATTATTAAGTGGTGTAATGGTATAATTCTTTTTGTGTTTTAGAAATCAAAGGCACAGATTATTATATAGTGGAGCTTGAAAATGAGCGGTGAATTATTAAAAAGAACAGAAGAAACTGGCGCAAAAATATCAGTAGAAAAAGTAGCTGTAGAAAATGCGCGTGATAAGATAACGCAGACCCTTTGCCCTGATTATTATAGTGAGATAAGGGAAGGCCTTGTATATGGAACAAGAGAAGAAATAATATATTATTCCAATACAACAGCCTGCGAGAGAAGGGCCAATGTACTTTTGCCGGCGGATTATGATGAAAGTAAAAAATATCCAGTTTTATATTTTCTTCATGGTATATTTGGGGATGAAAACAGCATGCTCTACGAAGAGGCCAATAAGCTGGACATTATTGCTGGTAACCTTAAAGCAGACGGAATCATTGGTGATGCAATTATAGTATTTCCTAATATGTTTGCAACTAAAGATCCTAAGGTAGTACCTGGGTTCTCGCTTGAGGGAACGCTTCCATATGATAACTTTATCAATGACCTGGCGGATGATTTGATTCCTTATATAGAGAAGAAATATTCAGCTGTTTCGGACAGAGACCACAGAGCGGTGATTGGATTTTCAATGGGTGGTCGTGAGACACTTTTTATCGGACTTATGCGTTCTGATATTATAGGCTCATTTGCAGCCATAGCTCCTGCACCGGGACTTGTTCCTAACAAAGATGCCATGATGGAGCATCAGGGCCAGTATAAGAGTGAAGAGAACATGACACTCAGCCACCCGGAATCAAAGCCTGAACTTATTATGGTATGCTGTGGAACTAACGACAAAGTTGTAGGCCAGTTCCCTGCAAGCTATGACAGAATACTGACAGATAATAAGATTGAGCATATGTGGTATCAGGTACCGGGTGCGGACCATGAATCCACTGCGATTAGAAGTGGATATTACAACTTCCTGATTAGATGGGGAGCAATTGCAAAGTAGCAAGGTGGCAAAATAGGTAAAAGTGCACTTTTTTTACAAATGTGTGTCTATATGATATTGATTTGAATATATTAAATAAAACACATAAATGAAAAAGAAACTAAAATAAAAATTAATAATGATAAACGATGATTTACATAACATAAACAACCAAGGAGGAACAAAATGTCAAAAGTAGCTTTATTATTTTCCACAGGAACAGAAGAGTGTGAAGCTCTTAATGTAGTAGATATTCTTAGAAGAGCCAGTATGGAGGTGAGTATCATTTCTATAAGTGGTGACAAGATAGTAACAGGATCACATGACATTACGATTATTGCAGATGAACTAATTGAGGAACACGACTTCTCAAACGATGATGTATTGGTAATTCCAGGAGGAATGCCAGGTACTAATATTATTGAGGCCAATGAGCTTGCTCAGAAGGCTATTAAAACTGTTAGTGATAATGGCAACTATGTATGCGCTATATGCGCAGCTCCAAAGGTTTTGGGACATGGTGGATATCTTGTAGGCAGAAAGGCATGCATTTATCCAGGTATGGACGAAGAACTTACAGGTGCTGATGTAAATCACAATGAAGTTAACACTGATGGCAAATTCATAACAAGCCGTGGACTGGGAACAGCTATTCCATTTGCTCTTGAGATTATCAAAGAAGTTCAGGGCGCGGATGAAGCGGATGCTATGGCAAAGAAGATTGTTTTCAGACAGTAAAGTGCATAAAAACAATGGTAGATTTTGACAAAACGTTGTGCTATACTATATGTCGACTGTAATCTGCCCGTATTGGGTAGTAATAATATTAGGAAGGAAATAATAAAATGAGCGTTAGTGTAGAAAAGTTAGAAAAAGGTATGGCTAAGTTAACAATCGAAGTTCCTGCAGAAGAACTCGATAAGGCCATTGAAAAAGTATATCAGAAGCAGAAGGGACAGATTTCTATCCCAGGTTTCCGTAAGGGTAAAGTACCTCGTGCTATGGTTGAGAAGATGTATGGTAAGGGTGTGTTCTTAGAGGATGCAGCTAATGATATCATTCCAGTAGCATACGAGAAGGCATATGATGAGTGTGGTGAAGAAATTACTTCTACACCAAAGATTGAAGCTGTTCAGTTAGAGCCAGGAAAGCCATTTATCTTTACAGCAGAAGTAGCTCTTAAGCCAGAAGTAACACTTGGCGAGTACAAGGGTGTTAAGGTTGATAAGATTGATACAGAAGTATCTGAAGATGAAATCAACGCAGCAATCGAAAAGGAACGTGAGAACAATGCAAGAAGCATCAGCGTTACAGACAGAGCTGTTAAGGATAAGGATGAGACAGTTATCGACTTCGAAGGATTTGTTGATGGCGTTGCATTCGCAGGCGGTAAGGGGGAGAACTATCCTCTTACAATCGGTTCAGGCGCATTTATTCCTGGATTTGAAGAGCAGTTAATTGGTAAGAACATCGGTGAAGAGTGTGAAGTTGTTGTTACATTCCCAGGCGATTATCATGCAGATGACCTTGCTGGCAAGGAAGCAACATTCAAGTGCACAGTTAAGGAAATCAAAGAGAAGCAACTTCCAGAGCTTGATGACGAGTTCGCAGCAGAAGTTTCAGAATTCGATACACTTGCTGAGTACAAGGAAGACCTTAAGAAGACTCTTACAGAGACAAAGGTTAAGCATGCTAAGGATGCTAAGGAAGAAGCAGCAGTTGATGCTGTTATCGAGAATGCTAAGATGGAAATTCCAGATGCTATGGTTGAGACACAGCAGAGACAGATGGTTGAAGAGTTTGCACAGAACATTCAGCAGCAGGGCCTCTCATTTGACCAGTATATGCAGTTCACAGGTATGACAGCTGAGAACTTCATGGAGCAGGTTCAGCCACAGGCTATGAAGCGTATCCAGTCAAGACTTGTTCTTGAAGCAATCGTTAAGGCTGAGAACATCGTTCCTACAGATGCTGATATCGATGCAGAAATCGATCAGATGGCAGATATGTACAAGATGGATTCAGCTAAGATTAAGGAAATGCTTGGTGAAGCAGGCAGAGAGCAGATGTCTAACGATGTTGCAGTTAAGCTTGCAGTTAAGCTTGTTGTTGACAACGCAGTTGAGAAATAATAATTACCTATACAGGTGAAAGCGAGGTATAAATATGAGTTTAGTACCTTATGTCATTGAACAAACATCACGTGGTGAGCGTTCATACGATATTTATTCAAGATTATTAAAGGACAGAATCATTTTCCTTGGTGAAGAGGTCAATGAGGCAAGTGCAGCTACAGTAGTAGCTCAGCTTCTGTTCCTTGAAGCTGAAGATCCAGATAAGGATATCAGCCTTTATATCAACAGCCCAGGCGGAAGCGTTACAGCTGGTATGGCTATTTACGATACTATGCAGTATATCAAGTGTGATGTATCTACAATCTGTATCGGTATGGCAGCTTCTATGGGTGCATTTCTTCTTGCAGGTGGTGCAAAGGGAAAGAGATATGCTCTTCCTAATGCAGAGATTATGATTCACCAGCCACTTGGAGGTGCTCAGGGTCAGGCAACTGAGATTCAGATTGCTGCAGAGCATATCTTAAGAACAAAGAAGAAATTAAACAGTATCTTAGCTGAGAATACAGGTAAGGATTACGAAGTAATCGCAGCAGATACAGAGCGTGACAATTGGAAGACTGCAGAAGAGGCTAAGGAATACGGCCTTATTGATGCTGTAATTACAAATCGTAGCGCAGAATAATTAATTGTATTTTAAGTGCCATGGCCTTTGGCCATGGCGCATATTTTTGTTTCTAGTTTAATTGACAGGAGATAATTAGAATGGCAAACAAAAGCATGACAGGACATGTTAAGTGCTCATTTTGCGGAAAAGATCAGAGCGATGTAAGAAAGCTTATTGCTGGTCCAGCTGGCGTATATATCTGTGATGACTGTATTGAGATTTGTGCTGATATCATCGAGGAAGAATTTGGCGCAGCAGACGAAGAAGAGTTTGAAGCCAAAGCTGATATCAATTTGCTTAAGCCGGTGCAGATTAAGGAATTCCTTGACGAGTACGTAATTGGTCAGGATGCAGCTAAGAAAGTGTTGTCAGTTGCAGTGTACAATCACTATAAGAGGGTTACTGCAGAGGATAGTGATGACGGAGTTGAATTACAGAAATCTAACATCATCATGATGGGACCAACAGGTTCAGGTAAGACATATCTTGCACAGACTCTTGCAAGAATTATCAATGTTCCATTTGCAATAGCAGATGCTACTACACTTACAGAGGCCGGATATGTTGGTGAAGACGTTGAGAATATTCTGCTTAAGCTGATTCAGGCAGCAGATTATGACATAGAAAGAGCTCAGCTTGGCATTATATATATCGATGAGATTGATAAGATTACTAAGAAGAGTGAGAATGTTTCAATCACAAGAGACGTATCAGGTGAAGGTGTTCAGCAGGCACTTCTTAAGATTGTTGAGGGTACTGTTGCCAGTGTTCCTCCTCAGGGCGGAAGAAAGCATCCACAGCAGGAACTTATCCAGATTGATACTTCAAATATTCTGTTTATCTGTGGTGGTGCATTTGACGGACTCGAGAAGATGGTTGAGGAGAGACTCAATCGTAAGTCTATCGGTTTCAACGGAGAGGTTTCAGCAAAATCAGGCGATGAAATCGGCGAGCTTCTTGCACAGGTTACAACACAGGATCTTGTTAAGTTTGGACTTATTCCTGAGTTTGTAGGACGTGTGCCTATCAGAGTTGCTCTTGAGGGACTTAACAAGCAGTCGCTTGTAGATATCCTTTCTAAGCCAAAGAACGCATTGGTTAAGCAGTATCAGAAACTGTTTAGGTATGATGGCGTAGAGCTTTCGTTTGAAGAGGATGCTATCGATGCAATTGCAGAAGAAGCATTCACTCAGAAGACTGGAGCAAGAGGCCTTCGTACTATCATGGAAAAGGCCATGATGGATGTCATGTATACTATTCCTTCGGATGATTCGGTTAAGGAATGTATCATCACAAAAGACGCGATTGAAGGCAACGCAGAACCAATTGTGAAGAGATAATTTGATAGAGATAATAAACGATTTTGAAAGCATCCTTGTTGTTGACACGATAGAGGATGCTTTTTGCTTTGAATTACAAAAAAATAATAAAAGAAATAAAAATTGTGCAAAAAATAAAACACAATATTTAGTAAATCTTAATAACTTTACACTACCATATGTGGTACAATAAATGAGTAAAGATGGAAACAATGAGGTAAGTATGGTAATTAGAAGCGTTAACCTTGAAACAGTATGTGGAGTTACAAGTACACTTCCAGAAAATGCGATGCCGGAAGTTGCTTTTGCGGGAAAAAGTAATGTTGGTAAGTCGTCCCTTATCAATGCATTGATGAATAGAAAATCCTATGCGAGAATCAGTTCTCAGCCAGGAAAAACTCAGACAATTAATTTTTACAATATCAGTGATGAAATCTACTTTGTAGATCTTCCAGGATATGGATATGCCAATGCTAATCAGGCAGTTAAAGCCAAATGGGGAAAGATGATTGAAAGATATCTTCAGAAATCAAAGGTGCTTAAGATGGTTTTTCTTTTGGTTGATATCCGACATGCCCCAGGCACCAATGACTGCGATATGTACAATTGGGTAGTTGATAGCGGTTTTACACCAATTATCATTGCGACGAAATTAGATAAAATAAAGAGAAGTCAGACAGACAAACAGATTAAACTTATCAGAGAGACTTTGGGGTGTGGTAAAGAGACCACGATTATTCCATTCTCTTCTGAGACAAAACAGGGAAGAGATGAAGTTTATGCAATCCTTGATAAAATCATCGAGGAAGGCATATAGCTTACGATGATTTTTAAGTAACATGGTTAAGAATAAAGCGAGTGTAATGACAAAAAAACTTAAAAGAGTATCAGGATTGTTCATCGCCCCGAGTTTTGCCGGAGTGTTGACTTTTTTCTTGGTACCTTTTTTAGTTGTTATTTTTTACTCGCTGGTAGATAATCCTGTTAACAAGGAGTTTGTGTTCCTTGATAACTTCAAAGAGGTAATAACCAACAAGGCATTTATACTGGCTGTATCTAATACAGCTAAGTTTTCGGTAATAAGCGTGCCACTTATTGTAGCTCTGTCGTTGATAGTGGCATTTGCTCTGGATTCCAATGTGGGTGGTAAGTCAAAAATAAGATCCTGCCTGCTTAGTCCGATGATGGTGCCTATAGCTTCGGTCATTCTCATTTGGCAGGTGCTCTTTCATTACAATGGCGTGGTAAATGAGATATGTTCCAGATTTGATGTAACAAGAATCGACTGGATAAGTTCAGAGAAAGCAGAACTGGTTATTATCATTCTTTTTATTTGGAAGAATCTTGGCTACAATATGATTCTTTTTATGGCAGCCATATCAAATATACCTAAAGATTTGATAGAAGTTGCGAGACTAGAAAGCGCGTCGAAGTGGCTCATTTTCTGGACTATCAAGGTCAGATACCTTGCATCATCGATTTTGTTCGTATCGATTATGTCGTTGATTAACTCCTTTAAGGTATTCAGAGAAATCTATCTTATGACGGGAGATTATCCGTATGAGTTGTACATGCTGCAGCATTATATGAACAACATGTTTAACTCGCTTAATTATCAGAAATTGTCAGCAGCAGCAATACTCATGTCATTGGTAATGATTGTGCTGGTTGCATTGCTGTTTTTGATAGAGAACTTCGTAGGAAGAGATTTGGAGGAGTAGCCTATGAAGTTTGATAGAAGAGTAAAGAAAAGAAAAAAGAAAAAGAATATTATGTTAACCATAATTCTTTCGATCTTTGCAGCGATATTTGTGATTCCTATTCTGTTCACTATATGTAACTCATTTATGGCTGAGACAGAGATAGCTGCAAATTATGGAAGAATTTTCGACAGTATTGCAGGTGGCGGAAACAGATATGTGTCAGATACGGTGCATCTTAAGTTTATTCCGGATGCGGTGACCTTTAAGCAGTACTTCACAGTATTGTTCAACAGTCCTGATTATCTGCTTAAGTTTTGGAATTCGGTTATACTCGTTGTGCCAATAGTAATATTCCAGTTGCTTGTAGCGTTGCTTGCTTCTTATGGCTTTGCCAGATACAGAGGCAGAATAAGAGAGATAATATTCTTTTCATACATCATACTGATGCTCATGCCATATCAGGTAACATTGGTTCCAAACTTCTTAGTGTGTGAATGGCTGGGCATAACAGATACAAACTGGGCAATATGGCTTCCAGGAATCTTTTCACCATTCGCAGTATTTTTACTTACAAAGTGTATGAGAAGAATTCCTTCAGGTATTATTGAGGCAGCCAAGATTGATGGAGCTGGTGAGTGGAGAATATTCACAACAATGTGCCTTCCACTTTGCAAGAGTGCAATTGCTAGTGTATGTATCCTGTTATTTATTGATTATTGGAACATGGTTGAGCAGCCATTAATCCTGCTCAAGGATACAGATATGCATCCATTGTCGGTTTTTCTTTCGAGGATTAACCAGGGGGAAGTGGGTATTGCATTTGCTGTAGCAACAATTTATATGATACCAACATTGCTGGTATTCCAGTACGGAGAAGATTATCTTGTAGAAGGAATAACATACCAGGGCGGTATGAAGGGGTAATACAGAGGTTTACATAACATGAATATAAAAGAAGATAACAATGTAATCAAACTGAAGAAAGATGTGGTCAAGAACGTAGCGATAGTATTCCTTGCGATTATGCTCGTACTGACTTTCTTTTCTAACAGTATTATGAATAAATCGCTCCCAGAGGTTGCAACCCAGGTGGTTCAGAGCGGAACAATCACTGAAAAGATTCGTGGTACTGGAATGGTTGAGGCTGATGATCCATACAGCGTTATGGTGCAGGAAACAAGAAAAATCGCCAGTGTTGCTGTTAAGGTTGGAGACGAAGTCGAAAAGGATCAGGTACTTTTCTATCTTGAGGATAGCGACAGCACTGAACTTGAAGAAGCTCAGAAGGCTTTGGAAGACTTGATTCTTAAGTATACAACAGGTGCCCTTACAGGCGAGATGTCTGACAGCGCTTATAAAAATGCGACCGCTGGAAGAGTTCAGAGTATGAACACATATGAGGCTCAGATTGAGGCTGCAAAGAATAGAGTTAAGGCAGCGCAGGAGTTGGTGGATAGTCTTTCACGTCAGATATCTTTGGCAGACGGAACTAATACTGGAAGTGAGATGGAACTTGCACAGGTAAAGCTCAGTCTTGAATTGGCTCAGCAGGAGGAAAAACTTGCTGGTGATACATATACAAAGTTGAAGGCTGTAGTTGATGCAGGAGATGCTGATGCGGCTTCAGCTAATGCTGAGTTAAGTTTGGCAAGTACAAATTTGGCAAATGCAAATTCTGAATACAAGAGAGAACTTAGTGAATTGGATTTATGCATAAAAAATGATACATCCACAGCGGATTTAACAGAATTCATATCAAGGCATACTGACTTAGGTATAACATCTAATGCTGAGATTTCAAGTAAAGCGGTATTAAAAGACGGAAATCTTAACAATGATTTACTTAACGAATGGGT
>JAZQOC010000115.1:0-3070 GCA_045627645.1 Lachnospiraceae bacterium
AGGAGTGGAGAAATTTGTATTTGAAATATAAAGAATCGAAAAATGCGATTAAAATTGTAGAAAGAGAATCAAAACATATTGAGCCACACCTTCATAGCGCTTTAGAGATTGTATATGTAATAGAAGGTGAATTAGAACTTGGAATGGGGACAGAACTGTTTCACATGGAAAAAGGTGATATTGGTTTTATTTTTCCGGATATAATACATCATTATCAGGTCCTATGCGGTGGAGTTAGTAAGGCTTGTTATATTCAGATTCAACCATCTATGATTAGTGTTTTTTATGATAAATTACAAAAATATGCACCCCAATATCCGGTTGTTAAAAAAGACAAGTTAGATAGTGATCTAAATAATGCTATTTCGGCAATTACTCATTCTGATATAGCCGATGAAACGGTTATTGAAGCATACATTCAGATTATATTGGCTAAGTGTATGCCTGAATTGTTATTAATTGATAAGCGATATGTAGGAAGTACAGATTTAATTTATCAGGTAGTAGCATATGTATCAGCTAACTTTAGAGAAGAAATGTCTCTTGATAAGATGGCATTTGATATAGGTGTAAGTAAGTATGTTTTGTCGAGAGTTTTTTCTAAAACGTTTCATAGGAATTTTAATCAGTATGTTAATGATGCTAGATTAAATTATGCAGTTCATTGTTTGGAAAATACCAGTGATAGTATTACAGATATATGTCTGGATAGTGGATTTGAAAGTCAAAGAACTTTTAACAGGGTGTTTAAAGAGAGATACCATTTATCTCCAAGTGGATTTCGAAAGAATTATGGGAAAAATTAATTTATGGTATAACATGATGAATAATAAAAAATTCGTAAAGAATATTTTGAAAGTCATTGATATTATTAATGAAGTAGCATATACTGTAGTTAACAACCGGAGAGCTCCTACCGTTTAAGTGGAGAAGTTTAACAACCGGAGAGTTCCTACCGTTTACACCTGGAACCATCGAAATGGAATAGACTACTATTTCTTCTAGCCCTTGTAAATAGGGCATTTCAGAATCGCGTGGCCGCAAAATGGTCGCAAAATTTATTGTCATTTTATTGTCACGCGAAAAAAAGAATAAATGAATTTGTTTGAAAGCCACTAGTAGAGATACTGGTGGCTTTTCTATATGTAGTATGACGGACAATGGTTTGGTGCACGTTTAGTATTTATTGCAGTTGATAACAATAAAAATGTACTGTAGCGATAGATATTTAAGATTGACGAAGGGGGATGTTCATTATCCTGTTCAAGGTGAACAAGAAAATGTCATAGAAAATGTCATGGAAAATGTCATAGAAATATCAAAGAAAAAGGTAGAAAAGGCAACTGGAATTGTAAGAATGATGTCAGAGAAGTGTAAATAATAGTAATGATTATTTTGATATCGAGAATGCTGTACTTGTGGATTGGATAAACGAAGAGTGAGAAAATTTTGATAATTTGAGCTGTGCATATTTGAATTTGTGTGGCAGAGATAGAGGATGCTTGAAGTTAAGTTTTATGATAGTATTGATGATGCATCATTAAAGTTTGCGGTTATTATTTCTAAGACAGATGGAAAATGGGTATTTTGCAAGCATAATGAAAGAGACACATTCATAAGTCGCCAAGTTATAGTAGGCTTCCAGCAACAGAGGAGGAGGCAAAAAGAAGAGTAGGACAGAGAGATAATAAGGTTGAATGGGATGATGACAATGACAATGATTTGATGAACTGGTCACCTCTTCAGGAAGTAATTGATTCTAGTCCTAGTTTTACAGCAGGTGTCTAGAAGCAATAAAAAAAGAAATGATCCTACGTTTACCGCACACCCAGCTTTCAAGGCGCCAGGAGGTCATTCCTTGTATACATTCTAGATTATAGAAGTAGATAAGTCAAACTTTCTTGAATGTGATGCCAGTTAATATATGCGATTACAAGAAAGACATTTGTAAATAGTCCGTTGGGTACAATTTGGGTACACTTTTCTTTGAACGATACGGACAGGAAGAAGAGCGAATTTTTGAAAATATCACATTTATATATGTTCGATGAAAAACAAATCGAATTGTTAGAGAAGTTCCAGATAAGAACGAAATATGAGACAGAGCCGCCACATGGAGATTCCATATATTCTATATCTTTAAAGGATAAAGAATTTCCTTTTTGGATATATGGAAGAGACATTATTTTTATTGATGAAACAAAAGTTATGGTAGAAGCTGTGAAACCTAATACATGGGGGCAGGGTGGGATTAATACCGTAATATTGATACGAAAAAAGATATGTACGCCAGGTTTAAGAATTGGTATAGAGACATTTCTATTAAGGATAATCAGATAAAGCTAACTAATCGGTATGAAGAGATTGAAGAGATATTAGGTGGCTTTGACGAGTTGGAATGGATTGCTCTATGAAATAGTTTTTTGTATCTAAATAGTTTTCTATATCTAAATAGTTTTTATGATTATTTTGATTTTTCGGGCTACGTGGGTGTCTAATCGCCGGTATATCTTCATTGGTGTTTAGCAATGCAAAAACTGGAATAATGGGGATACCACTTTTGGTGGTTATAGTTATGTTAGGATGTTTCTTTTGGGGGATGACAGGGATAATAGACGTGATTAGTGCACATTTTGTTTCTAATACAGAGTAGCCAATCCCAGCTTGTTGAGTTGATTAATGGAAAGGAGCAAGAAATGCAGTTATTGATGGAGCGGATGACGTATATCGCATGGATACATTACTTTCTGCAGCCTATGCAGAGGACGAGTCTTGGATATAAATTGTGTAGTTCACTGTAGGAGAGCCAGTATAATTTAATAAATAATTGTACTTTTTAACCCTTTACCAGGTTATTCAAAAAAGGCCAGTATTTGACCTTATGGATTTGTGTAAACCCGGTAAAGGTTTTTTTTATAAGGAAAATAAAACTAGGCTCTTGCAATTGTGGTTAGTTTATGCTAACATACCGGATGTTGAGCGATTAGTTATAACTAACTAGAACGAGAAATAGTCTTGCTATCAACGAAATAAATTTACTAACAAGGAGATATATATGAAAAAGAGATTA
>JAZQOC010000116.1:0-31332 GCA_045627645.1 Lachnospiraceae bacterium
AGTTTCTCAAAGATATGTCTTTTTTCATCCCTTGTTGTCAGCCCCTTGTAAGTGCCATCACCGAAAAATGCGACCGGGCTTGGTTCAAATGTAAAAACTGCAGTTTTCATCCCGCTTGCTTTATATGCCATGATGGTATCAATAAGCTTTTTGTGCCCACGATGAATACCATCAAATTTTCCAATTGCAACACTATATTCACCTTGTAGTTCAAAATCTGTTGTTTCTATAATACGCATTTTTCATCTCCAAACGAGAAGATTATATCACATGCACATACCGTAAAAAATCAGTTTATTAAAATAAGATTAAAAATGCGAATACACCCCCGTTTTTTATTGACAAAAAATACCACAAGTGCGAGACTCTTAGTATTGAATGGAGGTGTCGAATATGGCAACTATTTTACCTTATTTATTATTTGTCATCGGACTTGTGCTTCTTATTAAAGGTGGAGACTGGTTCGTTGATGGAGCAGTTGGAATTGCTCACAAATTTAACATGCCTGAAATTTTAGTCGGTGCAACCGTAGTGTCTATCGGTACTACTCTTCCAGAGGTTATGGTTTCTGCAGGTGGTGCCATCAAAGGAAGCAGCGCCATTGCTTATGGAAATGCGATCGGCTCAATTATTTGCAATACAGCTCTTGTAGCTGCAATCACTCTGGCTATCAAGCCTGGAAAGGTTGATAAAAAGACTCTTGTTACTCCTGTAACATTTTTCTTCCTTGCTGCAGCTTTGTATGCCGGTGTTTCGTACACAACAGGTGTTTTCTCAAGACCTATTGGTCTCATTCTTCTTGCAATGTTTGTGGCATATATGATTATCGCAATCAGACAGGCCCTCACTGGTAAGACCGATGAACCAACAGAGGCTGAAGCCAAAGAAGAACCAGACGACGAAAAAGTCTCAATACTTTCAAAAATCCCAGAGATTCCAAGATTCATCCTTCTTTTAGTAGTTGGAGCTGCAGTTATTGCCCTTGGTGCAAACCTCTTGGTTGATAATGGAACAATTATAGCAACTGCTCTTGGTGTACCTGAAACAGTTATAGCACTCACATTTGTTGCATTAGGAACATCGCTTCCTGAACTTGTTACAGCTATTACTTCTCTCGCCAAAGGATCCGGTTCACTTTCCCTTGGTAATGTAATTGGCGCTAACATGTTCAACATGGTTCTTGTTAGTGGTACAGCTATTACAATCAACCCATTCGAGATGCCAGTTGGTAAGCTGATTAACGGTATTAACGCTTCACTGGTTATCGATATTCCACTTGTATTCTTTGTAATGCTTCTGATGACAGTTCCACCACTCATCAAAGGAAAATTATACAGATTCCAGGGAATTATCTTATTAGCAACTTATGCAGCATTTTGTATATTCCAGTTTGTATTCTAAAAAATGGGGCCTAACGGCCCCATTTACTTTTTATTCCTGTGTATAGCACTCATTATCCTCATGCATACATGCATGACCTGTTCTGGCCTCGTGTCTTCTTTCGACCTCGGCAATCATCTGTGCTCTGTTATTTCTATACATATTCTCAAGCGAATCACTGTAACCTACAATCGAATCTGGCATTACTCCCATAAAGTAGTGAATCACCTGATCAATCTCATCTTTTTTAGTCGCACACTGAACCATCTTGCCATCAGCTGTTCTGAATCTTACATAGTAATCTTTTCCAACAGTTACAAAATAAGATTTTCTTGTAACAATGTACTGGTAGAACCAGATAACATCCTTTGTATCAAAAATCTGTGGCTTCATACCACCTTCAAACAGGAAGTATTCATCACTAACTCTGATACCATAACGCTCAGGTGTTGTCAGATAGAAGCGTTCGATTCTTGCCATTTCCATCTCTGCATTGCTCTTATTCTTACAAAACTTCTTGATATCTTTGAGAGTATTTCCAAACAATGCGCTCATCATAATTATAACTGCAGCTACAAGACATCCAATTCCTACAATTGCAATTATATAGCTCATGGAACCTCCGTCACCACTAATGGTTGGAGCAACAATTACATATGGTATGAAATATTCATCAAGTTCAGCACGACTCATACCATAATAATCTGACATGTCATTAAGGAAATCATTGAAATATGTCAAATCATCACCCGAGATGGCCTTAATCTTACCCTTTACAGTAAAGTAATCAAGAGTACTGTAATCAATTTCGTCCTCTGTCTCTTCCAGCTCCCAAAGTGTTTCCATAAGATTGTAGGCTCTGGTATTTTTTCTGCCAGTAAGCTCACAGCCCATATACACCACATGATCGCCATCTCCGATTGCAACGAAGTAGTCTCTGGTTACTTCTTTACCAGTGCTGTCAGTCCAATAACTGTAGTAATCATACACATCGTATACAGTAACCTTACCCTGACCCTCAGTAATCTGCGCTGGATCAATGTAATCAAGATCCTGCACATCACCAAAGTGCAAATAATCGAAGAAACTGTACACTGTGAGCAATAAGCCTATAACAAGGCATGCTATTGCCGCCGAAACACTTTTCTTCCTAAACTTCTTTTCTAATTCCTTCATTTTATCCCTCCTCATAATACAAGCAGAAGTCTTACAAAACTTCTGCTTATAATATTTTACTTATCAATCTCTTTAACATACAGATACAGGCTCTGGTTATCATCTGTATAATCATCTGCTGGAATCATCTCCATCTCAGCAGCTTTATACACCCCATTCATCATACGTCTGTATGTAAAGCTAAGCGATGTTTTTTCCTGTTTAAAATAGTTTATCAGGAAATCTCTGTTTGTCTTAGCAAGATACAATCCTCTGTCATCTTCATGAACCTGACCAGACTGGGCAAAATTCTCAAGCCAGTCAAATATTCCCTCAGCAAATCCCTTATCTACAGACTGCTCGCTATCATCCATAGAGATGATGCTGTACTTATCCTGAGTCAGGTTAATCATAAGAATCTTTGAGTACAATGCACACAGCGCCTTGTATGCGTTCTGCTGAATTGCTCGTCTGTCCACACCATTCGCTGAATAATGAGCCTTCTTGGCAAGATACATATTTTTATCTGCCAACTTTTCTATATCTTCCATGGACAAAGATGGATTATCTTTCTTAATAACGTAACCACACGATATGGAAATCGACTCAATAAACTCACCCTTAAAAGAAGAAGTGATTTCGTCCAGCCTTTCCTTAATTAGCATAAGTTCTGCCTTGTTCGCATTTAACATGGCAACAAACTCATCGCCACCAGTTCTGTATATACGTCCATAGGTTCCCATGGCTTCCTTCATGCACTTTGCAGCACCCTTGATAAGCTCATCACCTGCTGCATGACCCAAGGTATCATTGACAACCTTAAGACCATTGATGTCCATAGCTACATAGATCAGGTCGTCCTTCATAAACTTCTCAACGTTCTCTGTAGTATCCTCAGAGTACATCTTACGGTTATATAAACCTGTCAACTCATCGATGTACGAGTTATACAGAAGATTTTCCTCTTTCTGCTTCTCGTCATTGATTGTCCTGATAGCCCAAATAACATGCTTAAGGTTACCATCTTCATCTCTGTCGCTGGCTACGAAATAACCTTCGGCCCAGCCAAGATGCAGACTTTCAAACTGAGATGATATATAATATTTGCTTTTATCAAGTCTCTCATTCAACGTATCAAGATTTGTAAATTCCTGCATTTCCTTGAAGTACTGCGATCTAACAAGCACCTTGCACACCTTGTCAAGAGTTGTAACTGCGTCACCTGATTTACCTATGAAGTTATCATTTTCAGGGATCTTATTATCAATTTCGATAAATGTTTTATCCCTCATATCAACGTAATAACTGCAAAAGAAAATACCAGCCATGGATGAAATGATATCCATATGCTTCTGAATATTTTCCACCTGCTCAGCCTTCTCATCCTCCTCAACGAATATATGCAGGAAGCACGCTCCTATCAGGTATCCAATAGAATAGATCGGAAGCATAGGATAGAAAATCTGCGCAACAATGGCAACAATCATGGATGCACTAAACATAGAAATTGCCAAATGACGTCTTTTTTGCTTTCCCTGTGTTCTTAAGGTTACAAATGCAGCCTGAATTGTAGCTACCGCAAACATACCAACCTGAACATACAAAGCAATATATCTTACAGGTCCTGCATGATAATTTCCGCCTTCATCAAACCAGAAAAAACAGTGATTAAAGAAATTCACAACAAGAGCCAATATCTCAAATGTAATAAACGCCTGGCCAAAATATCTTAACGCCTTTCCAAATCTGTTATTCTGCTCAAGATATGCTACAAGATAATCACACCACAATACAACCGCAACAGACATGGCGATATAATACACAACTGTATCCGCCCTAAGAGCCTCAACAAGTCCCATTCCGTCCAGTACTCCCCACAGGGTATCTGTCACATAATATGCCAGAATCCCCCACAGGAATCTTCTATAATATTGCATGTTTTGCGATTCATCATTTTGTTTCTTTGAGAAAAGAATATCTCTGTTAATTATGCAATGGATTGCAATTGCCAGCATTCCCATTGCCGAATAAGATACACCAATCATCTTTCTTACCCTTTTAATTACTCATTTTAAAAATGAAAACCCTCAGACCAATCATCTTCATCATATGCCAGATTGCCGTAGCTTGTTTCAGCACTCATGGCACCATCAAGATAATCCTTAAGTTCATACTGAATGTCATCTTCATTCTTTGGCTTACTGTCAAGAACAGTTCCAAGCCTCTTTACAGGTGCCCACCAATCAGTGGTATCACGCTTATCAACTGGAACATCTTTTCTTCTTGTCTTAATCAGCTTACCCTTGCTGTCCAGATAGATAGCCATCTTTTTCATGTCGCCTTCAAAATCGCAACCATCATACTCGAATGTCATAAATATAAGATCATTCAGCGCAAAATACTGCTGTTTTCTTACTCCACAAGCCCACAAAACATTTGCCGACTCGTCATCCAAATTAAGCGCTCCTTTAAGGAACTCCTCTCTTCTTTCTGGCACTACATATATAATCTCTGCAACCCTACGCATATACCTTCGCTCCTATTCCCCTAATTCACAATTATTTACAAACTGCTTACCACACGTTTGCATTTCTATAAACTTCCTTTTTGATTATCTCCTTCATCTTAGGTCTAAACTCAGGAAGCACCATAAAATGCAATATACTGTCCACAAGTTTCTCTGGTGGAAATGACCTGCCATCCAGCTTGAAATGTTTAAATCCGCCTGGAATAAACTGATTCGCCATACGCTCTCTTGTGATACTGTGTTCTCTTTGCATAATCTCATCAAATGTAGCAAATACGTATGGACAGTTGATATCTGGATTCTTAAATGCCATCTGGCTCTTTCCAATTTCGATATAGTGATTTACTCGATTTGGGCAGTCCACCTTACATCCGTGATCCACAAGCACCTCAAGTCTGTCGCGCTTCGCTATATTGAATATCTCTGGATCATTGTTAAGTGCCGAATCCAAAACTACGAGATAATAGTCCTTATCCAGCTCATCCTCAACTTCCTTAATTGTCTTAAGGCACTTTGTTGTAGACGATATAATCTTGAATCCAGGATAATTTTCTCTAATGTAATCCTCAATAATCTGAGTGTTTACAAGAACCTCATTTTTGCCATTGTTCGCAGCTTCAAGGCAAAGATTGGCAAATGTGTCACTCAGGTGTTTTTCCTCAATCAGAGGATTTGTAAAAGTAAAACGAACTGCGATATTTCTCTTGTTGAGCTCGTCTATAATTTTATCCATAATGGCTCTGTTTACACCATCAAAGCTGGTTCTTCCGCCGTTCCATATACAGTTTGGAAATGAGCCATACGCCGCAGCGATATCAAAATCATCATAAAACCACTGAGGGAAATGCTCCAAAAAATCTGCCAAAAGCATGTAGAGTGCCGCATTTTTAAAAAAATCCGGAACATAAAAATGTATTTTCTCGTTACTGTTCATCATTTTCCACCCTTGATTCTAATCCCTGAATCATGTCAAACAGCGATTTAGGAATCACAACTGAATCTGTAAATGCGTTAACCACTATACCTTCAACATTCTTATCAGCTTTAATAGCCTTCTTAATAGCATCTAAGAACGGCATACTAATCTTAGAGATTCCCTCACCGTACTCCCACATCTCAACTAAGCTCGAGAATACTGGGAAGTAATATTTGTGATTAGATGACAGAATATCAACGCCCTTCTTTGTATATGGTACGAAAACATTGCTGTCTCTTAACATCTCAAGTACAACAAAGAACTTAATCTTATTCTTATCCGCATTGAAGGTCTCAATTGCCTCCTTAAGCATCTTACCATCCGAAAGATCCTCTGCCTTAAACTTCTTACGTGATGTGAAGTCCGCAATAAGCTGCTTTTTCTTATCTTCAGTCTCATTGACAATAAATACTATTGGACTACCAAGCTCTGCTCCAAAATCCTGTTCGGGCTCAGTAAGCAAAGTTCCCATGATTACGCCCTTGCCAAGTTCCTCAATTCTAACCCAGGCACCCTCAAGCTTAAGTCCATCCTTATAGAGGATTACCTTAACGTCATCAAAATTATTTTCAAATCTGAATTCATCTAAAAATGCGAAAGTTCTGCTCTTTGCAATGTTCTCATTGACATCATATGTCTTAAGAACATCAACCTTGCTTTTAAACTTCTCATAAAAATGAGAATCACCGTAATCTACAAAATCAAATTCAGCATCCATGAGAGTTTCCATTTTCAAGGTTACTCTCTCCTCACCTGCAAGGTTTAAATAAGAGAACTTTCCGCCCTCTTCTTTCTTGGTAAGTGCAAGTACTTCAAGCATGTTACCCTGTGCATGGTCAACATATCCATATACCATTGCACCTTCCGCATTACCAACGCCTGGCTGGTCTTTCAGCATGCTTTTAAGTGTCTCGTCAAGCGAGTAAATACAAAAATTTTTATATAAAGGTCTAAAACCATGATCTGTATATTTCATTTGCATAATCCTCCTTATGACAGTATACCAAAAAAGAGATGCCTACGCATCTCTTTTCATAATCTATTATTCAGCTTTCCACAATCCGTGTAGGTTGCAATATGCATAAACAGCAATGACATATTCTCCATCCGCCAACAGCATCTTCGCCTTAGGTGCTTCATTAGGTTTCAGATTAATTCTGTGAACGCCTTTATTGGTTTCGACCACAATCCACTCAATGTAATGAACATCTAACATAGGGTGTTCAACGGTTCCTACCGCAACATCAACTACATTACCTGCAACAGAATAAACCGGTACATGTTTTTCCGCCGCTCCATCCGATGTACCAGGAATAACCTCTGTCATGTTCTTGCCACAACAGCTCACTGGCGCTCCTGATGCTTTTATCATCTCAACTATGTTGCCGCATGTCTCGCATTTATAAAACTTCAGAGCAGATTCTTCTTTCACTTGATCAACTCCTGCGCTCTTTACCATTTTTTCAAAATCTGATGCAGGATGTTTGCATATTGGACATATAAAATCCT
The DNA here is from genome assembly GCA_045627645.1 of Lachnospiraceae bacterium. Classification (GTDB taxonomy): domain Bacteria; phylum Bacillota; class Clostridia; order Lachnospirales; family Lachnospiraceae; genus Colinaster. The sequence continues at coordinate 7,548 of JAZQOC010000116.1, forward strand.
CAGGTATTTCCTCTCCTACATATTCATATCCACAGATTCTGCATCTCCACACAGTCTGACCATCTTCTGTCTTACCTACTGCTTCTGGTTTTGGCTTAATATTATCCTGATAATATCCATATGTAACAGAATTATCTTCTGTCAAAACATTCATATCTGTTATCGTTCCAATAAACATTGTATGAGATCCTAAATCTTCCATCTTTTCAACCTTTACCGAGATGTAAGCATTAGTTCCTTCAGTAATATAGTAAATGCCGTTATTGCCTCTTTTCATTCCATCAAAACCAGCAAACTTATCAGCATCTCTCCCCGACTGGAAACCAAATCTCTTAAACAATTCAAATGAAGCCTTTTCACTTATAACCGATACAGTAAACTCACCGGTTTCCTTTACCATATCGTGAGTGTAATTAGTCTTGTTAACTGCTATACTAATCTGATTTGGTTCAGAAGCTGCCTGTATTGCAGTATTAATTATACATCCGTTGTCCTTTTCTCCTTGCTTAGCTGTAAGAACAAACTGTCCATAAGTAAGCTTATACATTGTTTTTGCGTTCATATACTTTTCCTCCTTATTAACAATAATTTTTTAGCATTTTTGACGCTTTTTCTTATTTTACAAAATAAAGGAGTTCTTGCTATTTATGTGCATTGTCATATTATCTGCCTCGCTTCTTGTAACCACACTTATAGCATTTTCCATCTTTATCAAGCGCTACGCCACAGCAAGGACATCTATCCACTGTATCATCAATTGGGAATGTTTGTGTTGCCGTATTGTCCCCGCTTGCAAATGTAATTCGGGAAATGTTTAATTTATCCTTCAACAGATCGTAAGTAAGTTTTATCATACCCTCAACTGTCATGGTTTCCTTGGTAACAACCAGTCTTGAGTTAGGATAAGCTTTTGCAAGCTTTGTTTCAAATGCACACCCAACCATAGTATTTTGTGGATCACCATCCCTGATTCCCTGCTCCTTATACACTTCACATATAGCAGGCAGAAGCGGATCATCGCTCCTTAAAATGAGCGCGTGGTCAAAATTCTTCAAAACCGACCATGCAATTTTCTTTATCTCATTACACGGAAATACCATGTTTACACCTTCATTGATAGAATCTTCTACCTCTATAGTCATGATGCCTGTATGGCCATGAAGATACTGTGCCTCACCTTTAAATCCGTAGAATCTGTGAGCATATTGTAGATTAAACGTTGTCCAACTCTTCATACTGTTCTTCTCCTTTCTCATCATCTTTATTCGATCTTCTCAACATGAACACCACTATTCCTGCAATCAACAGAGGAATACAAAATGCAATCGCTAATGTTATTGGCTTAACTTCTTTCATACCCATTCTCCTTTCAATCAAGCAATCAGTTACTACAACTGATGTAAGTTAATGATATAAATGATTAAGCCTTTTTTCTGTATGCCCCAATATACAATTTCAAAGCAATGCTGTGTATATTTTTTCACTTCATGAAATCTTAATATTTTGTTTAGAGAATTATTTTTCGCAAGGTGATATGCTAAGTATAAAGAAACATTATGTGAATATAGATGAAATGGAGGTTATTATGACAATTGCAGAAGCTTTACGTTCAACCAGAAACAGTTCAGGAAAGTCTCAGGAATTTATGGCATTTGAATTAGGTGTCAATAGAAGAACAATAGTCAATTGGGAAAATGGAACATCTGAACCCTCAATCGGTCAGACCATTACCTGGTTCAAATTAACAAACAAGAATCCTATTCCTTATCTTTTGCAGATAACCTACCCAGATATGGATAAAATATCTCCAAAGGACAATGATGCCAAGATTCTCTCATCACTTATGCAACTTATTAATGACTTGCCTGCAGAAGGAATCCGTCAGCTCATGTACTTATTCTTTGGCGAGCATGGCAGTTCGCCTCGTGCCGTTTTGCAGATGATTACTGCGCATTTACAAACGCCTATGAAAGACAGAATTGCCCATGGACAATTAATCGCAACCAATTATGAAATAGCCAAACGAACAGGAAATATAGCCAAGCCAACTCATATACAGCCAGACATGATGTATCTGAATGCTGCTATTGACACAGCTCTTGTCGCTGTTGAATTAGATGCTAAAGAATATTCCTCTGTTAACAAATACTAATCCAACTCTCATTGCAACAAAAAACCTCTTTACTGAACACTAATTGTCCAGTAAAGAGGTAAATATCAAATCTTTAAACACTATTGCTTTTCATTTCAAGATAAAATACACCAAAATTCAAATATGCTGCAAATGTCAGCCATAGAACATATGGAAAAAGAAGGAATGATGCTACACGGTTAATGCTATAAAATTCATATGCACAATAAAGAACCATACACCACATTAACATCAGCCAGAAAAAGGCCACTAAATGTAAGCTCATATTAAAAAAGAAAATCGACCACATAAAATTCAGTAGTAACTGTATCGAATATACAATCAAAGCTGATACTTTGTTACTTAGTTCAGCCTCTGATACTAATACAAAATACGACGCCACACCCATCATTATATACAATAACGTCCATACAACTGAAAATACCCACGGGGGTGGCGACAATGGTGGTTTATTCATGGTCCCATATGCAAGCATTGCCCTGTATGACAGAGCCGCTGACAGACCACCCACTAACAGAGGAACAAACAGGGCAAATATCAATGTACCAATTCTCATTCTTTTCATATCATTTCTCCTTTCGATATCAAAATAGAAAAATTTACTTATGTACATTAATGATATAAGCCATTGGTATCTTAATCTGTACTCTGAGTTATACTAATTATCCCATCCTTTGTGTATTTATTTTCTCATTTTTAGTTTTATATCACATCTTCAATATTCAATTTTGCAATTTCATGCACAGCCTATGCTGGTCTCGCCAGATAATATCCCTGAAACAAATCTGCTCCAAGCTTCTTAAGCATCTCAAATTCACCTGGTGTTTCAACGCCTTCAGCAACAATAGTCTTGTTGGTAAGATGAAGCATATCTATTATTTCTTTCACATTGGCCTGCTTATATATATCCCTGTCAATATTCGAAATCAACGATCTGTCCAGCTTTACTATTTGAGGCTGTATAAATATTACTCTGTTCATATCATTGATACCTGTACCATAGTCATCTAACGATATGATATTGTTCTTGTCTATAACAACATCTCGCTTCTCTATCCAGTGTTCTATAGAAAAGCTTGGATATTCGAGCAATTCAACTATCATCTTTCCTCTGACATCACCAAAGTAATCGTCAAAAACCTTGCCCTCGCTTGCTGACATACTTTCACATGGGAAAGAGTTAATAGCTACCTTTTCTGTATAACCACGAAGTTCGTATGCCTGCATAGCACCAAAGAATGTTGCAAGTTCCAACACATGCAGATCGTCATTCTTTGTATATATATCAATCAACTCTGTTACAGTCATATCCTTTGGACGCATCAATGCTTCACGTGCATATACAGTCTTTCCATCCGGTAAAAAAATCGGTTGAAACACATAATCAATTTGAAGTTTTGTCAATGCTTCCATTATATTTGCTTCCAAAGGTAATTCTTCAAAATAAATCACAAAACCACCCCTTCTATGCTACGTTGCGAACAAAATCTATAGTAATATTATAATTCGAAATTTTGATAATGTCTATTTCTCTTTCCAACTTATAAATAATCTATTCAATCACTTAAGCTCAGATCAAAACCACTTTTTTCTCTTTCCAACTATAACAAGTAGCACGACTATCATTATAGACAGCACTGATACATAGAAATATCCATACTTCCATGTGAGTTCTGGCATATTATCAAAATTCATTCCATACCAGCCTACTATAATTGTTAATGGAAAAAATATAGTAGTAATAATCGTAAATATTTTCATTGTATTATTCATTCTCTGGTCAAGAAATGTTGCATAGGCATCCTGAATATGATCGGCCATACTGTTTAGCGCATTCATATCATCACTCAGTCTGGTAACTTTATTTGTAAGGTTTGAAATATAAATCAAACTGTCTTCGTCCAGAATTTCGTTATCATTTTCTTCAAGAGTTTCTGCAATATCCAGTATCTGCCCATAATAGTTATAATATTTTAAGATTTTCTTCTTGATAGCAAGAATCTCTGCATTAAATTTATCACCAACATTACCCTCTACTATTGCTTCTTCCATTTCTGTCAGCTGGTTTCGTATTTCCTCTGAAATCATACTTCCATCTGATAGTAATGATTCAATAAAACAATATATTAATCTTTCTTCGTTAATTCTGTTAATCGGATACTTTTTAATCGCCTTCATAAAGGAATTGATTGTCGAACTATCCTCATCAACAATATCAACTATCAACACAAAATTATTTTTTATATATAGAGAAATAAAATCCTCATGTTCGTCGCGGTTTACAATTCTAAGCTCAGCAAATGTGTATTTTTCATGCACATCTACGCCGGTTCTGAATAACGGATTGGCCTTCTGACTCGCTTCAACTGTTTCCTCATCGAATCCAAATGATTTTCCACATCGAATAAGTTCTTCACTTGAAATACAACCAACTGTCAACCTGTCATTATTTATACTTTTTTCATCTATCTCAAGAAGCTTATCTCCAACTTCATAAAACATCATAATATCTCCCCGGCCATCATAATGAATCTCTTTTAGATCATTAACTGTTTTAATTAATCCATCAATAATATTACTATTAATTCATTGTATCTTGTTTGAGGGTAGCTTGTAAATCATATATAGCTCTCTTTCCTCTAACTGCACTAAAAAAAAGAGATGCATTCACATCTCTTTTTCGTTTTACACCGTGCGTTAGAGGCAAAACAGTCCGGGGGACTGTTTTGGAACCCCCGGCAGCAACGCTGCTCGGGTGGTTCCGTAGTCTCTAACGCACTAAAAAAGTGGCCATCCTTTCGGATGTCCACTTTTTTAACCGTGCGTTAGAGGATTCGAACCCCCGACCTTTTGGTCCGTAGCCAAACGCTCTATCCAGCTGAGCTAAACGCACATATTAAATTGACAACGTGTATATGTTACCATATCTACACTAAATGTCAACACATTTTTGTAATTCAGTTAAGGAAATTGTCCCTTACGAACTTGTAAAACATATATGCAATTCCACCTATCACTATAACCGGGAAAAGCCACTGCAATAATAGTCCCACAACAATCAGAACCAAAGCTACCACAGTAACGCCTAAGACCCTCAAAGTCCAACCAGGAAGTCTCATAAGTTTCTCAATCCAGTTAAGATTAATCGAGTTACTTCTTGTTTCTTCTGTCTGTTCATAACTCTCTGTTGCAGTACCACGGGTTGCTGCCATCTCTCCTCTGCTGGCTCGGATAGATTTAGCAATCAATGCAGGATCACCAAGCATCCTAAGAACCATCTCCTCAGTTTCGCCTTTTCTGACTTCTGCTTCTATATAATTTTCATAATAATTTACTGTGTCATTGATATAATCGTAATCTTCGATTCCCGACAGACCACGTCTCAAGCCATTAATAAATTCCTGCTTTTCCATCTGATAACTCCGTCCACACAGTTAAAATGCCTGGTGCTTAACCACCTGATACTCATCACCGTTCTGGTAATAAGGGCATGATTCTGTGTTATTGCTTAGGAAGCGTTGCATCTCATCTTCATCCAGATTGATATCGCAGACATAGTATTCAAAATCTTCATCATATGCATAATTTGCACATGTATCACACATTGCCATATGCTACTCCTCTGAAACAACTGCCTTAGGCTGTTTCACAAATCTGAAGTAATAGAACACTGCACATACCACAACCATAATCACTGCAATAAACTGTGATGTAGACAATATTCCAACAGATCCTCTGTAATCATTTCTGAAAAATTCTACTGCAAATCTACCAACACTATAAAGAATCAGATATGCAATACCAATCTTTCCGCCAAAACCAAATGGCTTGATTGCATTGCCCTCTTCATCTTTCAAAGCAGCCTTCTTCTCTGACACTCTGACAAGCCAAAACAACAATGCTGCAATTATAAAATCTCCAACTGCCATCATAATCTGAGTAGGCATAAGTTTGATGTTATTAGGTGCAAAATCCGAATTCGTAAAAATGATACCAATCGCACTTTCAGTAGGACGTCCATAACAGCATCCCGCCAGCAAACACCCGATTCTTCCAAAGCCCTGCGCCAATGCGACGCTTGGAGCTATAATGTCAAATACATCGCCAAACTTCATCTTGTTGATTTTGCAGTATGTCCATATAACAGCCACACCACCGATGATTCCGCCAAATACCACGAAACCACTGCCACGAATAAACTCCATAGGTGAAGCAATAAAATCCTTCAAATATGTAATTATGAATAAAACCTTTGCACAAAGGAATCCCAAGAACACTGTAAGAATAGTAAGAGTATATACGAACTCTCCATTCACACCACGCTTAGTACTGCGCTTGTCTGCAACAATCATCGCAATCATCACACCGATTGCAATCATAAGTCCATATCCATGAATCGTAACAGGACCTATTGAAACAATATCATTGTACATTTATTATCAATCTCCAATCAATTAAGAAAGTATAAACAATTATAAACAAACTCTGCATAATGCATTGTCCACATAATTGTTAAAATGAGCCTAGAACAGCACCTTTGTAGAGCTACAGCCTATTCTGCTCACACCAGCCTCGATATAGTTCTCCATATCTTCTTTTGTTCTGATTCCGCCCGCTGCCTTAATCTTCACATCAGGCCCGATGTTGGCCTTAAACAGCTTAACATCCTCAATTGTGGCTCCTGCTGTGCCAAAGCCAGTTGATGTCTTGATATAATCAGCCTTTGCTGCTGTTACAGCCTTGCACATAGCAATCTTTTCATCTTCAGTAAGATAACAGGTTTCAACAATAACCTTTAAAATCTTCTCGCCACATACAGCCTTAAGGGCTGCAATTTCATCCTGCACTGCCTGATAATTACCGTTTTTAACATCTGTAATGTTAATTACCATATCAATTTCATCCGCGCCATCTTCCAAAGCAGCCTTAGTTTCCTCGACCTTTGCTGAAGTAACCTCATATCCTAAAGGAAAACCAATAACTGTAGCTATTGGAAGTACGTCACCATATTTTGCCTTCACTCTCGCAATGTAATTAGGTGGAATGCACACGCTTGCTGTGTGATACTTCACTGCCTCATCACATAATTCCACAATCTGTTCCCAGGTAGCAACTGGTTTAAGTAAAGTATGATCAATATAAGTTGCTATTGTCTGATTATCCATCTTACGCCTCCATCATCTTTGTGCCATCACGGCTAACCTTTGCATAAAGCAACGGATTTCTTACTATTTTCTCTTTTGAAAATGCGACCGACTCAAGATACTTCCTGTTGGCCTTTTCAAATAAACTCTCATCGTTGGCAAACAATGTTGCAATGACTTCGCCTTCAGTAACCTCATCACCAGTTTTCTTGGCAATGATAATACCTGCCGACATATCTATTGGACTGTCCAGTGTCTCTCTTCCGGCCCCCAGCATAACCGAAGCAATACCACACCCTTCAGTGTTCATGCTTCCAATATATCCTGACATCGGAGCCTTCACTTCATAGCTGTATTTTGCCTTTTCAAAGTTGTCCGTATCTTCTATGACAGATGTGTCACCACCCTGAGCACGTACCATTTCAATAAGACATTTATGTGCTGAACCATCGTCTATTACGGCCTTTGCTCGCTTTAAGCACTCTTCCTCATCACCGAGTCCTGCAAGCTCCATCATATTGGCAGCCAGATAAAGAGCCTCATGTGTAAGATCCTCTGGCCCCTGCCCCATAAGTGTTTTGACCGCTTCGGTCACTTCAAGGCTGTTACCAATATTATTACCCAGTGGAACGTCCATATCTGTGATTAACGCACAGGTTCGTCTACCCGCATTTTCTCCAAGCTTAACCATCTCCTCGGCAAGGGCTATAGATTTCTCTACAGTCTTCATAAATGCGCCACTCCCAGTTTTTACATCCAGTAAGATGCAATCTGAACCTGCTGCCAGCTTCTTACTCATAATCGAAGAAGCAATAAGAGGAATACTTTCAACAGTCGCTGTAACATCTCTGAGCGCATACAATTTCTTGTCCGCAGGTGTAAGATTACCCGACTGGCCAATTACACTTATTCCTGTCTTTTTTACAACATCAAAAAACTCTTCCTGGTTAAGATCAGTTCTAAATCCCGGAATTGACTCTAACTTATCAACAGTACCACCTGTATGTCCAAGACCACGGCCGCTCATCTTGGCAACCTTTACGCCATTGGCTGCAACTATAGGTGCCACAATAAGCGTTGTCTTATCGCCAACACCACCTGTACTGTGCTTGTCGACCTTGATTCCTTCGATTGGAGACAAATCCACCTGATCTCCTGACTGCGCCATGGCAGTAGTAAGATCAAGAATTTCTCTCTCTGACATTCCATTAAAATAAATGGCCATAAGGAGTGCCGAAACCTGATAATCAGGAATGTCACCCTTTACATAGCCTTCGATAAATTCATATATTTCTTCTGTTGCTAATTCCCCGCCATCTCTTTTCTTGGCGATGACATCATACATTCTCATAGTTTTTCCTCCCCAAAGGATACTTCCTGGTCACAAAGTTTCACTTCCGCTATGCAATAACCTCACCTACATATCAAATGCAAGTGGCAGAAGTTCCTTAAGCATATAACTCTTCACGTCCCTGCCATCATACAGGTGAATCATAAATGTGTCCCCATCACAAAATTCACTCATTACCTGTCTGCATACTCCGCATGGAGCGCAAAAGTCCTGAATAGGCTGTCCTTTTGGTCCACCAACAATTGCTATCTGCGTAAAATGCAAATCGCCCTCACTTACAGCCTTAAAGAATGCTGTTCTTTCAGCACAGTTTGTTGGGCCAAATGCCGCATTCTCTATATTACATCCCTTGTATACCTTGCCATCTGAAGTCTCAAGAGCAGCACCTACACAGAAATTAGAATAAGGTGTATACGCCATCTCTCGTGCTTCTATTGCAAGCTTAACTAATTCCATCTTATCCATAAGTCACCCACTCTATTTCTTTATCTCACTCCAAAAGCTGTTACCCTTGGTCTTCTGCTCAAGTCCAAAAATCTCCTGGATAGTTGCTGCTATATCTGCAAAGCTTGATCTTGTGCCAAGATTTGCACCCGCTTTAATATCCTTACCATATGCGATAAATGGAACATATTCTCGTGTATGATCTGTTCCCTTAAATCCAGGATCACAGCCATGGTCTGCAGTAATCATCAATATATCGCTGTCACGCATTTTACCAACAAAATCCTTGAGTTGCTTATCAAATACAGTTGAAGCTGTTGCATAACCTTCGATATCTCTTCTGTGGCCATACTTCATATCAAAATCCACAAGATTGATAAATGCCAAGCCCTTAAAATCTACATCCAAAAGCTCAAGAGTCTTATTCATACCATCCACATTGTCTTCTATACGCTGTGTATGTTCAATGCTCTTTCCAGCAAATATATCATAAATCTTTCCAACGCCATATGTATCCAGTCCTGCCTCTGTCATAACATCCATCAGGATTGTCTTAGGTGGAATCAACGAAAAATCATGTCTTCTTGGAGTTCTTACAAAGTTTGGATACTCTCCTTCAAACGGTCTTGCAATAACTCGTCCAACTCCATGTTCACCCTGTAAAATCTCTCGCGCGATTTCACAATATTTGTATAACTCGTCTACCGGTACAACCGATTCATGAGCTGCTATCTGGAATACACTGTCTGCTGAGGTATAAACAATCAAATCCCCGGTTTCCATATGTTCAACGCCATATTCTCTGATAACATCAGTTCCAGAATATGGCTTGTTACACAGCACTCCACGGCCAGTCTTCTCTACAAATTCTTCCAATACCTCATCAGGAAATCCCTCTGGATATGTAGGCAGTGGTTTCTCTGAAATCATACCTGCAATTTCCCAGTGTCCTATGGTTGTATCCTTACCACGTGAACTTTCCTGCAATCTTCCATATGCCCCACTTGGAGCATCAACACCCTCAAGATAATCAATACCGTCTATATTGAAAAGCCCCATACTTTTCATAAGTGGTGTTGAGTAAGCTGAATGTGAAGTAATGCTCTTAAGTGTATTACTTCCTACATCTCCGAAATCTGCTGCGTCTGGTTCTTCCCCAATACCAAAACTGTCAAGCACAATAAGAAATACCCTTCTATCCATATGTACCCCCATTCTTCTAATCAAAATACCTTGGATCTATGTCTATCGAAAAATCATCTGTTCTCTTTACAGACTTTGACTGCTGACCTGATGCTCCTGAAGTACTTTTCTGCTTTGGTCTTTTAACCATTACATACTCGTACTCTTCTTCATCATCCTCTTCTTCGTCCTCGTATTCATCATCTTCTTCATCTTCGTACTCATCATCATCGTACTCGTCGTCATCCTCGTACTCGTCGTCATCGTACTCATCATCCATATCCTTAATACTCTTGATAGTAATAAGAATAATGATAACCAGTACTACTATGGCGCCTAAGATTCCAAAGATTAATTTGTAGTTATATACAGGTTCGTCTTCTGTCTCATTTTCCTCGATGACTTCTTCTACTACAGGCTCCTCTTCCTCTTCGATGATTTCTTCTACCTCATCGAGCTCATACTTAACATACTGAGTAGATACATAGCCTTCCTGCTTCTGATATTCAATCTTAAGCCACTCGCCATCAATTCCGATGATACTGATTTCATTGCCCGAATACACCTTACCCATACAGTCATATTCTTTTCCCGGGCCACTTCTAACGTTAAGTGATTCTGCGGTAACCTTACCTGTTCCGGTTACCTCTTCAAATGCATAGCTGACATCTGGTGTGAACAATGAGATACCCACCACCATCAGCATTGCAAGAATCAATTTCTTTACAATTGACATTACTTCATCTCCATAAATTTAATATTTGGATCAATTCTTCCTGTGTTTGCATAATCTGCATTGCTCACATAGAATACTAAATCCTTATAATCCTCTGGAACCTGAACTGCCAGGTTACCAGTACTTACACACACATCATCCTTCCATTCATACTTGAAAGCCTGATTTGCTGCAATTGGAAGCTTTGTTCCATTGGAATATGTAATATAATTGGATGTTGCATAATCCTCAAGACCAGCATAGGTGTCTGTATAGCCAAACATAACCTTAACGCCTTCGCTGGATTCAACTACAACAGTAGCCTCTCTCCATTCATAGCCTTCTTTGGCAGGATGTGCTCCATCAGATTTATACTTTCTGTAATCTGTAATAGTTGCCTTGGTCACAATTTCCTTCTCTTCAGCATTGGTAATTGTTGTATAATCCCAGGTCGTTCCTTTTTCAATATTGAACTTATAGTCTCTCTTTTCAAATGCAGGCTCCAGTTCATAACCATCCACAATTCCACACTCTATACAGTATCTGGATGAATCATAGGTGGCTGTTGACCACACGTGGCTCTTGACACCACCTTCAGTAAGTCCACACACCTCACAGTGTTTAGGCCTAAGACAGGTTGCTTCTACCCAAAGATGACCTGTAAAATCGCCTTCTTCATATCCACATACGCTACAGTGTTTAAGATTAACACAGGTTGCCTCAATCCACTCATGGCCTAAAGCCTCTCCTTCTGTAGCACCACATACCTCACAGGTCTTTGGTAAAACACAGGTTGCCTCTGCCCAAGTATGTCCCAATGGCTCTCCTTCTGTCTCCCCACACACCTTACAGGTTCTTGGTGAATCACAGTCAGCCTCCACCCAGTCATGTGCCAGACAGCAGCCAGGTAACATCATTATTAATAACAAACCAATAATAAAGGATATTTTCTTTTTCATATGTTCAAAATCCTCCACCCTTTATTGTACTTTAATTCACGAAAACTCTCAAGATTTTCCCCCTAAAAAGGGAATAGGCCATTCACACTGTGAATGGCCTTTAAAGGGGGAGTATATTTTGTTTCGTCAATTGAGACGTTACACCTTTCGGTGCTTCGAAAAAGTTTATCTCTTTCGTTGAAAACAATATATCATATCAACTGTAATAAAACTGTAAGCACTATAATATATTTTTCATATTATTTTTTTCTTCTCTTTACCCAGATTACACATCCCACAATAAGCAATACTGTTGGAAAATCATACTCTTCATGGCCTGTTAAAACATAAACCTTTGAAGTACAAGGATTCTGTCGAAAAAAGGACCTGATGAATCAGGTCCCGTAAACTAGCATCGTCCAATGTTCTTAATCATCTCTTTGTCAGATCTTATAGTTGCGCATGCTACAGTTGTAAGCATATCTCCTGTAATTGATGCTGAAGCACCACTTTGAAGTGCCTTCTTTCCATCCTCTGAGAGCAAGGCCCTTCCTGCTGCCAGTCTTATATCTGCAGTAGGATTGATATACTTAAATATTGCTATCGTTCTTAATATTTCGTCTTCCGTAAGCCTTTCATAATCCTCAAGTGGAGTTCCCTTTATTGGCATAAGTGCATTGATTGGAATCGAATCTGCGCCTGCCACACTGAGGTCCAGTGCCATATCTATTCTGTCATCAAAATCCTCTCCCATACCTATTATTCCACCCGAACATACATACAATCCAGCCTCTTTAATAAGCTTAAGAGTATTTAACTTCTGGTCATATGTGTGGGTTGTGCAGATATTTGGAAAATGACGTCTCGAAGTCTCAATATTGTGGTGATAACTTGTAACACCCGCATCAGCAAGCTGCTTAAGCTGTTCTACACTCAAAAATCCCATAGATGCACATAACTCGATATTAGGATGTTTTTCACGCATAGCTTTATAAGCCTCTAGCGACTTATCAAATTCTTCTCCAGTAAGTGCTCGACCAGCAGTTACTATAGAAAATCTGTCGACGCCTTCTCTCTCATTAAGTGCACAGGCTTCAAGTATAGTCTCCTGTGGAAGAAAATCATATACTTCGCAATTAGTATGATTATGTGCTGACTGAGCGCAGTACTTACAATCCTCAGGACATCTTCCACTTCTTCCATTGATTATGGAACAAAGATCTATCTTATCTCCCTGAAAATGAGCACGAATCTTGTCTGCACCCTGACAAAGTTCATCAAGGTCACATGTTTTGAAGAATTCTAAATCCTCACCTTTTTTAAGGCGTCTTCCATCAATAATCTCTTCTGCTAATTTTAATACGTCCATTTTCAATCCTTCTTAAGTTTATTTAATCAAATTCTGTGCAAGCAATGGCTTTCTTACAGCTCTGCCAACTACATTGGCAATCATCATCTTACCTAAATCAAATGGAATAAATGGAATCACACAAACTGATAAGGCATATGCCAACTCACAATCCATCTGATACATAAACCAAAGTGTACCAAGAGCATAGGCAATAAGTGTGCCTGCAATCATACCAAGAATTGTTATAAGTACATCAGGAACTAACTTCATTCTTGAAGCAATTTTCTTATAGATAATTCCCATGACAATTATCATTGGAATAAATCCCACAAGATATCCACCTGTTGGTCCAACTACCTTCATAGGCCCGCCTGAGTATCCAGAGAACACTGGTAAACCAACGATTCCAAGAAGCATATAAACCACAAAACTAATACATGTTCCCTTTGTTCCAATAATAAATATAGCAATATATAAAACCAGATTTGTCAAAGAAATCGGAATAGGCCCAATTGGAACTGACATTGGTGCAAATATACACAGCATTGCAGCAAAAAGTCCATAACTAACTAAATTCTGAATATTATTTTTCATAACAAAACACTCCCTCGTGGTATTCATATTTCCACGAGAGAGTATATCATTGTTCCGCTTAATGTCAACCCGCTTTTATTCAAAGGTTTACAATTGTTTTAAAATAAATCAAAGTCAGCTATTGTTCTGGATTATTAACTTCTTCAAGATAATTTCTTAACTCCGTTAAAACTTCCTGATACATAGTAAGTAATGTGAAGTAGTTCTCTTCCACAAAGTCCGCATTACCTTCCTCTGATGCATATTCCATAGCCTTGGCAAGGTCTGATAGCTTCTGAGCTCCTACACTTAATGATGAACTCTTAATACCATGAACTACAACTGAGAAACTCTTCCAATCCTTCTCGTCATAGAACTTGTCAAGATCTGCAATCTTATCATTTGAAGTCTCAATATAAACCTCAGCGATTTCATTGTATGCTTCCTCATCTCCAAGAAGGAATTTGAGTGCAAGCTCATGGTCAAGTACGCCTATCTTTTCTTCTGCTGCCTCTGCATTTTCTCCATTTAAAGCTGCTTCACTGACTTCAGATTGGTTGCCACTTGCACCACCGTTAGCGTTCGCATTTTCATCAGAAGTCTTTCTATAAGAAACCTTTTCCTCCGGAATGTATTTAATCAGTTTCTCTTCCAGCTTATCAATATCGATTGGCTTTGAAAGATAATCTGTGAAGCCTGCTTCAAGATACCTTTCCCTTGCTCCAACAATTGCATTGGCTGTGAGCGCAATAACAACAGAATTCTCATCAATAAGTTTTTTACTAAGTAACTGCTGAAGAGTTTCTATACCATCCATACCTGGCATCATGTGATCCAGGAATATGATATCATACTTATTATTCTCTACAGCATCTATACACTGAACTCCACTTGCTGCAGTATGTGGACAGATTCCTGCAAGCTTAAGCAAGCTTCGCGCAACCTTTAAGTTGACCTCATTGTCATCTACTACTAAGACAGCTGCGTCAGGTGCATACGCATGCATCTTGCCCTCATCGTCAAAGTTCTGTCTCCTGGTTGCATAATCACCCATTGGACTTCCAATTATAATCTTCTGTCTGATTTCAAAGTAGAAACTTGAACCTTCGCCATATACACTATCGATTTTGAGTTCGCTGCCCATCATCTGTAACAGTCTATTTACAATAGACAATCCAAGACCAGTTCCCTCAATATGTCTATTCTTTTCCTGATCAAGACGCTGGAAGGATGTACAAAGCTTCTCCTTGTCTTCTTCTTTGATACCCATACCTGTATCGGATACTGCAACAAAGAGCGCAAGCTCATCATCATTGATTCTTGAGCCCTGCATCTTTAAGGTAACCGAACCATTGGTTGTATATTTAACAGCATTGGAAAGAAGGTTTGTTACAACCTGTCTGATTCTTAAATCATCACCAAAAAGTGTGGCTGGTATATATTCATCAATCTCAAGCTTTAACTCAAGTCCTTTTTTTCTTGCCCTGTCAGAAACCATGTTGATAAGGTCATTGACAAGCGAAGATGTATCATACTCAACCTCGATGATTTCCATCTTGCCATCTTCAATCTTAGAAAAATCCAGAATACTATTAATAAGTGAAAGCAAGGTTCTGCCCGCACTCTTGATATCTTCTGCATATTCCTTAATCGTATTATCCGTGCTCTCACGAATAATCATCTCATTCATACCCAAAACAGCATTGATAGGTGTTCTGATTTCATGACTCATCTGTGCCAGAAACTGTGACTTCGCTTCACCTGCTATTGTTGCCGCATTGACCGCATCTCGAAGCTGCTCATTGACCGCATCCTGCCATCTCATAAGATGATTGATCAGATAGTAAACAGCCGCTACACAGGCACCAAAGAGTGCCACGAAAATCACACAATAGATGATAATATTTCCAAATATGCTCCACCAGTTCTTAACGACAATTACCGTGAACTGAGATTCCGCATTTTTAGTGGCCACGCAGGCCTTCTTAACGTTGTCGTAATCAGTGATATAATTTATCTTTCCACCATCGGCGTACACATTTTTAAACTCAGTATCAAATACACTGGTTGCACCATTCTGAGTCATCTGATAGTAAGCATTTGGATGATTGATAATATTGCCATCACCGTCTACCAAAAATGCGTAACCAGTATTGGAATAGCTCTCACCAAGGATATTAATCAGCTTATCCATATAAAAGTCGATACCAAAGTTACCAAGGAATACACCATCCTGATCGTAAACTCGCTGTGAAAATGTTACACAATACAAGCCTGTCTGCTCATCAAAATATGGAGAAGAAATATTAAATCCATCCTTGGAACTCATGGTATCGATATACCACTGTCTCTCCTCAACATACCAGCCTTCACTTGGCTCCCATCCGTTGTTCATAATAACGGTGTGCTCAGCTTCAGGATTGGTCATATAAACAACCGAAATATCTGAATATTTTTTGGTGATATCATCTAAGAATTTTACTGCGCCTTCATAATCATTGAGGATATCAGGATTAGCAGTAATAGTATTGGAAAACATACTAAGGATACTCTTCTGCTCTGTAATCCACTGAGACAGATCATATTCATATCCGCTGGACTCCTCAGCGATAGCCTGACTTCCAAGTCTGACTCTGGACTCTGAGAAGAGGTAAACACTTACCACCATGGCCGCCATAATAACACCGATGATTGCCGCTCTGATACGCTTGTTTGTATCACTGTTAAAGTTATTCTTTATGGCCTGGCTGTCGGTCTTCTCATTTCCAACAATATTTGAATATGAGATAAGATTATCCACCATATCAGAAAGTCTGAAAGCTGATTCTCTTATCTTCTCCATTCCTTCTGAAGAGTCGTTGCTAAGATTTGGATTGCTGACATTGATAATGGAAGCAATCGGAGTCTTAAGTTCTGTCGACATATGGGCAAGGAAATCTTCTTTTACTTTAAGTGCTGATTCCGCTTTTCTTCTATTTCTAAGTGTATTCAGATACAACATTACGATAACAATAATAAGGATGGCGTTAACCAGACAAAGCCATCCCAACTGTGTGTAGCTGCCTCTGTAAAGTTCAGTATTATTTACGCAAAGAATAAGATACCAATTGTTCTCTGTCTTACCACAAAAGATGGTCTGACTTACACCATTTACTGTTTTTGGCAAAACAACCTGATTGGCATTGGATTTTTCCAGTTCAAGAATATCTACATATTCCGGCAATACATCTGATAATGTACGGCCCAAAAGAGATGAATCCGCATATCCTACAATTTCACCGCTCTCTGTAACAATAACAGATGTACGGCCCTCATCCGACAATGCATTAATATAATCCTGCATCTTGGACATGTTGTAATCAAGAGCTACAACCGTTTCATCATCTGAAAGCATACTTGAAACTGTGAAGCACACATTTCCTGATGCAAGGTCAACATATGGCTGAGTTATGTATGTAGCATTTTTCTCCTGCTGTGCTCCTGTATACCAGATTCGCTGGGTTGGATCAAAGTCCTCTGGCTCCACAAAGTCCGGAATAGAATGCCAGCCACTTCCCGCCGCATAAACATTGATACATGAACCCGATGACAGTTCTCTCTTCTTATTTATAAGATATTCATCAATATCTGCCTTAGTCGCTTCCTTTGCCATGAGGACATCTATCTCATTGGCTACACCCAGAGTCTGCAGTTTTGCATCATCAAGAGTCTGCTGAAGCTGTCCCCTGATACTTTCCATCTGAAGACTGCCAAGCTCATCCGTCTGTCTGTTAGCAACATTGAATATCATTTTGATATTCAGCACAGTAATAATAACAGCAACAATAAAAATTGTTGCTATTACAATAATTTGCTTGAAAATGTCTCTTTTATTTTTCATTTAACCCTCGTTCCCGTTATATAAAGAATCTGTCAGCATGCTTTTTTGTCTGTAATCCTCAAGTTCCAGAGTCCTTTTGATTCTGTGTCTCATAATCACAGGTACAAAAGGCTTGGAAACAAAATCCATTGCTCCCATCTCAAAGCATTTGCTCTCTGTTTCTTCGCGTCTGTCTGCTGTAAGGAAAATAACAGGCAGTCTGCAGAAACGGGCGTCCGCTTTCATCTTGTCCATGACTTCAAAGCCGTCCATTCCGTTCATCTTAACATCAAGAAGAACCAGATCAACTTTATTGTCTGCCATAAAATCCAGTGCCTGCTGGCCTGACTCAGCCGTCGCCACATCATATTCATCTGACAATAATCTCTTAGCAAGTATTAAATTAATTTTTTCGTCATCTACAACTAGTATCTTTTTCATCTGCAAGCTCCATCTTTAAGATTACTTTTGTGTTAATAGGACTATTTATTATTCTGAGTTCTCTTTATTTCTGCCATACTATACTCAATCTTTATTTTGTCTCCAAAATAGAGTTTATCAAAACAATCAAGGATTCTTTCTACTACATTGGTTCCATTTTCAATATCAGTATCTACAAGTACAACCATTGTTTGCATGCTGGAATATCTTGTGGAAATATCTACTCTTCTTAACGAAGTAAATATAGCCTTGTCCAACAACTCAAGCACAGCATCTGCTTCCGCTGGATTCACTGGTTCTCCCTCAACAGTCGACACCGCATTAAATAAAACTGACACAAGCTGATGATTACTTCTTTCTACAAATCGTTTCAGAAATATGTATACATTGTTAAAACTGTCAAAGTCTAACATATATGCTCCATGTCCCGAATCAGATCTACTTAGAATCACGCTAAGATAAGCCAAATCTACGCTAAATCCTGCACGCTCAGACTTTTCCTTTGTGTTGTCACTATAGAATCTAAATGAATTCTTTCCATTACTTTTTACATAATAGAGAGCTTTATCTCCACAATTATACAGCTTCGCAAAATCCTCTCCGTCTGTTCCTGCTGTGGCAATACCAATAGACACCGAAGTCTTCACCTCATACGCCATCTCCGCAATGCGCTTATTGAGGGAACGAATCATGTCTGCTGCAAGGTTTGATATGTCTGTTCTATTTTGCCTGTTCGAGATATACGCAATATATTCATCACCACCGATTCGACACAACACGTCCTTATCTGATGCATATTCGCGAAGCGTATCAGCAAACATATTAAGTACACGGTCGCCTTCCTGATGACCGTAATTATCGTTGATCCCCTTGAAGTTATCCAGGTCTATCATAAAGAGACTTCCTCTGTCCCCTGCCTGAATCATCTCATCTATCTTTAGTTCTGCATACTCTCTGTTCCACAATCCTGTAAGCGCATCAGTGTAAGACTTTGTCTTCATCTGGTCCACTTCCTGAATCTTCTGATCAAGTCTCATAGCAAGTGTTGCTCTGAGTTCTTCTAATTCCATAGTTCTGTTTACTCTGGACTTAATAACACTCTTTACAAATGGTTTGCCAATAAAATCTCTGGCTCCATACTCAAAGCATTTCGTCTCTGTATCAGCATCATTATCCGCTGTAAGGAATATTACAGGTATGTTGACGTTTTTCTCATTTTTCCTAATTTCTTCATATGTCTCAAAGCCATTCATCCCCGGCATCTTGATATCAAGAAGAATCAAATCGCAGGTGTTCTCCTCAAGGTATTTAACCCCCTGCATTCCATCGGTTACAGTCACGAGTTCGTATTCCTTACCCAGAACAGCTTTAGCTGCTACATGGCTTACTCTGTCATCATCTATTATCAGAATTTTCTTCATACCATAAGTATCCTTTCCAACATCTTTATATATTTTATATTATTTTTTCGAGGCTTAAAACCCTTTTGTTTGTTGGAATAATAGTTTTTTGCATTATCTTTTTTGCCCTTAAAAAAACTTGTACAGACATAAAAACGCGGATACCAATTTGATCTCAATTGATACCCGCTTCTAAACCGATGACTCCAATGGACTGTACCTCCTATATCTTATATTTCATCTTGCAATATTCAGTTGTTCCGACATCTTCAATGACATATTCTAAAATTTGTACTTATGTACTGTAGTCCCTGGATCTTACTGACTATTATTTCGGATCTCCCCGGCAACCACCAACTTATGTCCCAACTAACATGTCTAATATATAATCATACACTTATCTTTCTGGTGGACTATCCTCCTTTAGTAAGATTTGTGTTTGTTTTTGTTTATATGTTTATTATATCAGCATGTTTTATTTTGTCAAGACAATTATTTAAATTTATGTATATTTTTTGTTTTTATTATTATTTTCTCGTTTTTGTTACTATTTTGTGTGTTATCGTGTGAATTGTCTGACTATTTACAAAGAATCTACTTCCTTCTATGGCTAAATATCAAAATAAAACGGCAGATTCAATTATCTCGAATCTGCCGCAAAATTCTATGATTCATACTTCTCTGCTACATCTTTAAGGTAAGTAATAACCTCTAAATGCTGAGGACAAATACCTTCGCACTGACCACATTCTACACACATAGAAGCTTTGCCACCATCTCCAACAGCTGCTTCATAATCAGTTCCATCCTGATTATAAAGAGCAAAAAGCTTAGGAATAGCAATTCTAAGTGGACAGCCCTCTGTACAATATGAACATCCAGTACATGGAAACTTAATATCACCAGAAATCATCTTACCTGCAGTAACACAGATATTTATTTCATCTTCTGTAAGTGGCTTAAACTCCTTCATATAAGAAACATTATCAATCATCTGCTCCATGTTGCTCATACCACTTAATACCATTTCGATACCTGGAAGTGATGCAACAAATCTGATAGCCCATGAAGGAATAGACATCTCTGGTTCTCTATTCTTAAACATTGTCTGAACACTGTCTGGAACATTTACAAGAGTACCACCCTTAACTGGCTCCATAACGATAATTGGTGTGTTATGCTTACGTGCCACTTCATAACAACGGCGTGACTGAACATTTTCAGACTCCCAGTCAAGATAGTTAATCTGAAGTTGTACAAACTCCATATATGGATGCTCAGTAAGAACCTTATCTAACATATCTGCATCAGAATGGAAGGAAAAGCCAAGATGCTTGATAAGTCCCATTTCCTTCTTCTTCAATGCCCAGTTAAATGCATCATATTCCTGATACTTTGCATAGTTGCCTCTTTCAATATCATGAATAAGATAATAATCAAAATATTCTACACCTGTATTGGAAAGCTGAGTGTTGAAGAAATCTTCCATCTTATCCTTGCTCTCACAAAATCCAACATGAAACTTAGTTGTAAGCGTATAACTATCTCTTGGATATCTTTCTACAAGTGCTTTTTTTATAGCCTTCTCACTCTGAAGACCATGGTACATCCATGCTGTATCAAAATAGGTAAATCCCTGCTCCATAAAATGATCTACCATTTTCTTTAAATGTTCGATATCAATTTCAGTCTCTGCTCCACCTGGAATAAGCGGAAGTCTCATAAGTCCAAAGCCCAATTTTTTCTTTGATGTAAAAATAGCCATAAAATCCTCCTGTATATAAATATCATTTTGCATCAACTGCTTATATTATATCAGCAACATCCACTTTTTGCACAACTATCTCTGTCATACATAATTTGTTTTCGTTTAAATTGGAAATGTATTATGGCAAAAAACTGCAACTCAAATGACAATTTATGGCGAATATACCCATGAAACTATAAAGGCATATTAACCCAACTGGTCTGATGTTTCCCTAAATTCTTCTTCGCTAAATGGCAATTCATCTCTTTCTATTTTCTCACAGTCATTAAGCTTAATATCCATGCCTTCTTCATCAGTATGTGGATATTCAATATGAATAGTAATTCCTCCATTGTCAGACAATGTTCCTGACATTACATGCATTCTTTTTAGGACAGGTTCACCGTTTACATTCATATATATTGCTCCGAGAATTGTTGTTGCGAATTGAGTCTCTTCCACTTTATCCGCAGTTCTGTCAGGCTGTGTCGAAAAGAATTCAATTGTGTCACGAAGTCTAAAGTACACATCACCATCCGATGTTGTCATTTTCCAAGATGTTCCACCGAATTTTTTGAACTTTGTGTCCCATTTCTTGCATTTTTCCTTTCCAACTTCCCATTGGCCTGATGCTGCATCTCTCATAAAATATACATCCTTATTGATTGTCTGTGGGATAACATCAAACTCGTCGACATATGCAACTGATACATTGACCTTATCCATCAAATCATATTTTCCACCTTCGGAATTACTTTCGTCAGTAACAGAAACTTCATGTGTTTTGATTTCTAATTCCTGTTCAACATCTCTGGCAAGCAATTGCTTAATATCCAACTCTGATATTTCTACTGGTTCAACAACCACTGCAACTTCTTCCACCGTTTCTGTAGGCTTAATCTCTACCGAAGAAACACCCTCATTTCCACATCCTGCCAATATACTAGCAGTTATCAACATACATAATCCACTAAGCAAATAAGTATTTTTTTTCATAAAAATAACCTTCTTTCATAAAACAAACTGTTAGTCACTGTTTCCATGAAAAAAGGTTATCATTATTCGTATATCAACAATAAGGATTATCTGCATTGAAACTAGCAAAATCTGCATAAATTATTACATGCAACTCCCCCTATACTGAGATGGTGTAACACCTGTATGTTTCTTAAATACCTTTGCAAAATAATTAGGTTCTAAATAACCAACTCTTTCCGCTATTTCTGCCACCTGTAGTTCAGTATCTGCAAGCATCAACTTAGACAAATTCATTCGCATTTTCTCCAAATAGCTTAAGCATGTCATTGAAGTCTCCTTAAGAAACATACTATTTAACTGATTTCTATTAATAGAATACTCCTTAAGAACATCTTCAAGAGTAATCTTATCTGCTATATGCTCATTCAAGAACTGAATAATATCCCCTACAGTATCGCTATTCGTCTTTTCTTCAATTACCAGGCTTCCGCCATCTGCACGCAAAAACTTAATACTATACAGAAGTTCCATGAGAAATGAGCGGCTTCTACATGGCCAGAAACCATCTGCCTGCACATCAAGTTCATTATCAATAGCATCCGCGAGTTTCAACACTTTCAGAAGCGCTGAAGCATTAATTGGTATTATTTTATTATCTATATTCTCTCCACTGACAAATCCCTTCACAAGAAGATAATCCTGGTAAATGGTCCTACCCATCTCGTTATCGAATTCGCCACTCTGCATTCTTTCCATAGTAAATTCATCTCTTACTTCAGTTCCCTTAAAGTACACTATGGTCAAGTCCAGATTAGTCGCTTCAGAAAAGCTAACCTCCTCGTCACTTATACATATAAGCGCAGGAGCGATTACACGTTTTCTTGTGCCAGCCAAATTAACAACCACTCTACCCTCATTAACAATCAACAATTTGAGCATACTGCTATCAGCAACCAACTCTGCTACATCACTAGCCTTAGCTACTTTAATATATACGATTCTATCCCAGTCAGGATCTTTAGATTTTGCGAATAAATCCATATATTACTCCCACTTATAAAACAGTCATTAATAGCATCGCTATTAATCCTATTGTTATTATGCCAAACCATAGCTCCAACCAATATAAGTGTTGCAACCATCCCAAGCATTCTGCCGCCAAAAGAACTAAGCAAAAAGATTCCGTATATTGGACATATCACAAATATGATTCTTGATACAATCATATCCTTCGTTTGAGAAGTATTGCTGATATATAGTACGATATCCACAATATATTTTATCTGTTTCCATTAAAGTCACGTAATCACATATCGTAGAAATTGAAATATCGTCCTCTTTCATATTTTCCATTAATTCTTCTATTAGCTCATATTGAATGACAAAACCATTATCCTGAGCACTAAATATTCTAATGGTCTTCCGTGGTATCATTCCTTGTGGACCGGCTCCAGTAACATAATTTATAATGACAATCACATCCTTTGAACCATCTCCATCTATATCTTGA
>JAZQOC010000117.1:0-4619 GCA_045627645.1 Lachnospiraceae bacterium
GCACGCATGATGTCATTGGAAGCTCCTGTGGTTATATCATCAAATATAATCTCTTCTGCAATACGTCCGCCAAGAAGGACCATAATATCCTGCAGCATCTGTCCCTTTGTATGGAACATCTCATCCTTTTCTGGAAGTGGCATAGTATAGCCTGCTGCACCAGCTCCAGTTGGAATAATTGAAACTGTATAAACAGGTCCTACATCAGGAAGAACATGGAATAAAATTGCATGTCCTGCTTCATGATAAGCTGTAATACGCTTTTCTTTATCAGATACCACACGGCTCTTTTTCTCAGCACCGATACCAACCTTAATAAATGCTTTCTGCACATCAGCTTTTGTGATGAATCCACGATTATCTTTTGCTGTTAAAATAGCTGCCTCATTGAGTAAGTTCTCAAGGTCTGCTCCAGTAAATCCTGCAGTTGTCTGAGCTATCTGCTTAAGGTCTACATCATCACCAATAGGCTTCTTATCTGCATGTAATCTGAGTATCTCTTCTCTGCCTCTTACATCTGGTGGAGAAACTGCTATCTTTCTATCAAAACGTCCAGGTCTCAATATGGCTGGGTCAAGAATGTCTACTCGATTTGTTGCTGCAAGAACGATTATACCCTGATTGTCTTCAAAACCGTCCATCTCTACAAGCATCTGATTGAGTGTCTGCTCACGCTCATCGTGACCACCACCCATTCCTGTACCACGACGTCTCGCTACTGCATCAATTTCATCAATAAAAACTATACATGGCGCATTTTTCTTGGCATCTGCAAACAAATCTCTTACACGGCTTGCACCAACACCAACAAACATTTCCACAAAATCAGAACCAGATATACTGAAAAATGGAACATTAGCCTCTCCTGCAATAGCTTTAGCTAAAAGAGTTTTACCAGTTCCAGGAGGTCCCTCAAGCAATACACCCTTTGGAACTCTCGCTCCGAGCTTGGAATACTTGGCTGGATCTTTAAGGAAATCTATAATTTCCTCGAAGTCTTCCTTTTCTTCCTGAAGTCCTGCCACATCTGACAACTTTTTCTTAGTATCATTGCTCATCTTGGCGCGACTCTTACCAAAATTCATCATCTTGGCATTGGCTCCACCACCCGACTGAGCACTCATCAGCATCATAATCATGAATAAGATAAGTATGATTGATGCTATAGGAATAATGTAATCCCAGAAGCTGTTACTGTCTGCAACCTCTGTCACCGTATAAACAATACCTTCTGCATCAAACATCAGGGCAATCTCGTTGACATCTGTTACATTAACCTTTTCTGTAGTAGCATTATTGTCTTGAAACTTAATAACTGTGATTTTACCGTTTGGAACTGATGATTTTGGAGTAATAACCGCTGAAATAATGTTATGACTCTTTATATCATCCAAAAGGTTAGCTTTAGTATATCCTGTAATATCACTCTTACTGGTTGAGTAATAAATCAGGAACAAAATCGCTGCGAACAGGAATATTAAGTATATATTTATTCCAGATTTCTTCTTTACCAATTTGTGTTACTCCTTACTAGTCAAATTTTATAATTCCAATATATGGAAGGTTTCTATATCTCTGATCGTAATCTAATCCATATCCTACAACGAATTCATCAGGAATAGCAAAGCCTGTGTAATCTACCTTAACATCAACAACTCTTCTGTCTGGCTTGTCGAGCAGTGTACACAGTTTCATGCTCTTAGGATTTCTCTTTTCAAGAAGCTCCATAAGGTGACTAAGTGTTCTTCCTGAATCAATGATATCCTCAATAATAATAACGTCCTTTCCCTCAAGTGCCTCATCTAAATCCTTAACAATCTTAATAACACCACTTGAAGCTGTACCGCCGCCATAGCTACTTACTGACATGAAGTCTAAAGAAACAGGTACTGTAATACGTTTTGCAAGCTCACACATAAAGAAGCTGCCACCCTTAAGCACGCATATAAGATGTACTTCTTTTCCAGCATAATCCTTACTGATCTGCTCTCCCATCTCTTTTATTCTCTTATCTACTTCTTCCTCTGTTAAATAGGTTTCAACATGATGCTTTTCCATAGCAACCTCCATCTTAATTATTCAAAATTCTCAACTGATATTTCTAATATTTTCTTTGTATTTTCCGTTATTTTGTAAAATTCACTAATCCTGTGTCCAATGACCCAGAGAACATGTGACTCATCAGCTACAAGTAACTGAACGTCTCTTATCTCCTTTGGGATTTTACAATCTATCATATAATCTTTCAGGGACTTCTTCTGCATCCTGTCATTGACTGTCAGGTAGTCTCCTGTCTGCCTGTTTCTAAGCATCAGACACCCACTTATTTTATCATAATCAAACCATTTAGTATATGTGTTTTGCTCAATCATACAAGTCGTATCCCTGTCGAATACCCTGTACTTTAACACCCCGCCATTAAGAAGCTCTATCGTTCCATCATCTGTACTGTTGCAGACAGGTATTTGCTTTTCAAACTTAAAATTTTCTATATTATCAGTCTTCTTTCTAATAATTAACTGGTCATACTGTTTTACAGCCTCCAGATTATATGGAAGATCGGCTTTCTTCTCTCCCTCAAGATATATCAAACTCATTATCACTTCCACATGAATCTGACCAATATCTTTTCGACCTATTGTAAGATAATCCAGTGCCTTTAAAATTACTTCCTGTTTAATGAGCTCATTTAAAGTTTCGTACTTGTTCAGATCGATTTCAATACTATCTTCTGATTCAGACACAACCTTTTCATAGGCTTTGTCAGTCTCTTCCTCTATATATTCTCTTACCAAAAGCATCTTATCAGAAAGAGCTGCCACATGACCTGTCGCATCTTTTACTATCTCTTTCTCAGCATATGGAAGTATCACATTTCTTATTTTATTTCTGGCATAAGCCGTAGTTGAATTGGTGGAGTCAGTTCTATACTCTATCCCAGCCTCGCGCAAATACTCTTCTATCTTCTCTCTTTCAAGCACAAGAAGCGGTCTGATAATGTTACCATTTACCGGTTTAAGACTGGATAGTCCTTCTACACCTGTTCCTCTGAAAATGTTAAACAGCACAGTTTCTGCAACATCCCCTCTGTTATGGGCTACCGCAATTTTACCCTTTGGCGAACTCATAACTTCAGAAAAACGCATATATCTGATTCTTCTTCCTGCCTCTTCTGTAGACATACCAAGCTCTTTTGCCTGATTTTCAACATCCTCTTCAAATGTGAAACATGGAATATTATTACTCTCACATAATTCTTTTACATACAATGCATCACTAGAAGCATCTTCCCTAATCATATGATTGATATGTACCACCTTAAGATTAAAATCCACCTGCTTCTTATATTCAAGAAGTTGCATAAACATACAGACGGAGTCAGCTCCGCCTGAAACACCTGCAATAATCTCATCCCCAGGTAAAATCATATTATGTTTAATGATGTTTCTCTCAACTTCTTTAATCATTCTGTCTGTCTTTCCATTTTGCACTAAAAAATAAACCTTTGATAATCAACTTATCAAAGGTTTAATTCTCTGTCTTAAATATTATCTCATTTTCATTAACAAGTCCAAGCTTTTCTTTTGCAACTTCTTCTGCAAATTTCTTGGTTTTTGTGTACTTGGCATACTCTGCAATCTCAGCACTTCTTGCTTCTTCCTTGGCAATTTCCTCCAATAGCAACTGTTCCTGCTTAAGGTATACCTCCTGTCTTTGCTTAAGACTGTATTTGTTATATGAAACAACAGCCATCATCATTATAAGAACAATTACAACCAGCATAACACTGAATCTGTTCTGTTTTTTCTTAACTCTCAGATATTTGTTGCTCATCCAATCACCTACAATACTTTACACCCAATCGGCGTTTACATAAATATTATAGGTTTCATAATATGTTACGTCAACCACTTTTTGTGAAAATGCCCATTTTTCAAGGGTATTTTTATCACGCAACAACATATATAACAATATGTTAACCTCATCACATTATATTGTGGTTGACATAAGTTTGCATTTTATATAAACTTATATAATTCTGCTGCTGCCTCTTTTCTGACAGTTTCTTCTACGGCCAGCACCTCAACATTGGTTTCTTTATTGCCAAACTGAATTGTGATTTTGTCTCCAACCTTAACATTAGTTCCAGCCTTGGCTACAGTTCCATTTATTAATACTCTTCCTGCATCACAGGCTTCGTTAGCAACTGTTCTTCTCTTTATAAGTCTTGATACCTTTAGGTATTTATCCAGTCTCATAATATCCTCCCTATACAAAAAAGAGGTAAGTACCAGGTACTTACCTCCGCTGATTTCATCAACTAATTATGCGTTAACTAAATCCTTTAAAGCCTTACCAGCCTTGAACTTTGGTGCCTTAGAAGCAGCAATCTTGATTGTTTCCTTTGTCTGAGGATTTCTTCCTTCTCTAGCTGCTCTTACAGATGTTTCGAATGTACCGAAACCAACTAACTGAACCTTCTCACCCTTCTTTAATTCATCAGATACTGTATCTGTGAAAGCCTTTAATGCTGCTTCAGCATCCTTCTTAGAAATTCCAGCCTTTTCAGCCATAGCTGCAACTAATTCTGTCTTGTTCATTATTAACTCTCCTCCTAA
>JAZQOC010000118.1:0-4581 GCA_045627645.1 Lachnospiraceae bacterium
GAACGAAAACGTGAAGGTATTAAATTTAAGTGGATGTTGTGCTTGGGATGAAGAAAATGGTATTCAGTGGTTGGTTAAAGATGGTAAAGTCATTTATGTAGGAACATGGGATGATTTGAGTTTGTGGAATAGCGATTTGAACAATCCGATTACAAACTATGTATTAAGATAATAATTTTGAGAATACGGGCTATAGAATGTCAGTTTATATGGTTAAAGGGGCAGACGAAATGATTAACAAAAATATATTTTTTTTATTAGGATGTCCTTGCTCAGGAAAGACAACAGTAGGGAAGATGCTTTCTGAAAAATATAATATGTGTTATGTGAGTGGAGATGATAGAAGATTTCTTTACTATCAACATGCCGATGTGAATAAGCATAAGTATATGACTATGGATACTTCAAATTTTTGGGAGTGGTCACTTGAGGAAATGATTGCATGGGAGAAAGGTGTTATTTCAGAGCAAACACCGATGATTTTGGATGATTTACAGATGCTTTCAAAGGACAATAAATATGTTTTGTTTGAGGGAATGCTGGATATGAATTATCTAAAGCAGGTCGTTCCTGGAGAGCAAATAGTATACCTTACGGTTGATAGAAAAATATGTGAGCAAGTTTTTTTTGAACGCTTTGATCATAGTGCAATGGTGGAAGCAATCATGAAAGAAGATGGTGTTGATGATAATGAAAAAACTCGCAGAATAGAGGTTCGTAAGCTTGCTGCAATCAATGCATTTTATGAGAATGCAGATTATTATGGGTTTCAAAGCATATCACGTGATGGGATGAAATCACCAACAGAGATGCTAAATGCTGTAGAAGCATATTTGAAATTATTATTTTGATTATATGGGCTATGCATATTTGAATAGTGTCGCTCTATGAGTGCTTGAATCTTACGCACATATATAGTAAGAACTTGAAATGAAGAGATTTTTGATTTTAATAATTATGAATCTCTTTTTTGCATATAATAATTACCATGTTTGGATGAGGCATAAAGCACTACAATAGCGATGATAGATGCGTGTAACGATGATGGAGAACTATATAGATTTATTACACTGTATAAAGTAAAATATTAAAATATATTCGTTTACAGAAATATGAAATTGGAGGCATTTATGAAGAGAAAGGTCGCTCTTTTTGCAAATGGTTGGAACGGAGAGAATCTTGATGAATTTATAGTAGGATTTAATGAGTATTTTGCTAATGCAGAAGTGGATCTTTTTGTTTTTACTTCATATATGTTGACAGATCAATCTTTAGCAATGCGTAATGCAGAAGATTCAATTTATGATCTTCCAGATTACTCAATCTTTGATGCTGCCATTGTATTTGGCACAGGTATGCATTCTGAGTTGCTTGCTGATTTGACACAGAAATGTCAAGAAGCTGATGTGCCAGTAATAATACAAGGAAATGACATTCCTGGAATATCTTCAGTTACCATAGACAACATCATTGGTATGAAGGAATTATGTGATCATTTGATAGAAGAACATAATGTTTCTGATGTTGTTTATATAGCCGGAGATAAAGATAATCCGGACTCTAACTGCAGGATGCAGGCGTTAAGAGAGTCTCTAGAAGCACATGGACATAGATTAAATAAGGAAGATATCATCTATGCTAACTGGAATGATAGGTTGATTTTTAATTATATAGATGAGACATATCGAGAAGGAAAAAAGAAATTGCCAGATGCATTTGTATGTGCAAATGATCAGATGGCATTGTCAACACTATCTTTTTTGAAACAGATGGGCATAAAATTGCCTGAGGAGGTAATAGTAACAGGCTTTGATAACTTAAGTGCTGGACGAGTTTTTATTCCATCACTTACAACTGTTGACCAGTGTTTTAAAGAACAAGGCATGGAGTGTGCTAAGTTTATCGATGAAGCATCAGACAACAAAAAGTTGGTAAAAAAAATCATACTACCATCGGTTGTAGTCCCGGCAGAAAGCTGTGGATGTATTGGTTGTGGAAATGAGACAGCATTAAGAGAGGATATTGTATGTAATCATTGGAGCAATCGTTTTATTGTTGAATCCTTACATGCAAGAGAAGATGAACTAAGTTCATGTATTTTATCAAATGAAAAATTTGAAGATATTCACAAAAACATAAATGAGAATTTTCTTGTAACCGTAGGACAGGAGACTGAAGATTTTCATATCTATGTAAATCCACAATACAAAAAACTTGAATATGCTAATCTACCAGATGATGAGATTATAGGTCCGTATTTTGAACCTGTCATGGAAGTTATTGCAGCTAGAACAAATGGAGTGGTCTATGATATACCAACTCTTGACACAAAGAATCTTTTCCTTGGCTATGATGAAACTAATGGAGGAAAAACATATGTATTCACATCGTTAATAACAGATAATTATGTTTGTGGATACATGGTGATGGGATACAAAAAGGATTCTTTTGAAAATAAGCCAAATGTTAAATTCAAGGGTTGTTTGAGAACAACATTTACACGATTCCAAAGAATAATCTGGGATTATTATCAAACAATTAAAATCAAAGAACAGGCAGACATATTTTTGCTACAAACAGCTGAAGCTTTAGCCTCTGCTGTTGATGCAAAAGATTCCTATACAAAAGGTCATGCTGAGAGAGTTGCAAAGTATGCCAGATATATAGCGGAAATCGCGGGGATGTCTGAAGAGGAATGTGATGAAATATATTTGGCGGGAGTACTGCACGATGTTGGAAAGATTGGTATTAACGACAGTATTATCAACAAAAAAGGTAAATTAACTGATGATGAATTTGCAACTATAAAACAGCACCCTGTATATGGATATGATATTTTGTCGAATATTCATATGTCGCATGCACTTAGTATGGGAGCGAGACATCACCATGAAAGGTATGATGGAAAAGGTTATCCAGACGGATTGAAAGGGGAAGGTATTCCACAGATTGCAAGGATTATTGCTGTAGCAGATGCATATGATGCAATGACTTCTAAACGAAGCTATCGTGACGTTATTCCACAAATGCAGGTTCGTGAAGAACTACTAAAAGGAATGGGTACACAATTTGATCCACAGTATGCAAAGATTATGATACATTTGTTGGACAAAGATGAAGAATACAAAATGAAAGAGAAGCAAAGTGAAGAAGTCTTTGGTGCAAATTTATCATACGATTTTCATGAATATAAAACTAAAGTTTCTGCGGGAGTTAGAGTCACAGACTGTCCGGTGACTGTAAAATTACAATATATGCCACTTAAAGATAATGGTATGCCGACTCTATTATTTTACGATTCTGCTGATGCTATATATCACTTAATTGAAACTGATTTGTCGAAAGAAATGGAATTTATGAAGTTTGCCAGCATAAGAATTGACGGTGATATTTCGACTGAATTTGTTCGAAAAACAGAGTCTAGCATTACATATTTGGAAGCAAAGCAGGCGACAGAAAATGAGAAAAAGCAAGCTACTGTTCAAATGGTTAAGCAAGAAGATCATTTACTTGTGAAGATTAATACAGAAGAAGTGGTAAATGAAACAATAGTAGCTTTACGTGATGCATCAAGATACGTGTATTTTGCGTTAACTGGAGCGAATTGTCTTACAGATATTTTAGAAATTGATGTTGATCCAAAGGCGATAGAAGATAATTATGTGCCACGTATTGTTGATAAAATATCGTATATTGATGTTCCAGCCGGAGATATAGCTAATGTCCAAGTAGATGCTTGGAGATCTGATCATTCTGAAGTATTAACGGTTACAGAACGTTTGGAAATGAGTTTCCATACAATGAGCCTACCTACTTCGAGAAGAATATTCCATTGTCCAATTGTTTGTCTATTTACTTCGGATGATGGGACAATAGATGGACCTAATTATAGAGAAATTATGTTGGCCCGTTTAGATGGAGAGGTTTGGAGCGATTTAGAGGACAGCATTATTGATTTTACTGCAACTAAAGAAGAGGGTTTCGATAACTGGAATACCTGGAGAAGTAAGAATAAATATGGTACAGACTGTACAATTTCGATTTGCTTTGATGGTGATAATGTCAGATTGCAAGCAGAAAACGGTGGTGTGTTAACTAGCGGACAAACGACACTTGTTAAAAAAGAGAATCAGATTTATTGTTATTTGACTGGTGATCAATGTGCAATCACTGATATATGTATAAAAAATGTTTAGAGCTAATATATCAAACATACAAGAGAGATTTTTGATCTTTGGGTCAGAAGTCTCTTTTTCTGATATTGGCGTAAAAATATGATAGAATGGACAGTATTATCGGAATAATATCGTACTAATGGGAAGTTGGTGCGATTGGTATATGAAGTAGTGAATAGTATCGATTTGTTTGTGTAAATCAAAGTACTAATTGTTTTGTGCATAAAGTGATATGAGGTACAAATTGGGGTACAAAAAAATTGGGAATGTCCGTATGTGTTGATTTTACTAGGTTTCCAATAACCCTAAAACTTCAAATCCGGCTCACGCCTCTAGTCTTAAGGGCTGGAAACTAGCATAAACACTGGTTTTCAGTTCTTTTTTTATTCTCATATATCTGGGTCCA
>JAZQOC010000119.1:0-3909 GCA_045627645.1 Lachnospiraceae bacterium
CATCCTCTCCTGCGGAGAAAAGCGTGACTGTGTTTGAAGCATTATGATTGTCTTCAGGGTAGAACTGGAGATCTTTTACGCTGTAACCAGGGATGCATTCATAGAAGGCGACACGCACTTTCGTGTTCATTTGATAGAACATCAGAGAAGCTGTACCATACTTTCCAGATGCAGGCTTGGCGATATTGACCTTTCTCGTATAAGCCCATGGAAGCGGAGCTGTCATCGGCTCACTTCCAGAAGGAACTGTAAACTTATATCCGTCAACCTTATTCGGGAAATTTGTTTCGATGTTTTCATCATTAATATTTACTTCTGCAATCTGGGCTGGAGCACAGGCCCAGAAATTATAGCTTGATGAATTAGGGTCCCAATACTTAACACTCTGGTTAAGAATACTATTTCCCTCTGAGTCAGTGGTGTAAGACCAAACACCAGGATCCTGGTAATAGACCCTATAATCTTTGAATACGAGACTTCCAGCTCCATTTACGAATTTTTCTCCATAAACTCTGAATGTCTTATCACCCTCGGGCAGAATTTGTTCGAGAGTATGCAAGTCGTGGTGTACTACCATATTTTTTGTCATTCTGCTCGATTTTGTCTCGAAGGACATCTCCGGTCCCTCGGCGTTAGATTCGGAACTGAAATCAGGCCCGATCATCTCCTGACATCCGGCCAGCAATACTATTGCCGCAGCAGGAAGTAAAAATCTTATTTTCATAATAAATAAAAATAACGATTAAAAAATAAATTAATGGTAATATTCTTTAGTTGATTGGTATAATAAATATGTTGTCATCCCAGTCCGCCATCTCAGTATCGAAACCGCCGCCCGGGTCAGATGGTGGCTTCACGTTAGAAGTCAACTTGCATGTTATAACGCCACCCCTGGGTTGAGCTTTTACATCATTTGTAACATCAAAACAAAGGGTGGAATCCCTGCCATTTGAAAAATGGCATGACATATACAAATAATGCTCAATATCCGATGCTTCCATATCTTCAACCATCGGATTTATTCCCTGAGGGCCGAAGGTCCTTATCAAAGCTCCAACAACATCTGCATTGCAAGTATCTGAAACAGCAAGATTCCTTTTTACCCGAAATGTTGACCCATACATACAAGATATGGTGTCATTCTTCCCGGTAATAAGGTTTTTGCTTGAACTCATGCCGCTCAATCGGATGTACCCTTTCAAGTCAGACAACCAATCGCCGTCCGACAAGATAATTTGGACCAGATAAATGAAAGTAGCCGGTTGAAGAATCAACCGTTCGCGTCTATATCTTTTTCCGTCTTCATAATTGATCTGATATTCGGACCAATTCGCTGGCACATTCATGTTCTCATATGACCCCAGCAGTATATCTTCAGGCTGATAATGCAGGACTTCTCCGTCTTGTACCGGATTTGTATAAGCGATGGGGTCAGCCTTATTATCAAGCTCCCTTACTCCAAGGGCTGACAATCCATTAGAGGATTCTGGCTCACTCCAAGCATACATATCATATAATCCTACTGAAAATACATCGACATATTGTGGTTCTTTCACGAATACCTCTTTTTCTTTCCAGTGCTCCGATTTTGCATTGTCTTTCCGGAACCTTCTTATGTTATAATCATCCTGAAAATTATAGTAAAAACTTCCAAACAACTTCTCATCCTCAGAATCCCAACCATATTTCCATTCCTTTTTCCAGTCCACCCTTCCCTCATATGACCATAACGAATCCACTGGAGGAACGGACTGAACGAGATCTACTATCATAAACCTTTCGTGGTCGCACAGATACAAAGGCGGATCAGGGCGGCATGAAATGATAGTTGCTGTCAATAGTGCATATGATAACATATATATTTTTTTCATTTTCACAATCACCATTTCTTATATATGATATCATAGGATAAGTTAATGCTTATCCTGGTAGGGCCAAGATATTTGTACCCCATCCTACGCTTAACAAAATCTTGTGGGTCACCATAATATTTGTAGAAATACCTTCCATCATCGATCCCATCTGCCGGGCATCCGTATACATAAGGATCATATCTTGTGTAGAAACATCCGGCTTGTGCCTCAAATTCCAACCTCAAGTGACCCTCCCTGGTAAGCGGCAGCACATAACCGATACCGATTCCTGCGCCAACTCCCTCTCCTTGAACTCCATTTACAGCATCATATCCAATGCCATAAATCGAAGTATTTGCGTATAATTTCAGATAAAGACGTCTGAAAACCTCGTCCCTTTTAAAATAAAAACGGGAATATAATTCCCATTGCCTCAATTGGAAATAATAATGTTCAGTTTCCCTTTTCCTCCATGCACAATCCACTTGAAGGCCGAAAGTAAAATGTCCTCTTCTGGGATAATACTCAAGAGCGATATTCTCAACGGGAGCATATCCCAAATTTGGAAGGATGATACAATATTGCGCAAGGTTGGTCTTTACGCTGAGAATCTCCCGCCGATGCCTTTGTTCTTCCGGCAGAGTCTTGATAGTGGGTTTGATATAGAAAGGAATTTCACATATCAAAGTGTCCTTCACAGGGATGATTTCATTGCTGACGTCACACAGCATTACTTCTTCCCGTTTCATTTTGAAAATTGTCTTAAATTCTGATCTCCTGAGATTTGGAAATACATTATCGAGCATCCAATTCCAAGTTTTTCCACCATTAAGTTCCATCAGTTCCTTCTTCGGTCCTCCAATTTCGGAGATCGGCCTTCCATCAATGTATTCGGTGTATTTTCCAATCACTCTTGCCACCTCCTCCTTTCCTTGGAAATCATGGTCATTTACATATCGTCTAAAGCCTTGCCAGTCTTCACCACGCGGGTCTAATTTGAAAATTGAAACTGGAAGGTTAAGTTGCTGGCTGATGTAATCAACAAGAGTCTTGGCTCTGCCAGCACTGAGGTCCATGTTATGGTTGAATGGTCCTTCAGGGGAAGCGAATGCTTGTATCGTCACCTCCTGTGGCATTTCCCCATATTTTGAAAGAAGGGCCTGAGCTTCTTCAATAAACAGGTTCAGATTGTACTTATTTTCCAGATAACTCAAATCCAATTCTGTCTTATCCTGCATAAACAAAAGGCTAACAGACAGCGTATCATTAGATTCCCTGGCGCATAATACAGAAGACCATGTCAATATAAAAAAAATGACAATGGAAAAGTATTTTGATAGATATCTATGGTACTTCATCACTAAATTGGTCAGCTAAACGCCATTATTGTGTTCCTATGAAGAACTCTTTTTCTCTGCTTTATACTCCGATGAACTAGAGTTGCAAAAATCCATTCACTTGCCCCGAATCAGTCAAGGCGGATCCAGCTGCGTATAGTGCCCCGGTCGATGCCAAGTTCACAGCTGATAATCTTGTAGCCTTTCCCTGCATCGTGCATCTGGGCGGCCTTACGGCGCAGTTCTGATGAATATGTTTCTTTAGTGTTCATATCGGGAAGCGCTCGCTGGAGTTGACACAACAAAGGTGGTTTGCATACCTCGCGGTACGCAAACCACCTGTATACGGCCTTCGCGAATTGGATACTCCAGGAAAATACGCCTAGTTTTCACCTTCTGGTCTGTTCGGCGCTTCCCTTTTCCGAAATTGTTGTCAGTATAATAAACAAAAGACGTGGGAGTCTAACTGCCACTTATCCCGACATCAGGCCTTGGTTGCCAATCAAAAAGGATAAGCAACGCCGCCCGCCCACGTCAAGATAATATACATCATACTCCACGCCTAAAGCGCTGTAAATGAATATCATCACGCAGGACGCTCCCGTTGCCGATATCTTCCTTTTGATTTCAAATTTACCAAGTTTGATGTCAGAAGATAAACGTCAAGTAACGTCTTTCTATGTCTCCCGCCCTCCCGAATACGGGCCAGCGAGTATCGC
>JAZQOC010000120.1:0-3856 GCA_045627645.1 Lachnospiraceae bacterium
ACTTAATTATGCCCAATAAGTTTTCTATACTAACTGTAAAAGAGATTAATATGACTGTTTATTAGGAGAATGAAAAATGTTCGGAAAAGGTAAAGAAAAAGAACTGAATAAAGATATGGTGGAAAACGGCATGTCTGAAAATAATACAAAGAATAATGAAAAAAGTAAAAAGAAACTGCCTAAATTTGTGAAAATAATAATTGGCGTTGTTTTGGCTCCTTTTATCTTTTTGGCAGTCGTTTTTATTGGTGCAGCAATAGAAGAGATGTTTGAGGAGGAAGAGCCAACTCCAGCTCCTAATAATAATACAGATACTCCGATACAGATTACCGTAGAGAATATACAAAACAACGTCACCATAATTAATGTTGGAGACATTTCAGTAGAAGTTTCTATGGCGACTGATGATGACGAAAAGGATATTGAAAAGGCAAAAGACGGAGAATTACTTGCCACAGGTAAAACAAAGGATGGAAATAGCTTTAAGGGACGTGGCGATGAAGTAATTGTTAATACAGGAAAAGATAAGGTAAAGGGAAAAGTAAAATCAAGTGGCAAGAAAACAGACACTGCCAAGGTTGCGGCAGCAGTATCTGCTTCGCTTAAGTCTAATGAGAAACCTGAAAAAACTGATTTTTCTTTAAAGCAGTCTATGTATCTTGCAGATGTTTCAGACTGTATGGTTTACTATCCTACTCAGATGAAGTTAATTGAAAAGAATTCGAAGTGGCTTCATTTCTTAGATGAAAAGAGTGAGTCAGAGCTTTTTGTAAGATTTACAAGCCTTGATGATATAGCAAAAAGTCCTGTGAGCCTTGGAGTAATCGAACCCAGCAAATACGCAGCAAGAAATGATTATCAAATCGTAACTTCTTCAGCAACAGGAAATGGCTATCAGGTAGATACCACACTTTACTATCCAGATGACTATTCATACGTATATGATGTTTTAAAAAATCTTGTAAAGATACAGTTTATGGAACAGAATATCTATTCTTACCAGGATACTCTTTACTACGGTCCTAGCACTGAGATGCAGAGTATTTTCTTTCCTTCATATGATTGTACTGTAATAATTCCTATTGAGTTTGGTGAAGATGCTACAAATGGTGAGACTACTTATTACAGAGATTACTTGAAGGACCATACGCTTAGTCTTACATTCTGTGAGCTTCCAGCTGGCGTAAATATGAATAACATCTTCGAGATATTTGATGTAGTGGCTGAAGATGATGCAGTTATTATGACAGAGAACTCTGTAAAATGGCATAACGGAAGTGGAATTCATTTTGGCGCAGTTAACGATTATACTGCAGTTTTTATTGAAATAGACGGAGCTGATTCCTGGGAAAGTTATCAGGATTCACTGGATTACTGGGATATTGTTTTTACTGACAGCTCGTTATATGTATCTGATGCAGACCGACTCAGAGCAGAGGTTGCCATGGAATTAGCTAACATATGGGCAGCAATAAATGAATTGACCGAGCTTGAAGCTCAGATGATAACTGGTTCAGATCCTGGAGACATTAATTTCGTTGATCCAAATGGCTCAGACCCAGGGGATATGAGTGATCCCGGAGATACATTGTCTAATTATGAAAAGATGAAAAAGGACAAAAACAGTCTTTTTACAAAACTTCCTTTTTCTGATCTTGAAAAGAGCCATGACGTATGGGATGGCGATATAGCAAGGGTTGGTTACTATATCGAAAATGATGGAGATATGGCTAATTTCCTTGATGATCTTACCAGGTTAAAAGAGCAGGGATATGGGGTTTTAGCTACGGATGAGGATTCCTGGGGAAATACGGTACAGCTTCTTATTAGCGATAATGGCATAGGCGTTTGGGCAAGATACGGTAATAATGCGGAGATAGTTATTTTTAGAAATGAAAACAATACTGTAACCGGACGTGAAGCTGGTAAGATTTATTTTACATATCAGTTAAAACAGACTTTCTTATACGACATCCTTATGGATACAGAAGCAATGATAGATTTTACAAATGATGTTAACAACATGTATAACACCTTTGCGTTCTACTGCAGCGAAGTTGATGATCAGAACTATCGAAGATATTTCTATGAAATAGATCAGCGTCAGGACGGAGGCTTGCAGATAGATGTCTACCTTGATGATGAAAGATTGAGTTACGTAGGAACATATGCATATGTTAATTACGATTTGTATGAGGTACATGATGGTGGTCAAATGACCTTCTTAAGGTAAAAGAATTAAAGGGGAGAATCATAGTGAAAAAGATTATTAGTTTATTGCTTTGCTGCTTATTGCTTATCACTTCAGCATGTGGCAAAGCTGACGAAGAGGTAGTGGAACCGGACAAGGAGATTGTTGGAGCAGACTGGAGAACTTATAAGGCATATGGCTTTTCAGGCCGTGTGGTGGATGGCATGCTGACAGATGTTTATGTTGAATTAGTTCCTGATACCGGCGTTGTAAGATTAATCGAGGATGATATTACATACACTATTATTCAGGAACTAAAGGTTATGCATGAACCAATATTTGATGCGGCCTACATTGAGAATAATGTGACATTTGAAGATTGTGATGGTGATGATGTTGAAGATGTAATCATTTTTGATATGGATGGAGACAAAACAATTGCTGAAGTATTCCTGTTTGACGAAAATGCAGGTGAATATGTGTATTCAGAAACAGTTTCAACTAATGAAACCATAAGAATGAATGCGTCAGCTGAGATTCCTGGTGATTATGAATTCCTTCACGTGGAATACAGAGATATTGTTGAAGCAGAAGCGTCAACATCTCCAGAACATTTATATCGTTTATATGATATTGATGGTAATGGATATCGTGAACTTATAATTCAGACTGGTGATGATGGTGCATTTGAAATTTACTATCCTTTGTATGATGGCGATAAAGTTGTAGGAGCCTTATCTGCAGGGGTAATTCCTGGATCAGAGGATGGAACTTTTGCATATGACGATGAATACACATTAATTATGAATCGCTTTGTTCAGGGGGCTCGCTACGTATACACAATCAACCTTTCAGAAGGCGAACTTGTAATTGAAGAAACATACGCTGCCGAGGAAGAAGAATACGGTTTCGATGGAACTGAACTTGAGTTATATGCAGTTACAAATGAATTTGATTTATATGAATAAAAGGAAAATTGGATTATGGATTTAATGAAATGTTTAATAGTACTGGTTGTAGGTGTATTGT
Organism: Lachnospiraceae bacterium; assembly: GCA_045627645.1. Taxonomy (GTDB): domain Bacteria; phylum Bacillota; class Clostridia; order Lachnospirales; family Lachnospiraceae; genus Colinaster. The sequence goes on from JAZQOC010000120.1 coordinate 3,221, forward strand.
TATTCTTGTTTGGTTTAAAGGGACGTTCTAATGCTAAAAAGCTTAAAGAAGCCTGTACAGCAACAGCCGTTGGTGAAGTAATAAGTGTTCGTGAAACATCCGACTCAGATGAAAATGGTTCATATACAACATATTATCCAACACTTAAGTACACTGTTAATGAAGTAGAATACACGGCAGAAGTTGACGGAATGGCTCAGGCTCCGGAAATTGGCAAATTGTATCAAATCAATATTAATCCCAATAATCCGGCTGAATTAGTAACAGGAAATAATGGAGCAATTATATCTAATGCATGTATTGTTTTCGGAATCATAATGGTTATTATTGCTGTAACTCAGTTAATCAAAATATAGACCAGCCGATGAATATGTTTCTGATGGAATTATCGTATTTCCTGCAGTGGATGAATAAGAACATTATAAAAGCCAGATGACTGATTAAATGTCATCCGGCTCTTTTTTAATATCTTGCGAATCTGCCTTCTAGAATATTGTCAGCTTCTTCATAATCAGGTAGTACCTGTATTTCAAATGTTAAATAGCCATCAGAATCAAGAATTGGATATGCTTTGTAAGATCCCATATATATGTAAATGCCTTTTCCGTTAAAGTCATCGTTTAAGTTACTGCTTCC
>JAZQOC010000121.1:0-3664 GCA_045627645.1 Lachnospiraceae bacterium
CTCAATAACAATATTTACTGCCCTGTAGTAGGACTTGGAACATTTATGCTTGCACCTGGCGAGGCATATAATAGTACATTAGAAGCACTTAAGATGGGATATCGTCTTATAGATACAGCAAATGCTTATGTTAATGAGCGCTCGGTAGGAAGAGCAATGAAGGATAGCAAGGCTACTAGAGAAGATGTTTTTTTATCTACTAAAATCTGGGCTAGTGAGTATGAGAATGAAAATGCAGTTGATGAAACACTTGAAAGACTTGGTGTTGATTATGTAGATTTATTATATATTCATCAGCCTGCAGGAAATTGGTTGGCAGGGTATAGAATGCTTGAAAAGGCATATAAAGATGGTAAAGCAAAATCTATAGGAATTTCAAATTTTGAAGGAAAGTATATAGAGGAACTTCAGACAAAATGGGAAATTGTACCTCAGTTTATTCAGGTTGAAGCACATCCATACTTTACACAAAAAGAATTAAGACAGACACTGAACCAGTATGATATTAAGCTTATGAGCTGGTATCCACTTGGACATGGTGATAAGGCTCTTATTGAAGAACCTATATTTGCTAAGCTTGGTAAGAAGTATGGTAAAACAAGTGCACAGATTATTCTTCGTTGGCATACACAGATGGGATTTGTTGTTATTCCAGGAAGCAAGAATGTAAGCCACATAAAAGATAATCTTGATATTCTTGATTTTTCACTTACAGATGATGAGATGGAAGAAATTGCTAAATTGGATAAGGAACAAAGATACTATCATAGAACGGATGAACAATTAGCACAGTTTGCAGCATGGAGACCAACATTTGAGGCTAAATAGTTGTTTCATTGAAAGTTGGGCTGATTGCACTAGAAATTGAATTTTTCCTGTTTGTTAGATTACTGAATAAAGATAATGCCAGGTTATTGATGTACAAACCTGGCATTATCTTTGCTACTTATGAGCTTTGTTATATAGTTTTTGGATATCCTTTGGTAATTTGTCAGGAAGCATGGCATTGAGCTTATCTTCGTTACCGTCTTGTATTGCTTTGTCATAATACCAGCATTTGAATTCAAGCATGGCAAGAGTATTTTCAAGCTGCTTTATTTCAGCACGAACGGCTTCCTTACGGTCCTCAAATAGTTGTTTTCGATTTGGATAGCTTGAAGACCCTTCAATAACCCACTGAAAAAACTGTTTAATATCTTTTATTTCAAGACCGGATGATTTTAGACATTCAATTACTCGAATTGCTTCTAACTCTGTATCACTGAAATAACGGATGTTGCCTTTTCTCTTCAGCTGAGGAAAAAAGCCTTCTTTATCATAGTATCTTAAAGTAGAGATAGGGAGATTAAACATCTCAGACACTTGTCCGATTGTGTACATAAAAATACCTCTTTCAAAAAATAATTCTTGACCTAAAGTTAGGTTTAGGTTTTATGATTAAATCATAAAGCAAAAAGACTTTATTTTCAATATGAATTTATATGGAGGTATTTGATAATATGAAAATCGAAGAACTTAAATTGGGTGATGAATGGGATAAGACTTTTTCAAAGAGCGAGAAGGTGGAACACAAGAAAATTACATTTATAAATCGATACGGCATCACACTTGCAGCAGATATGTATATTCCCCAAAATGCAGAGGGTAAGCTTCCAGCTATTGCTGTTAGTGGCCCTTTTGGTGCTGTAAAGGAGCAGTGTTCTGGTCTCTATGCACAGACAATGGCTGAGAGAGGATATCTCACTATTGCATTTGACCCTTCCTTTACAGGTGAAAGTGGTGGAACACCAAGATACATGGCATCTCCAGATATTAACACAGAAGATTTTATGGCTGCGGTAGATTATCTTTCGGTGCAGGATAATGTTGATGCTGAAAAGATTGGTATTATCGGAATATGCGGCTGGGGTGGAATGGCTCTTAATACAGCAGCTCTTGATACCAGAATCAAAGCAACTATAGTATCTACTATGTATGATATGACAAGAGTGAATGCTAACGGATATTTTGATTCTGAAAATTCAGTAGAACAGCGTTATGAAAAGAAAAAATCAATGTGTGCACTTAGAATCGAGGAATACAAAAATGGTGAGTATTCACGAGCAGGCGGTTGTTTACCTCTTCCAGTTCCAGAGGATGCACCATTCTTTGTGAAGGACTATAGTGAATATTATAAAGGCAGAGCATATCATGCAAGAAGCCTTAATTCAAATGATGGATGGAATGTGCTTGGATGTCAGTCATTTATGAACCAGCCAATCCTTCAGTATAGCAACGAAATTAGAAGTGCAGTTCTTATTATGCATGGAGATAAAGCTCATAGTTATTACTTTGGAAAAGATGCATATGAGGCTATGATTAAGGATAGCAAATACACTGATAATAAGGAGTTTCTTACAATTCCGGGAGCAGTGCACACGGATCTTTATGATAACCTGGATGTGATTCCATTTGATAAGATGCAGAAATTCATGGAAGAAAATGGAGTGCGTTAAATATGGGAAAGAAAGTATTAATTATATCAACAAGCCTTCGCGGTGGCAGCAACTCGGACATTCTTGCAAAGGAATGTGAGATGGGCGCTGTGGAAGCAGGTCATGAAGTAGAGTATATTTCCTTAAAAGGAAAAGAAATAAAATATTGTATTGGGTGCTTGACCTGTCAGAGCAATGGTGCATGTGTATTAAAAGATGATGTGGCAGAAATAATGGACGGAGTGAAAAATGCAGAGGTCATAGTATTTGCAACACCTATTTATTACTATGAAATGAGCGGTCAGATGAAGACATTGCTCGACAGATTGAATCCGTTGTATCCCACAGATTATAAATTTCGTGAAATCTATATGCTCGCAACTGCAGCAGAGAATGAAGAAAGTACATTTGAAAAGGCATATAATGGCTTACAGGGCTGGGTGGATTGCTTTGAAAAGGCAGAACTTAAAGGCATTGTAACTGGCGGAGGAATAAATAATCCTAACGAGGCATCTAGTAATACTGATGCAATGAAAAAGGCTTATAATCTTGGAAAGGGGCTGTAATTTATGAAACGGTTCCTGATTAGCCTGTTTTGTATATTAACTATGATTAGCATTTCGGCATGTGGTAGTACAGATGGGGTTACTGTAGAAACAGACTCTGAATTAAGTGTAGTTTCTTCAACAAAGTCGAAGGGTGCCGATGATGTGGATGATGCAGAATTGCACAGTTCAGATACAGAGACAAAAATTAGTTTCAGTGAGGAATGTAGTATGAAGTTATTAATAAATGAAAAAGAAATACCGGTGATTTGGGAAAACAATGATTCTGTTACCGAAATTATGGAAGAAGCTACTAAAGGAGATATTACTGTATCGATGTCTATGTATAGCGATAACGAACAGGTAGGTTCGTTAGGTAAAAGTTATACGAGAAATGATAAGCAGACAACTACTCATAATGGGGATATCGTTTTATACAGTGGAAGCAATATTGTTCTTTTTTATGGTTCAAATTCTTGGTCATATACCAGACTTGGTAAAATGGACTTATCAGAGGCAGAGGTTACTGAGCTATTAAGTAACGGAGCTGTATCTGTAAGATTAACAAGCACACAAAAATAGAGCCTATCCGCTTTAAATAGGCTCTTAATTTTTAATATTTAGAAAATGCGTACTCCCTGAGCA
>JAZQOC010000122.1:0-10143 GCA_045627645.1 Lachnospiraceae bacterium
AGAAGAGGTCATTAAAGCATTTCAAATCCTTGCAAAGGATGGGGAAATAATTAAAGACCTTGAGAAACCTCCGTACATGGTTATTATTGGAGAGGTACGGGATAGATTCGGTGTGCATTGGATTTTAATGTGTGACTTTTCGTGATTCGTTGATATCAATATCCAGTGGGGCATCGACAAATCCCAGATGCTAAGGGTACTAATGCAAGGGGTAGTGACGCTAACGGCGGTAACAATATAAATCCTTTTTTAACAACTGTTTATAAAACAGATAGTTCTACTCATTCATTATTAGGAATGGGGAAGGCAAGAAAGAAAATCATGAATATGTACAGTCACCAATTATTGTTGATCCAGATAGGAATTTGAAATATTTGGATTATAGTGAGGAGACTTAGAATGAAATATGGAATATGTCAATGGAACCTTCCTGTAAAAGGAGCACAGGGGTGCTATGAATTAAAAAAGCTTGGACTGGATGGAATGGAATTGGAATATACACCTGAACTGTATTCACAAATTGATGAATATCGCAAGGCTGCTACAGAAACAGGAATGCAGTTTCCGACTCTTGGGTTAAATGTGTTCTGTTCAACAAGCTACACAAAGGAAGGCAATGAAGCATATTTTGAGGATATTATAGTTGAGGCGTTAAAATGTGCAGATGAACTTGGCATTAAGTGTCTGCAGATTCCGGCTTTTTTTGAAAGTGATATTGGGAGTGAAGAGGAGCTTGCAGTTGCTGCCAGGAATTTAAAAAGGGCCTGCGAGCTTGCTGAAAAATATCAGATTAGAATTGGTAGTGAAAATGCGTTGGATGCACAGATGAACATTGAACTGTGCAGACTTGTTGATCATCAGCTGTTTAGCATTTACTTTGATAATCAGAATCTATGGCGAATGAAGGGAAAGCATTGCCATGATGTGCTTATGGCTGTGAAAGATAAAATAGTTGAGGTTCATGCCAAGGATAGCAAGGTTTTTGGGGGCGTACAGAAATGGAAGCCGCTTGGCAAAGGAGATGCTGAATTTGCTTCATCAATGAAAACCTTGAAGGATTTTGGATATGATGGTTGGATACATCTGGAAAATGATTATCAGATTAGTGCCCAAAAGAGAAGCTTTGATTATGAAGAGGCAATAAAAAGAGATTTGGAAGTATTAAAAAGCATTTTCGATTAAGTGTTTATTATAAATATAATTAATATGATTAAAATAGGTGGGGAAAATAATGAAAAGTAGTAAGGAAAAACGTATCAAAGAATTAAAGAGAATACATGTCATACCACATATATTGTTGTTGACTGTATTTGCTCTGTTTTTTATGGTAGTAGTCCTGGCATTAATAAACGTGTTTTTCGCGTATCTGGTGGAAAATCATCTGGAAGGTTCATATCAAAATGCGCAGGTATTATCTGAGACATTGGAAAAGCAGATAGATGGTGGTGGATTATCGTCTGTCAGTCTGATTGATGGTGCAGATTATGGTGTTTATGATAATGAGGCAAAAGAATTTGTAATTGCACCAAAGCAGGACATTAGGCTAAATTATAGTGTTATGTATGAGTCTGATGATAATGTGGTCTATTTTGATAAGGTAAATGGTGATAATTTTGACACCATAGCCCAGGATGAGAAGTCGCTTAATTCATTCATATTTGGAATTCTTAGAAGCAAAGATTTAGATTCAATAGCAGATAATGAGTTGAATGATGAAGAAATAGTTTGCTTCCATGGATGGATAGAAAATACCATTTCAAATGAAAAGTACAAGGTGTATTACAGCTCAGATGTAATACTTAGAATTAAGGATATGAAATACATTTTGGGATTTATTGCAATACTTATTATATTCGTATCAATTCCAGTGATTATGTATATTGTAATGCTGATTAATAGTATCGTAGGGCAGAGAAGAGCAGCTAAGATTTTGTATTATGATGCGGTCACAGGTGGAAAGAACTGGTTATATTTCAGCAAACGTGCCAAAAAGATTGTAAGAAGATGCAAAGAAGGAAAACGTCGATATGTAATGGCGAGCTTGCGTATGGACAGATACCAGGGATACTGTGCTTGTTATGGTATAGCTGAAGGTGAAGCTATTATAGAAAGCATTAACAATGTTATTGCTAAAAATATTAAGCGAAATGAGTTATTTGCGAGATATGCAGAGGCAGAGTTTGGAATTCTGCTATCTATGGATGAGCCTGCACAGATAATTGAAAGATTAAATGATATAAAAAGTAAATTGGTAAAAGTGGGAAAGTCACACAAGATAGACTTCGCCGTGGGACTTTGTGAGGCTTCAAATAAGGTTAGCGTAGATGAACTTTATAGTAGTGCCAGCCTTGCCAGAAAGAGTATTCCGGCTAATTCAACAGAAAAATATTTTTGGTTCAATGAAAAATTAAAAGAAGATCAGTTATGGGAGCGTTTTGTAGAAGAAAATATGGAACATGCCTTAGAGGCTGGTGAGTTACATGTATATTTGCAACCAAAGTATAATGCAGAAACAAAGCGTCTTGGAGGAGCAGAAGCTCTTATTCGATGGATTAGTCCAACAGAAGGATTTATCGGCCCTGGCAAATTTATTCCTATTTTTGAGAAAAATGGATTTATAACTAAAATCGATGATTTCATGCTTAGAAGTGTTGCAAGATTACAAGCGAACTGGGTTAAAGAGGGACGAAATACTGTGCCTATTTCCGTTAATATTTCGCGTGCCCATTTCACACAGGAGGATTTGGCTGAACATATATGTGAAATAGTTGACTTGGAAGGTGCACCTAAAGAATTAATAGAACTGGAATTAACAGAAAGTGCCTTCTTTGAAGATAAGGATATACTAATCAATACTGTTGGAAAACTGAAATCCATGGGATTTGCTGTTTCTATGGATGATTTTGGTGCAGGTTATTCATCACTTAATTCATTAAAGGATTTAAAGCTGGATGTACTTAAAATTGATGCAGATTTCTTCCGCGGTAAAGAAGAAAATGAGGAACGAGGCTCATTGATTGTATCTGAGACTATTCAGCTTGCGAAGAATCTTGGAATGACCACTGTCGCGGAGGGTATTGAAAGTGCTGAGCAGGTTGAATTTTTGGCAGAACGAGGTTGCGATCTGATTCAGGGATTTTACTTTGCAAAGCCTATGCCAGTAGCAGATTATGAGCAGAAAATGCAGGAGGATGCCAATAAGGCATAATGAAACAAAGTTAAAGACGAACCAGAAATGGTTCGTCTTTTTTTAATGCGTCAGAAATTTTAATGAAAGATAGGCCTTGGTATTTTCAGCCCAAGAATATGCATTCATATAGTTGTCACAATAATTATGTATAGCCTCTTCCTTTTCATCGAGCAGGTCATAATAATCACAACTAAAAGTCATTGGATTGACTCTGAGCTCGCCTTTCTCTATTTCAAAAATAGATTGAATATTGTATTCCTTAAGTGTCTTTTTTAAGCTTTGAATAAATACATCCAGCTGTTTTTGCTTTGAGTGATTATATAATTCATCTTCCCAGAAAATAGAAGCCAATTCAGCACGTACAACACTTGTTCCTCTTTTATCCACCAGATAAGCCAATATTTCTTTGGCTTTTTTTCGGTCAAATTTAACAGGAGTCCCTTTGACGTAGACTTCAAAGTTTCCAAATGTCTGAATAAATACGTCGGTCTGAACCTGAAAACGCTGTTTTTGCTGATTAATATTTCTGACCTCCGCCTGGATATCATCCACAGAAATAGGTTTTGTTAAATAGCCATCAGCATGCATTTGAAATGCAGTCAATGCATATTCTGAATAGCCTGTAACAAAAATAAGAGCAACCTGAGGATATTTCTGTCTTATTGTTTCATATAGTGACAATCCACTTGTTTTGGACATATTTATATCAAGAAAAATAATGTCAACTTCATTTTTTTCAAGAAAGGCCAGTGCCTCATCTGAATTCATGGCACCATCAACAGAAGAAAAGCATTCCGATGTTTTACAAATTAACATATTCTGTTGTAATACAAATGGTTCATCATCAATGCATAGAACTTTCATATTAATTCTCCCAAGGTATAGTAATTGTTATGGTTGTGCCATCAGTACTACTGGTTATCTCCATTGTAGCATTTTGCAGGATTGCTAGTCTGTTCTTAACATTATTAATACCTACATGTGTATCATCTAATTTATCAATAATCGTTGTATCAAATCCAATTCCATTATCAGCGATAGTAATAATTATTGAATGTTTATCTTTCTTTGTACTGATAGTAACATATCCGTGTTCTCGTGATCGAATGCCATGCTTAATTGCATTTTCCACAAGAGGCTGCAGAGACAGAGTGGCTATATCGAAATCAGTAACCTGAAAATCGTATAATACTTCAATATTAGGGAACCTGAGCATTTCGATAGCAACAAAGGTTTTTACATGTTTAATCTCTTCAGAAAATGGAATCAAGTTATTGGTCTGTGTAGTAATATTCTGTCTGACATATGAAGCAAAAAGTCCCAGGGTTTCGGATGCTTTAGCAGGATCGATGCTACAAAGGGCCTGTATGGTTGTAATTGTATTAAAGAAAAAATGAGGCTTGATTTGAGAAACCATCAGCTGTAATTTCTGATTCTGCAGCATTTTTTCATCATATTGTTCCACAAGATCCAAGTGATAGAACACATAAAAAAGAAACATAACGATTACAAGTATCTCATTCAGATGTGCTGGATAAATATTATCAGTGGCTTTGTAATCTAAATAAACTGCGTAAACAACTATAGCCGAGCATACAGGTGGTATTATCCAGCGACGAACATGATGATTGCGATAGCCAATAACAGAATAAATAACGATGCTTATTAAGCCCGCTCCGCATAGGTAAAAAACAAACAAACCTAATGGTCCTCTACGAAAGTGATTATCGGGTGTGAAATAAACGAATAAATGGGTGTAATGACTAGTGAAATAAAATATAAGATTTAGGATTGAAAGCCCACAAAAGATATTATGCTTATATTTGTCTGCACATAGGTGCATAAAACATAGAATAAGTAAAGGACGTATGCTATATCCTGTATATGAGGTCAACTCACGAATAAATACATTTCCTGAAACCAGCACTGTCCAATAGCCAATATAATCCAGTGCTAAATGAAGAATACCTAGAAGAATAGTAAATATAAAAAATCTTTTATTATTCTTTGTAATATATTTATCTGTTGAAATAATTCCAATGAGAAAAAAATAGAAAAATAGAAAAAATAAACTTTCTTTCAGGAACCCTAAAATCATACCAATTATTATCCCCTTATATTCTCAAAAAGCACAAATTATTTGAACAATGTAATTATTGCGAAAGAGGAACACAAAGTCAATAAAAGATAGAAAAACAGTGTATCTGTTGGAAAAATGTTGGAAGACAAAAGCTATAATTTATTCATTATACAATGGTCTAAGTGTATTTAGAGGTATCAAACTATAAATATCTAGGGAGGATATCCGTGAAAACAAAAGTTGCTTTATTTGTAAATGGATGGAATGGCGAGAATCTTGATAATTTCATAATAGGTTTAAAAGATGTTTGGGGTGATAGTGCAGATGTTTTTGTATTCTCCTCAGCTGCATCTTTTTCGCAAAGCTTAGCTGTAATGAAGGCTGAAAACTCTATCTTTTTTATGCCAGATTATTCTTTTTTTGATGCAGCTATTGTATTTGGCTCTGGAATAACATCGCAAGATATAACTAATCAGATCGTAAAAGAATTCAAGGAAGCTGATGTTCCTGTTGTAGTTCAGGGAATTGATATGGAAGGCATATCAAGTATAACTATTGATAACTATGTTGGAATGAAGGAACTGGCAGATCATCTGATTGAAGCACATCATGCTAAAGACTTTGTTTATATTGCAGGAACAAGTGATCATATTGATTCTAATATGAGACTTCAGGCTTTAAAGGATGCTATTGTTGAACATGGATATGAGTTTGATGATAGTAATATTGTGTATGCGGAATGGGAAAGAAGCAAAGTAGAGACATATATTAAAGAGACATATGGTGATAAAAAGAACAAATTGCCTGATGCAATTGTATGTGCAAATGATCCTATGGCTATGTATGCAATTTTGACATTAGAATCTATAGGCTATAAAGTTCCTGCTGATGTTTTGGTTTCTGGTTTTGATAATCTTAATCTGGGTAGAATTTTTAATCCTTCCTTGGCAAGTGTTGATCAGCAATATTTCGAACAGGGTAAGATATGTGCTGCATATGTTTTAGAGTTAATAAACGACCGAAATCAGATAAACAAATGTGTAGTTAATTGTACAGCATTTCCTGGTGAAAGTTGTGGCTGTATTAATAGTAAAAATGAGATAGCTCTAAGAAATAAGCATGGACATGATACGTTATCTGAAAAAGTTGCAAAAGAAACCTTTGTCGGAAGAATTGCTCATCTGGAAGGTAATATAATGGCTGGGGATGAGTTTGAAGATCTTAAAGAAATTATGAGAAAAGACTTTCTTACCAATGTAGGCCAGGAAGGCAGAGATTTTCATATTTATCTTAATCCTCAGTATAAAGAACTTGCGTATATGGATGAACAGGCTATTGAATCACAAGCTTATTACAGTCCGTTTATGGATGTTGTGGCAGCAAGAACGGATGGACAAATCATTGAGGCGCAGGTAATAAATAGTAAAGAGCTTTTGCTTGGATATAATGGTGATGGAACAGGTAAAATATATGTATTTCATACCTTGAAAATTAACGATGCAATAGCTGGTTACATGATTATGGGATATGCCGATTTCGCATTTGAAAATGGTTTATTTGACGAATTTAGAAAGCACATATGTTTATCGCTGAACAGATATCAGAATCGTATAAAAATGACCAGACTGAATAAAGAGTTAATGGTAACATACGAAAATGAAAAAAGAGCATTTAATCAGACTGTATTAGCATTAGCTACAGCAGTAGATGCTAAAGATAAGTATACACGTGGACATTCAAGTAGAGTTGCAGATTATTCAAGACAGATTGCAGAAATCGCTGGGAAAGATAAAGGAACATGTGAAAAGGTATACTATGCTGCACTATTACATGATGTTGGAAAGATAGGTGTTGCTGATTCTATTTTGACTAAAGAGGGAAAACTGACCAATGAGGAATTTGCAGTTATTAAGCAACATCCTGATATGGGAAACAATATTCTCATGGAAGTTAGCAGTACACCATATTTAGCCGTTGGAGCACATTATCACCATGAAAGATACGATGGAATGGGGTATCCTGCTAAACTCAAGGGAGAGGATATACCTGACATAGCGAGAATTATAGCTGTTGCAGACGCGTATGATGCTATGACATCAATACGAAGTTATCGTGAACCTATGCAGCAGAGTAAAGTGAGAGAGGAACTTGTTAAAGGTATTGGAAGTCAATTTGATCCAGAATATGCCAAAATCATGATTGCTTTGATTGATGATGATAAGAATTATTCATTGAAAGAGTAATATTCACATTTATTTGTAAAAATGATAGTTGGATATAAATGTAAGATAAGTTGACAATATTATGAAATAATTTGGATGGATCCTATTCATCTTTGTAAAGAGAATAAAATCATTAAATTGTTATTAGATATTGTGTAAGTTTGGGGGAAACTATTGTCTGGATAGCGTATGAATGAGAGGAGGCAAGTATGAGAACGTACTCAGATGCTGAAGTTGCAAGTGTTTTAAGTGATAGTATGGAAGTTGTTTTGGTAGTATCTTCTAAAGAAGATACATATCAAAGAATTAAATGTTCAGAACTTTTTTCTGATTTATTAGATGATACAGGTTCATATAAAGATTTAATAGAGAAACTGTGTTTTCATTTGAGCGACAGTGATACAAAAATTACTGACGAATATCAGGTTTTTCTACCTAAAATGATTGATTTCAAGGGTAAATACTCTAGAAAAATCAGCTGTGAGATAAATGGAGAAAAGCATAGGATACAGATGTTCGTGTGTCCTGTGGAAAAAGAAGACGGCGAATATATAATAGTGCTGTCTGATTTGGATCAATCTGAAAATGAGAGAGAGATTATTACAGAAAACAAGGTAAAAACTATACAGGAAACATATCTTTTCTCTATGTATATAGATCTCAATAATGATAGGACGAGTGGTATAAATGTTACAGAGATATCTAATGATGATATGCATTATGAGATTAAATATTCAGAGTGGCGAAATACTATTGTAAATATGATATGGGCTGAAGATCAGGAGACTTTTCTTGAAAAGAGTAATCCAGAGTATTTGAAGTCTACTCTTAAACCATCAAAGAATTTTTCATTTGACTGTCAAATGAAGAATCTCGAAGGACAATTCATATGGGTTCGACTTATATTTGGGCGTATGGATACTACTATTGAGCAGGATTTTAGATTTGTATTTATGGTTCAGAATATACATGAAGATTCAATGCGACTTTTTAAGGAACTTAAAAAGTTTGAAAACCTTGCATCATTTGATCCTCTTACAGAAGTATTTAATCATGGAAGAATAGAAACGGAACTTAATAATGCAATTGTAGAATTAAATGGTTCTGATGGACAAAGCTCACTTATGATGCTTGATATTGATTATTTTAAGAATGTTAATGATAAATATGGGCATGCTGTTGGTGATGAGACACTAAAGGCATTTACAAAATGCGTTAAGGAGGTTATTGTTCCATTCGATATCCGCATTGGTAGATGGGGCGGTGAAGAGTTTGTCTTTGTATGCTATGGATATGATATTAATGCAATAAAAGAGATTGCTGAGAATATAAGAATTGCCGTAGAAAACAGAATATTTGATACTATTGGTCATGTAACATGTAGCATTGGTATTACTCATATTGATAAGATGGATACAGCGGATACAGCATTCAAGCGTCTTGATGATGCGCTTTATGATGCTAAAACAAGTGGTAGAAATTGTGTCAGATCAAGAAAGTAACTATATTTTGTACCGATAGCAAATTTTAATATAATATACATATTAGTGAAGGTGAAAACATAACCTTCGATGGACAGTATATCTAGGAGGACAATATAATAGTAATTATTCTTCTTTTTATGCAAAATGATTGAGGAGAATATTTTAATATGAGCTATTTAGGATGCAGTTTATTTCAAATGGTTTGATATTACAAAGGAGTGTAGACTGGATTGAACGTGTTGTTTTCTTGATGTCATGTCTTGCACTATAACTGTTACACTCACTAAATATTATTAGTAAAAGGAAGGGCATTTTATGGACCTTAATACAGTTCAGTTATTGGCAATTGAATATGCAATCGCTATTATGGGCCTTTTTCTGGGATACAAGTGTTTGTATTTGAAGAAAAATAATATGAATTATTTTATGCGTTTTGTAATAGCACTTGATATATTTGCGATAGTTAACATTCCGATTCGATATATTGAACTGCATTTGGTTAATTGGAATCGTTTCTTTGTATTTTGCCTTTATGCTGTTTCAGTCATTGTAATGACATACACGATGGCATATTGGTTCCTGTTTGTAATGAAACAGATTAATAGCAAGCTTGTAGACACAAAAAAGAAGAACTTTATTTGTCTTATTCCTGCAGCTGGTACCATTTTGCTTTGCATTATCAATTACTGGACTGGATGGTTGTATGTGATAGATGAATCGTCTTGGTATAACAGAGGAACCATATTTATTTTGCAAGCAGCAATTTCATATGCATATTTTTTCGTAAGTATTATCTGTAATTTTGGGGCTTTGTTTGCAAATAAAGAAAAGAATTCGGCGAAAAAATGCTTTTCTGCAATTGCTCCAGCTGTTATAGGTGCAGTGTTGCAGATAGTGTATGGTGGCTCATACCTTTTACTTGGAACTGCATTTGGTGGCTGGATTATGTATATAGAGATCTGCTTAGATAGGCAGAAAGCATATGAACTGTCAGAAGCAGTAAGTGCAATCAATGATGAACTGATACATTCAAATAAAGAGCTTTCAAATAATATGCGAACCATTCTGGCTCTTTCAGATATTTATCACACATTATATGAAGTGGATTTGGAAAATGATACCTTTACCGAGATTAAGGCATCTAAAGTAGTGTCTGAATACTGTTCC
>JAZQOC010000123.1:0-8237 GCA_045627645.1 Lachnospiraceae bacterium
TGATCTTGGAAGAGAGAAGTTCTTAGAGAGAGCATGGGATTGGAAGAAGGAATACGGCGGACGTATCATTAACCAGTTAAAGAAGCTTGGTTCAAGCTGTGACTGGGACAGAGAGCGTTTCACAATGGATGAAGGCTGTAACAAGGCTGTAACAGAAGTATTCTGTAAGATGCATGAAAAAGGATGGATCTACAAGGGAAGCAGAATCATTAACTGGTGTCCAGTATGTAATACATCTATTTCAGATGCTGAGGTTGAGTACGAAGAGCAGGCTGGACATTTCTGGCATATTAAGTATCCAATCGTAGATGACAATGGTCAGCCAAGTACAACAGAATTTTTAACATTTGCAACAACAAGACCAGAGACAATGCTTGGTGATACAGCTGTAGCTGTTAATCCAAAGGATGAGAGATATACATATCTTCATGGCAAGAGCGTATGGCTTCCACTTGTTAACAAGGCAATTCCTGTTGTTGAAGATGAATATGTAGATATGGAATTTGGTACAGGTGTAGTTAAGATTACTCCAGCACATGACCCTAACGACTTTGAGGTTGGTAAGCGTCATAACCTTCCAGAAATCAACATCATGAATGATGATGCAACAATCAACAAGAACGGTGGCAAGTATGCGGGCATGGACCGTTACGAGGCCAGAAAGGCAATCGTTAAGGAACTTGATGAACTTGGACTTCTTGTTAAGATTGAAGATTACTCACATAACGTTGGTACACATGACAGATGTAAGACAACTATTGAGCCACTTATTAAGGCACAGTGGTTTGTTAAAATGGATGAGCTCATTAAGCCAGCTGTTAAGGCTGTACAGGATGGAGACATCAAGCTTATTCCAGAGCGTATGGACAAGACATACTTCAACTGGACAGACAATATTCGTGACTGGTGTATAAGCCGTCAGTTATGGTGGGGACACAGAATCCCAGCATACTACTGTCAGGAATGTGGCGAAGTAGTTGTTGCCAAGGAAGCACCAACAGTTTGTCCTAAGTGTGGAAAAAATCATTTTGAGCAGGATCCAGATACACTTGATACATGGTTCTCATCTGCATTATGGCCATTCTCAACACTTGGCTGGCCAGAGATGACAGAGGATCTTAAGTATTTCTATCCAACAGACGTACTTGTAACAGGTTACGACATTATCTTCTTCTGGGTTATCAGAATGATTTTCTCAGGCTTTGAACAGATGGGTGAGAAGCCATTTAATACAGTATTATTCCACGGCTTAGTTCGTGATGATCAGGGACGTAAGATGAGTAAGTCTCTTGGTAATGGTATCGATCCACTTGAAATCATTGATAAGTATGGTGCAGATGCTTTAAGACTTACACTTATTACAGGCAATGCACCTGGAAATGATATGCGTTTCTACATGTCAAGAGTTGAAGCAAGCCGTAACTTTGCTAACAAGGTATGGAATGCAAGCCGTTTCATTATGATGAATATGGAAGGCAAGGAGGTAACAGTACCTGCAGCTGAAGATTTTGAGCCAGTTGATAAATGGATCATCAGCAAGCTTAATGGTATCGTTAAGGATGTTACAGACAACATGGACAAGTTTGAACTTGGTATTGCAGTTCAGAAGGTTTATGACTTTATCTGGGATGAGTTCTGTGACTGGTACATCGAGATGGTTAAGCCACGTCTTTACAACTCAGACAATGCAAAGAGCCAGAACGCTGCACTTTATACACTTAAGAGTGTACTTATTGATGCACTTAAGCTCCTTCATCCATATATGCCATTTATCACAGAAGAAATCTTCTGCACACTTCAGGACGAAGAGGAATCAATTATGATTTCTAAGTGGCCTGTATATACAGATGAGAAGAATTTCTCAGCTGATGAGAAGGCTATTGAGACAATTAAGGAAGCAGTTCGTGGTATCAGAAATGCAAGAACAAATATGAACGTTGCTCCAAGCCGTAAGGCAGCAGTTTATGTTGTATCTGACAATGCTGACATGAGAAAGACATTTGAAGAAGGTAAGTTATTCTTCGCTTCTCTAGCATCAGCAGCAGAAGTAAATGTTCAGGCTGACATGGCTGGTATTGCAGACGATGCAGTAAGCGTTGTTATCTCAGGCGCAAATATTTACATGCCATTCTCTGATCTTGTAGACACAGCAGCTGAAATTGCACGTCTTACAAAAGAAGAGGGAAGACTTAACGGAGAAATTAAGCGTGCAGAGGGTATGCTTTCAAATGAGAAATTCATTTCTAAGGCTCCTGAAGCAAAGATTAATGAAGAACGTGAAAAGCTTGCTAAGTATCAGCAGATGCTTGAGGAAGTTAAGAAGCAGTTAGAGAAACTTAATAAGTAATGAGTATTTGATGATACTGGAAGAATAAAACCAAGCCCTACTGACATGCGTGTCAATAGGGCTTTTTTACTGTATAAAGCGGATATTTCCGGGGAGACACTAGATGTAGTGGTAGATTTACATAACTTCGAGTGCTATAATTATTTACAGAGTTATATGTAATTGAGCGATTGGGTCAATGTTTATAATTATACAGGGAATGTTATGGAAGAAGGCAAGAAATTATCTTCAGAACAACTAGCAGCACTTCGTGAACAAATTAGAAGTGGAATTAAGAATGAGGAATTAAAAGCCCAGGCAGCAGCTGAGGCTTTTGTTAGCGCGCCTGAATCTTCCAAGCGAATTGATGTCAGCATATCTGATGACAGAATGAAAGCTACAATGTATTTATATGATCCAGGAGAGGAAGCATATACTGTTCCTGAACTTATTAATGTTCTCAGAAGTAAGAGAATAGTGATTGGGATAAAGGCAGAAGCCTTAATGGATGCTGTCAATAACAGGATTTATGATGAAGAAATTGAGGTCGCCGTCGGAAAAGAATTAGTGCCATCCCAGGAAGGTTATTATGATTTTTTCTTTGATACGGAAGAACATCGCAGACCGGTGGTAAGAGAGGATGGAACTACAGACTATGGCGCAGTAGGCCGACTTGCCAATGTCAATGCAGGTGACAGGATTGCGCTTTATCATCCTGCAACATTGGGTGAGAGTGGTTACGATATCACCGGGGTGGAGAAAGTGGCAAAGCCTTCAAAAGAGAAGCCACAGCTTAGAGGGCAGTTTATAAGATTTGATGAGAATACTAAAGAGTATTTTGCGACCAAGTCTGGAAAGATTAGTTTAAGAGATTCCAATGTTGAGATACTTGATGTGCATGAAATCAATGACAATGTCACGCTGATTCAGGGCAAGGTTGAGTTCTTTGGAGATTTATATATTCATGGTGATGTAGAAAATGGGGTTACTATCAGAGCTGGAAGAAATATTGTAATTGATGGTACCGTAGGTGCGGCCAATATCAGTGCTGGTGGAGATATCATTTTGCAGAAAGGTATTCAGGGTGCAGGAAAGGGTAAAGTTTCTGCAAGAGGTAATATCTTCTCTGATTTTGTTGAGTATGCAAAGGTTGAAGCGGGCATGGATGTGTATGCCAATTCTATCATCAATTCCGATGTATCAACACAGGGAAGTGTTATAGTGAGTGGTTCACATGGAAGCATCATTGGCGGAGATACTTATGGCTTGAAGGGTATAACAACCAATGAGGCGGGAAGTGCCAGCGAAGTTAAGACTACACTGAATGCAGGTTTTAAAGAGGAAGAGTACGAGAAGTATCTTGATCTTGTGAATAAAGAAAAAACTGTATCATCCAAGCTTGATAATGTTGTAGATGAGATTGCTGTTTTGTTCAAAGCCAGTGCAAAAGCGCATGCTATTACAAAAGCACAAAAGAGCGCCATACTGCTTCTCAATGAGAAAAAGATTGCTTTCCAGAATGAGATTGAGCAGATTAAAGAAGCGAAGGCTGATATCAGCAGTAAGATGGCAAGAGGCATGGGTGCGGCTATTATAGTACGTGGAGATGTCTTTAGAAATGTGATTATCAAGATTGATACAGCAACACAGTATATATGGAAGGCAGAGGCTTTCGTGAAATATATTTGTAAGAATCAAATTATTGAGAGAAAAACGGTGCCGAGGGAAATGTAAGATAGTAATGAGCAATACAATCAAAGTGACAGATAAAATTGATAGAATTAATGCTTACGAAGAAGCGGTATCTTATATTTTGGAGATACCGCGTTTTTTGGCGAAGAATGATGCAGTTTCAACAAGAGAATTTTTGACGCTTATAGGCGAGGGCAAGGTAGAAACGGTTATTCATGTTGCTGGCACCAATGGAAAAGGCAGCACCTGTGCTTTTTTAAACAGCGTTTTTATGAATATGGGTAAGAAAACAGGAATGTTTACTTCTCCTCATCTTGTGGATATAAGGGAACGTATCCAGATTGATAATGAGATGATAAGCAGGGAAGATTTCCTGGAATGTACCAATGAAATTATAGACAAAATCAATGAGATCAGACTGAGTAAACCAGGGTATCATCCATCATTTTTTGAGTTTGTATTCTTCATAGCGGTGTTACATTTTGCACATAATGATATTGATGTGGCAATATACGAGACTGGACTTGGAGGTCGACTGGATGCAACAAATTCTCTTACAAAGAAGAATGTATGTGTGATTACAGAAATCGGAATGGATCATATGGAGTATCTGGGCGACACATTTGCAAAGATAGCTGGTGAGAAGGCTGGGATTATTGCTCCAAAGGTTCCGGTTGTATTTTGGAATGGCAGAGAAGAATGCTCCGAGGTTATCAGAAAGCGGGCTATTGAGTGTGGTAGTGATGCCTTTGAAGTCGGCGATGAAAATGTGCAAGTTCTCGGCATAAAAGAGAAAAACATTGATTTTTCCTATAAATCTCGATATGATAAGAATGTTATATTTACAGTGCATTCCTATGCCCAGTATCAGGTTAAGAATGCAATTGTAGCTATAAAAACATTGGAGGTGTTGGGTTTTGATATAGAAGCTGACACCGTTTTGAGGGGTATTGCGGATATGAACTGGCCAGGACGAATGGAGATGGTTGAAGACCATATATTCGTGGATGGCGGTCATAACGTAGACGGTATAGATGCATTTATCGAGTCGGTAAAGAACGATGGATGTGAGGGTAACAGACATCTGATTTTTTCAGCAGTAGCTGATAAGCAGGTGGAAATCATAAGCAGAATGCTGGTTGAATGCTGCGCATTTGACAGAATAAGCATTTGCGAGATTGATTCTTACAGAGCAACAAAGTTACTAGAGTTAAAGACGATCTTTGATAGAGCAATTGCAGAATGCGGTAAGGATATGTCAGTTTGCATGTATGAAGGCGTGCGGGAAGCCATCGATGAGGAAAGGGGCCTGATTGTTGACGATGACAGACTGTATATCTGCGGTTCGCTGTACCTGGTGGGTGCAGTCAAGGAGTATGTTGAGGCGAGAAAGAAATGATAAATTTTGAAGAGGAACTGAAAAAATTTCATCCTTCACTTGAAATAGAAGAGGCGACAGATGCTATTTACAATCAGGATATGACAGATATGGCGGACCTGCTTGTAAATATGATTAAGGAACAGAGAGTAATAGATCAATCCATCATGCAGTAAGAGGTAGTGGTCATGTTATGCTACAATTGTGGAGCGACTCTGACAGAGCATAATTTCTGTACGAATTGTAGTGCTGATGTCAGTGTATATAAGAAAATCATGAGCTCTGCGAACCTTTTCTACAATGAGGGGTTGGACAGAGCCAGTGTTCGTGATCTGACAGGAGCGGTTAATTCTCTTCGTCAGTGTATAAAAATGAATAAGAACCATGTTGACGCAAGAAACCTTTTAGGACTTGTGTATTTTGAGATGGGTGAATATGTTGCGGCGTTAAGTGAGTGGGTTATCAGCAAGAATTTACGCCCAACCAAGAATATCGCAGATGACTATCTGGATATGATGCAGTCAAACCAGTCCAGACTTGATATTATCAGTCAGACTATTAAGAAATATAATCAGGCACTTAGTTATTGCTATCAGGGCAGCTTTGATCTTGCAATTATTCAGCTTAAAAAAGTAGTATCTCTTAATCCAAAGCATATACAGGGACGCCAGCTTCTTGCTCTTTTATATATCAATGCTGAGCAGTGGGAAGAAGCTAAGAAAGAGCTGGAGCGTTGTAGAAAAATTGACGTCAACAATACAACAACACTCAGATATCTTAAAGAGTGTGAGGCAATACTTGATGTTGAGGAGCCTGTTGCTACAACAAGCAAAAAGAAGAGCATTGTTGAAACCATCACATACCATCGAGGTAATGAGACAATTATTCAGCCTCTCAATGGCAGAGACAATAAGGTTTCTAATGTTGTTATTAATATAATTCTTGGTATTGGTATCGGTATTGCAGTGGCGTGCTTACTCATTCTTCCGGCAAGAATAAGTGCAGCCAATGATGAAAGTGATGCCAGAATAAAAGAATTTGCAGAGCAGGTTGATGAGAAGAATTCTACTATCAATTCTTTGGAACAGGAAAAGAACAGCCTCCAGGGTAAGGTGGAAAAACTCGAAACCGAGCTGGCTACATACACTGGCGAGGGCGGTACTATTTCTTCTATGGACAATTTGCTTCGTGCAGCTATGGAATATCTGAACAATCCTGAGAACACAACTGTTGTTGCAGAGTATCTTGATCAGATTGATTCTGGATTTGTTGATACATCCACAGATACATTCCGCGAGGTATATAACACACTTCGTGCCAGTGTTGGTTCTACTGTTGGTAATACATATTATGAAAATGGTATGCATGCATATCAGAATGAATTATATGATGATGCAGTAACCTTCCTTACAAAAGCATATGAGTATGACAGAACAAATGTTGATGCATTGTACAATCTTGCCAATTCTTACAGAAAAGCTGGCGATAAGGTTAATGCTATTGCAAATTATCAGACATTGGTAGATTCATTTCCAGATACAGAGCTCGCAACACGTGCTCAGTCTTTCTTGAATGAACTGGTTGTTGATTAGTTAAAGGGTAACGAAAAGTTACCCTTATTTTTTGAGATTTTTTGTAAATATTCTATTGTGATTTTTTATAAGATATATATAATAAATAAGAAGAATGAATTAGGAAAAGGAGAAGACCATGCCAAAGAGAGAAGATATCCACAAAGTATTGATTATCGGTTCGGGCCCAATCATTATTGGACAGGCTTGTGAGTTCGATTATTCAGGAACACAGGCTTGTAAAGCACTTAAAAAACTTGGTTACGAGATCGTACTCGTTAACTCAAATCCTGCGACTATTATGACTGATCCTGAGACTGCAGATGTTACATACATCGAGCCTCTTAATGTTGACCGATTAGAGAAGATTATTGCAAAAGAACGTCCAGATGCGTTACTTCCAAACCTGGGAGGACAGTCCGGACTTAATTTATGTTCAGAATTAAATCAGGCAGGTGTGCTTGATAAGTATGGCGTAAAAGTTATAGGTGTTCAGGTAGATGCCATTGAACGTGGTGAAGATAGAATTGAGTTCAAGAAGACTATGGATGAGCTTGGAATAGGAATGGCTAGATCGAATGTTAGTTATTCAGTAGATGAGGCTCTTGCAATTGCAGATGAACTTGGCTATCCAGTAGTTCTTCGTCCAGCATACACCATGGGTGGTGCAGGCGGTGGTCTTGTATATAATAAAGAAGAATTAAAGACTGTATGTGCAAGAGGTCTTCAGGCTTCACTTGTAGGACAGGTTCTTGTTGAAGAATCAGTTCTCGGATGGGAAGAACTCGAGCTCGAAGTTGTAAGAGACTCTGAAGGAAATATGATTACAGTATGTTTCATCGAGAATATCGATCCAATCGGTGTTCATACAGGTGATTCATTCTGTTCAGCTCCAATGCTTACAATTTCTGAGGATGTTCAGAAGGAACTTCAGAGACAGGCATACAGCATTGTAGATAAGGTACAGGTTATTGGTGGTACAAACGTACAGTTTGCTAGAAATCCTAAGGATGGACGTATTATTGTTATCGAGATTAATCCTCGTACATCACGTTCTTCAGCACTTGCTTCAAAGGCAACTGGTTTCCCAATTGCTCTTGTTTCAGCAATGCTTGCAACTGGACTTACTCTTAAGGATATTGAGTGTGGTAAGTACGGTACACTTGATAAGTATGTTCCAGATGGAGATTACGTTGTAATTAAGTTCGCTCGTTGGGCATTTGAGAAGTTCAAGGGCGTTGAAGATAAGCTTGGTACTCAGATGAGAGCC
>JAZQOC010000124.1:0-4462 GCA_045627645.1 Lachnospiraceae bacterium
ACTTTGTCGTTTTTCATGTTTCTGTTTCTCATGTTTCCCCTCCATGGAATGATAAAAACAATTAATCCTACTCCCTTAAAAAGCCTCTATTACATAAAAAATGAGTCTCTAAGTGTTTATTTAACACTTTAAGGCTCAGATGTTACGGGCGTTCCTCAAGTTTTACCAAGTTATATAATACCTTATGACTTGCCAAAAGTAAACAAAAAACGCCAATATTTTTTGTATTATTTTGAGTGTGCCCGTGACCAAAGTACTATGTAAACCACACCGCATAAAAAATCAGCTAGAACTATAGCAATTCTAGCTGATTTTGAATCATTTTTTACCTTTGTTTTTACTTATCCTCAGGCTTCTTATCTTCTGCTTTCTTATCTTCTGGCTTCTTGAAGTCTGCGAATTTTCCCTTGTTGAATTCTGGCATTCCAAGCTTAAGT
Organism: Lachnospiraceae bacterium; assembly: GCA_045627645.1. Lineage (GTDB taxonomy): Bacteria > Bacillota > Clostridia > Lachnospirales > Lachnospiraceae > Colinaster. Next base: position 438 of record JAZQOC010000124.1, read on the forward strand.
GACTTCTTTTCCTTTTGTTCTTTTGAATCTTTTTCTGGCTTGTCCTTCTTAAACTTCTTCACAAGCTTGTAGATACCCCATGCGATCGCTCCATATATTGCGATATATACAACTGCTGGGATAGCTGAAATTATGAACAATACTGTTCCCTGAAGCATTTTAGCAAGTCTATCCATAGAATTCTTCCAGCCATCAGCAATCTTCTTACCAAATGTATCTTCTTCTACAACTTCTTCAACTACTGTATACTCATCTACTTCACGAAGTTCCATTGTGATTGTTGAATATTCAACCTTCTCATCAATGTCATCCATTACTCTCTTGTAAGGAACTAATTCCTTCTCAACCTGAGCCTTTCTTGAAGCAATATCCTTCATGTTTTCGATGATTTCATCGTAGTGCTTGTCATTGGCCTGAGCTTCCTTAAGTTCGCTTTCCAATACATCAAGCTGTTTAGCAAGATATTCTGCTTCGTCTGTAAGAATATCTACATATGACTTGTTAGTGTTATACTCGCTAGTCTTATCCTGAATCGACTGGTTTCTGTTAAGTACGTTACCAAGGTTAAGACCTTCCTGCATAAATGCGCTGTAATTCTTACTTGGAATTCTGATTGTCATATAATCTGTAGCAATTACTGTATTACCACTCACACTCTTCTTGTTGAGGAAAGAACGCATCTCATTGTTGTAGTTCTCGTACTCAATGTATCCGCCATTCTTATTGATGAGTTCAAGGAGTTTCTCGTATGTTTCGTTATACGCCTTTGTCTCCATTACTACATTTGATTCATAGATAATCTTCTTGTTCTGTGCAAATGTTACACCTGTAGTTGCCAAAGACTCTTCCATGGCATAATCACCATCTGTGTAATAATCTGCATCATATTCCTCTTCTGCGTAATCCCATGCTGCTTCGTCTGAATAATAGCTTTCTGCCGCCATTGGAGCTGCGTCATTTGCTACAGCATATTTTGCACTTGTTTCACTGCTGCCACATCCACTGACAAGCATGCATGCCGCCAGCACACCAATCAATAATTTTTTCATAATAACTCTCTCTTTCTTTTTAACCCTCGCGTCTACGACGCATTCATTCCTATATCGCTTATTATTGCACATAGATGCTAAAATTGTCTAGTTTCTCCACAACTTACCTTATTCCAATTTACAAGCTTTTCTAAGCAGATTAAGTCCACTACTTTACGACCACATCGAGAACAGGAGCTCCGTCCACGTCAAAGAATACCTGACGTATAGCACTACTTCTTGGTGCGGTTGCGCCAAACCTTGCATGATATGTATTCCATACTCTTCCCTGCGGATCTATTACATAGGCATTATGCCCTGTGCCATATTCTCCTGTCACGCTTCTTGCTGTAAGAATAGGATAGTTGTTCTTGTACCATAATTCTGGTTTGAGCAAATCCTGTCCCCTGTTTATCTTAAGATAACTGATTACGTAACTCTCATCGACTGCTGCTGCGGAAAATGTGATATACAGCACATCCCCTCTCATTAATGCAAATGGGCCTTCCTCAACAAATGTATGATTATTTCCCCAGCCATAATCAGGCTTTGATAATACAACTGGTTCTGACGCTAACATCCATGGTTTCTCTGGATTGAGTTTTGCGATATATAACCATGCCCCCAAATCCTTTGGAAGGAACTGTCTCTGTGACCAGATTACATAGTACTCATTTTCCCACTGGAAACATGTCATGTCCAGAGTAATCTCTTTACCTTCCTCTGCTAGCTCGGAACCATCCATTTTTACAATTCTTCTAGGCTTAGTCCAGTCAGCTGCGTTCTTTGGGTTACCGCCCTCTTTTAATTCCATAAGTCGGCTTTCCTCTGCAAAGAATTCTCCTCGTGTAGCCGCATGGAAGATGTATAACTTGCCATTTACTTCATGGAATTCAGGTGCCCAAAGCAATCCCTTGATTTCTTCGTACATATCTGAATCAAGAATAAGATGTTCCTCTGCTGTTGGGATATCTTCAAGTCTGTCCGCCTCTCTTACATAGAGAGTATGGTTGTCATCAGCATCATTGGTAGCAATGTAATAATACTTACCATTGTAGATGCACACATCTGGATCAGCTCGGTTGATAGCAATTGGGTTGTTAAACACCGGGCCATCTGCCTCAACTACCATTGGGCAGAGTTTCTTCTTAAGATAGTCCATAATGCCGTCTTCAACTTCAAGTATCTGAGCAAATACCACACCTTCAAGATTAGACAAATCTATTGTTCCGTCTTCACAAGTTACCTGCTCACCATCTTCCGAAAGCTTGTCAGCTTCTCTTGCAACAGCTTCAGCATACGCTTCTTTGTACTTATCACTCATAGGCAGTTCTGTGTAGTGAATGAGGTTTGTAGATGTAGCTACAAGCAGCTTATCTGTATCCTCGTAATCTTCGCCACCATCACCTTTGATTCTAGTTGCAACTATAGTAAAAGAATCTTTCTCGACGAATACATATGGTTTAATCAAACTCTTTGGATTAAGCGAGCCATCTTCATTTTCTGTAGCCTTAGCAAAGAACACTCCTGAGTTATGATTAAAAGCTCCAGCTTTTCCATTTTCCACATAAGCCATATGCATGCTGTATGCCAATCTTGGATCGTAGTACAACTCCTTACTTGGCACTCTTGTATATATTATTAACTTCTGTCCCATACTGTTCTCCCAAACATCTAGTTTTTCTATTAGTACCATCCATTTTACGTTTTATTATTCTGGATGGTATTATTATTTCTTTTTGTGCCATCCATATAAATTTTCTTATCTTGAATGGTACTATTATTTCTTTTTGTGCCATCCAGAATCGACTTTCTTCCCTTGAATGGTACTATCTTTTCTTTTTGTGCCATCCAAATAAATTTTCTTATCTTGAATGGTACTATTATTTCCTTTTGTGCCATCCAGAATCGACTTTCTTCCCTTGAATGGTACTATCTTTTCTTTTTGTGCCATCCAGAATCAAATTCTGTCTCCCAGAAGGTAATATCTTTCCAGCTTGTACCATCCAAAATCAAATTTTATCTCCCGGATGGTAATCTCCTTCATCAAATGGCTATAATACCTTTTTTGATATCAAAAACTATACTTTATCTCTTCTTCGGTGTTTTATGATACTGACAACTCTTGCAGATCGCGTTCCAACCAATGACTCTCTTTACACGCTTTGGCAAATCCTTGTCCGCTTTCTTCTTATAACACTGCTCCTGAATGCACATGCATTCTTCTTCAGTTAATTCATCATTAACAATAAGACATCTCATAGTATTTACTCCTATTATCTTGAGAACTGTGACATAAACAGCCATGCCTGTTCACAGGTACGCTGTCTACACTCGTGACCCTGCTCAGAGATACTTCCAAGAGCAATCTTTTCAACACCATCTTCGCATGCAAAATAGTTGATTGTAAGTGTTGCATCTCTTGATTCGTCATAGACCTTCTCAACTCTGTCGCCATCGATTCCCCAAATCTTATTACTCCAGTTTGCAGCATCCTCAAACTTAACATCATATTTTGCCTTGGCCTTGTTGACCTCGAATACATACTGAATTCTGTCTGTACACTTCTGTGCCTGGAATGGCAGTTCTGGAAGTGGTGTTACCTCTCCGCCTGCATAGAAGATTGGTACTGCAACTTCTCTGTTAACTCTCTGGGATGGCTGATCATAAAGGTTATGTCCAACATCGAACGTAGCATCCATAGGTGCCATAGCAGCAAACTTCTCTGGGTATTCCTGATAAAGATCCCATGTCTTACATCCACCCATTGAGAATCCTGTTGCATAAAGTCTGTTTTCATCAATTGGATATTCTACTTTGAGCATATCTACAAGTTCAATAACTTCTGTTGCTGAAACTTCAAGATGATCTTCTACGGCAATCATAAGGAAATCGTGCTTGTGAGCAATCTCCCACCAGCCTGATACATACGAAATATGGTAAGCAGAATCTCCACCTCCATGGAATACCATAATTGTTGGTACCTTCTTGCCAGAA
>JAZQOC010000125.1:0-8654 GCA_045627645.1 Lachnospiraceae bacterium
GCTACGATCCGACTTATATACTCTTATTACAACGCTCATCTCATTTTCGCTGTCATCGAGAATGCCTGACGTTGTGATATGTTCATCAAAGGAATAAAATGTATTATCTATATTTTGAAATTTGATAAATGAGCAATGTGCCTTCGGTACACCCAATTCCATTTTCAAATGTTCATTCATTTCTAGTTTAACCAGCTGGTTCTCATAATTATCTTTTGCTGCCTGATACTCACCTTCTGTATCAGGTGCAATTACACGAAATGAAATTCCCTCATATTCCATGTTCACATCACATCTACCTCCATACTCTGGAAGATATGTATTGCCCTGATAATTTCCCATTACGGATTTTACAGTTGGATTTATTCCATATTTCTCTTCCATGTATTTTAGAGCATTTTTCTTAGCGGATTGCTTATCTGAGGCAGATGCGCATCCCATCAAAACCATCGCAAGTAACACCATAAGTAAAATCTGAAATTTTCGATTACTTTTCTTTAAATAGCCCCATATAAATCCCATCGATCAAAAGTCTCACTCTCTACTGCACGCATCTCTACACGAATGAACCTTTCCCCATAAATATATTTCAGCTGTTGTATTCATTTATTCTTCATCTCCCCATTTAAATGCACCTGTGCTTTCTTCTTTCTTACGAACACGCTGCTTTGGCTTATCACTATCGTTTAGATAAAAAGACGGTCTTTTTGTTTGATCCGGAATAAGTAAATCAATATTGCCCTCCAAATTAAGGGCTGACAATATTTTGATTAAACTTTCTAGCTGAATCGAAGCCCCCTGTTCTAACCTAGATATACTTCGAATAGATACTCCAGACTCGCTCTCTAAATCTTTCTGTGATACCCCTGCATTAACACGATATTGTTTTATTCTTTCTCCTATCAGTTTCTGATATTCTACAACGCTAAATTTGTTTAACATAAAACGCCACCTTTGTCTTGTTATGCCTATAATATACTCTAACGCGCCAATTTTGTCTAGTTATCTTTGAATATATCCCTTCAAATGATGAATTGTAATCCGAGATTCCCGTTTGTAGCACGAGAATCCCGTTTTGTAAATGAAAGTCCCGTTTTGTAACCGACTTTCCATAGTTTACGAACTTTACAGGCGTGTTATAATAGCTTTGCACCTAAAAAATTACACAGCAAACAATGGTTATCAGCACCTTCACTCCCCCATCGACCTCACATATTCCTCAAACACAAATTCCTGCGAAACATTAGTATAAATGTCCATTGTTGTGGAGATGTCTTTATGCCCCATAAGCATCTGAGTTACCTTAACATTCACTCCACGTTCGCACAAAATTATCGCAAAGGTATGTCTTAAAGAGTGACAGCTAAGATGAGGAAGCATCATTTCGTCAGGAAGTCCTTTTTCTTCAATCCTGCAATTATACGCCCCGACAATTCTGGTAAGTGCCTTGTTGATGGCGCAAGGGTCGAACATTTTTCCAAACCTGTTAAGAAAAACAAAATCAGTGTAACCATCTACATTTTCTGCACAGGTTATGTTCTTTGCGGCGAGAATTTCTTTTTCCATCAGAAAAGCTTCAAATACTTTTTTATCAAACGGAATTTTTCTGATACCCGCGACTGTTTTTGCACCATCAGCAAAGTGATATCTTGCTTTTTCACCCGCACTTGCATAATAAACAGCGTTGTGATTTACTTCCAGATATTTACCGGCAAGATTTACATCGCACCAACGAAGAGAGACTATTTCGCTCAAACGCAAGCCCGTGTGGATCAGCACATAAATTACAGGATACCAGTCGCAAAACTCTTCTGATTCGTAAATGTAATCCGTGAGCCTGTTTGCTTCGGCTTCGTTTAAGCCCATGCGAGTACTTGTATGTTTTGAATGATTTCTTTTTATCTCCTTAGTTGCTCTGGTTGCCGGATTTTTCATCAAAATATCGCTATCCACGGCGTGCTGAAAGATTTGGAACAACACATTTTGAATTCTGCAGATTGTTTCCACGGATATTTTTCTCTCAATTTTTAAATTCAAATAAAATGCCTTTATATCCACGGTTTTAATATCTTCTATGTTGTTTTTGCCTAGGCTGTTTCTGACAAAACAATACATCCCTGTTTCCCCGGCAATCGAAAAAAAACATTCTAAGCACTTATTATTTAATGAACGCCGGTCTCATATTGTCTATCTGTCCTCGTGATAAGCCATACTCCTTGGCCAAACGTTCCCAGTTATTCTTTACCACCTTAAGAATCTCATCTGCAAGTTCCTTTGCTTTAGCTTCTGTTATCCCAAATCTCGGAGCGACACTTATTGCAAGTGGAATCGAAATGCTGTTATCTTCATCATCGACCAACAATGACAGCTCGTCACCATAAGGAACCGGATTTACATCATATAATGGTGATAGTATCCATCCATTCTCCGTCAAGATAAAAGCATGGTTTCTAAGATGGTCGTCTGTATTGGTTACTGCCATGTTAAACACGATTCTTTTCCATAGCTCGACCAAATCATTTTTAGGATCGGCACCATATGACTTAATAAATCCTACAATATCAAGGTAGCCGGTTCCGTCAGCTGCTGAAGCTCCATCAGACTTTCCAAGCAGCGTCATTGCAGACGCAAAATGAATCCTTCGCTCCCCATCTCTATCAAATCTCTTTACTAAAAATGTACTTCCATACTTTGAAAATTTCTCCAATTTAGATTCAGGAACATTAAGTACGCAAAGCTTTGCCAGGTCATGAACCACCTTTTCCCAGGCTCCGGTATCATTCTCATCATTTTTTGACGGAAACTTTGCTATCCAAAGTTCTCCCTTAGTATCAACAACAGTTGCTTTCGGTCTTGCACCACCAAGAGAAGAACCCGGCCTAATTAACTGGTTAAGCCACTTTTCAGCAATTCCCGTTTCATCCTTTTCAAAGTTTCTTGATGCTTCTTCCAGAGTTCTAAGTAAGGTCCAGGGCGGCGCTGCTGTCTCTCTGTCATCTGAAAGAAATGCGCCATCACTCTCAAGCTTAAAACGTATTCCTCCCATTCGTGTCTCATCATACACACCTAGAAGATAATCGCTGTCATACAGCTTTCTCGGCTTGCGTCCTTCCTTTTCTGCGAGTAGTCTCTCGCGCTTGTTCATAAGTACACGTCCCCATCTATCCGGAGACGAGTCAGCGAACAATCCAAATATATTCTTCCCTGAAGGAAACTGCCGTCCGGCAAAGGGTTGAAGCTCCGGATCCAAGTTAATCGATAGCTTATTTTTCGTAAGCCATTCCTTATCATATTCAAATGAATACGATTCTCCACCCTTTATTACTCCAATATAAAGCTTTCCTAAAAGAATTGGTGCATCAGCTGAAAAATCATCATATACTAGAATCGTTTTGTCTTCTCCTGCCATTAATTCTTCCTCCTTGTAGCACGCTTTCTAGTAATAAGGCTTAAATCTTGCATCTGTCTTCCAAACTCATCATCCTTGGCAACTAGCAGTAAGTCCTTGCGTATTTCTTGTCCTATTTGTCCGTTACCACACTGGCGGACGGTTTCGGAAGAGATTACTTCCGATATATCCTTCGAAGATCCAAAAGAAAATCTTATGGAGTACGGCAGAAGATTTTATAAATTCGCTAAGCAAACGGATAATCTGGGTATTGTTAGTGCTTTTGAATCGAATTATGGTATAATAAGGATATATGCTTTTTCAATACCAAGAAAGAAAAATGGATAGAAGGGACATGCCGATATGAAGAAGAAAGTTGTGTTCGCATTATTATTTATATTTATGACAGCTATTTTCTGTTCATGCAGCAAAAAGACTCCGGGTAATACAGAAAGGGACGAATATAACGGTCAATCTGATTCGGAAGCGGATAACTATATCGGTTCGACTGATTCAAAGGATGACAATATCAGCAAGGAAACAGTGCAGCCTTCAAATGAAGAAGCAGCGAATAATTCTGTCATAAAGCTTTATTGCGAGAGCAGTTCCATGCTTAAGGTTGTGATAAAAGATGAGCATGTTGTGGAGTTTCGGAAGAAAATGCAGGAAAACGGAGGTACTGACGCGCAGTTTTTTATCGAATTTTTCAATGTCCGAAACGATAGCAGAAGTGTTTATGCAAAGATGCAGATTTTTAAGGATTATGCTCAGTTCATAAGCGAAGAAAGAATAAATGAAGTATATGATAATTCAGGAGAACCGGTAAGTGCAGACTCTTTGTGGGGATATTATTCTGATTTTCTAAATGCCAAGAATAATATTAAAATCGATAACGATGAACTGACGGTAACATTTGAAGGATTGGGAATCAGCAAAAAAATAAATGTTGAAGACTTGCAATACGAATTAGGTTATATGGCTGATTCGTATGTGGCCCTTGAGGAAAAGGCGGTAGCGCAGGTATTGGTTAGCGATAACAGTCTTGCATCGGGTGACAGCAATTCTGCAAGTCTGTTTCATGTAAACAGTGATTATATATACGATGATTCGGTTGAATTAATAGTTCATAGTCGGGAATTTGCAGATTATGTTACCGCCGGGAATGATGGGGCATATATTCGCTTTTATAAGTCAAAGGAAGATTATGAAAATGACAGATACGACTTGTATGTGTCTGTTGGATCGTATGATTATGATATTTTCTTTAAACCGTACAGCGCAGTTGTTTTACAAAAAACAGGTACAGATGAAAGGTTTTATAAGGATGAGATAACCTACAATCCTGTGTATGTCGAAGGAGGCACATTAGGCATAAAGCTGAGAGATTCGGATCTGAAGAGTAGTATTGCAGGTTACGGATATTTCAAGATAGTGACTGATTATAATAATGTGATTCTCTCGGGAACGATGGATGACGCATGTACGTGGGATTATTCAATGGCGTACGGTGACATTCCGGAATTGCCGGACGAATATGCGGATGCTTCCGATGATGAGTTTTTTAAACCGATATCAAGATTTTTCCGTGTTTACAGCAAGGAATATCCAACGATAGTTCTTCACAATTATGACTGGAGTTTAGTGACCGATGATGATCATAAGACTCCTGTTTATGCCTATGGACCCAATGAGTTTTATGAAAGCTCCTGTAAGGTGACTTATTTGGAAGCTGTCGATCCCTACGGCGATATTGTGCAGTCACTTGCAAAGAATTCGTTTGCGGGTGAAAATGACTTACTCTTTGCATATTGCGGAAAATATTATTTCCCCATAGATGTCATAGGAAGAGATGAGGCGACTTTCGATGAATTTCCGGAATCGTTCTTCCATGATGAAATGGTCTCAATGCTCGGGGTTGACGGAATCGAGGAATGTCTGACCGGATATACCGAGAGGGTTCTGTATATGGATTTCACAGAGAAATATAAGACCGAGAACAAATCTTATGATGAACGCTATGGTGCCAACAACTATTGGAGCGGACGATATGGGCTTGTTCCTGCACGTACGAAATATGTTTTGCCGTTTTGGGATGAGGGATTTGACGATAAGACCATAGAAAAACTTGACAGGGACGGAAACCTTGCGGGATTGTTTTCATACCAATTCAATCTGGAAGATCCCTGGTCAGGAAACAGCAATTATTTTACACGTGAGCTTACTGGTACTTCTTCCGGCTATTCAACAATCGGGGCTTTATCAGAGTAATTTTTGACCTTGAATAAATGTAAAACAAGCAATGCCAGAAAAGACCATCAAAACCAGACCCATACAAGGATTACATGTGAGATTTAACAACTGTCAGTTGATACATACTATAAGCATTATACCAATTTAACGTCAATACTATACCAGAAAAACTATTAAAAGAAAAACACGACATGCGCTCATCGCACAGTCGTGTTTTCATGTGACAGTATTCATTCCTTAATGAATTCTCCCTGAACAGCTTAAAGTCCCTCATATCAAAAAACTTCTTTTGTTTTTACACTTATTTTCTTCCCAGAAAATGCTATTCCAAATTTCAAAATGTCCTGAATACCATCTTGTTTCATTTCAGTATCATATCTCTTCTCATCAACCTGAGCCAGCGCTTCATCTGCAAGACTTGAAAGCTCATCTGCGTTCAAATCCTTTTGCCACTTAAGCTCCATAATGATTCCGGGATATCTGTCTTCTCTCGGAATCAGACTAATATCATATCGGCCGTCTCCGGACTCTCTGTTTGACTTAATCTTATACTGATTGTCCATAAGGGCAACCAAACCAAGCACCAGACCATGATAAAAGGCTTCTGCTCCGGCATCATAGAAGCTGATAGTTTTATCCATATATTCAGCTATAGATTTCTGAAGCTTCTTATAATCGTTCGCATAAAGGCTTTCTGCAATCTTATTGGCAGTTGTCCTTCCGAAGCTGTAAATCCAAAGAACTGATCATACTCTTCATCCATCACAGAATTAACGGTTAAGTTATTCAAGCCGCTAAAGATACTTTCCTGAGCGATTCGAAGAATACCCGTCAGAAATCCGTATGTCAAATTCTTATTGTCCTTAAATGCTCCCGAAAAGAAATTTCTCATAAATCCAATTATTTCATCATAAAAATCTTTGGAATAACCTTCCTGAATCGGCGTATCATATTCATCAATAATAATGATTGGAGCTTTACCATAATGTTTGGTAAGCATCTGAGAAAGTTTCTCCAGGGATGCTGTCAAATCAACTTCTGAGGCTTCACCGCTTATAATCTTTGCAAAATATGTCTTTTCATACTCTGCTAATCTTTCACTACTTGCAAGTTCCTGATGTCTCCCAAACTCTTCCTGCAGAAGATCTCTGATCTTATCAATCGTTGTCTTCCAGGAATCAAATTTAACATCCTTAAATGTAAGAAAGATAACCGGGTACCGTCCCTGATGCTTACGATATTCTTCTCCGCATCTCCAAATCGCCTTATCCTTAAAATGCTTACTGGTATCCTCTTCTGAAATCTCAAAAAAGACTCTAAGCATATTATGCACCAGACCGAATCTGTTACAGAACACAAATAAGAAGAAAACTCTATTGAGAATAGAGTTTAAGACAAAAAGAAAGACCAGCCGGGAATACCGACTGGCCTATAAACGCTTACCATTCTCTTCTATATACTTCTGACTTAAAGGTTCTGCTTCCATCCATTTTAGTATATTCAGAGTCCCTATTGTATTTCATACCAAGCTTTTCCATTACGCGCCTGCTCTTATTGTTTTCCTTGGCGAATTCACCTTCAAGGATTTTCAGCTCACGTACACATTTAATCTGATTAATGATTCCCTGCATTGCTTCAGGCACATAACCATTTCCCCAACAATCTCTACGCAGATTGTAACCAAGCTTCCAAATACCCTTTTCAGAATCGTACACCAGACCACCCATACCAATGAGTTCACCTGTTTCTTTGAGTTCAAAACCAAGATCATAGTTATCAGGATCATCTATGTTTCTGCCTTCCAGCCAGGTTCTTACATCCTCCGCCCTCTTATATAGCGGATAAATCAAGTATGTGTTTACTTCCGGGTCTCCGCACCACTTGAAGCAGGCTTCATACTCATCCGGTGCTACCGGCCTAACAATTAATCGTTCTGTTTCAATAATAACTCTCATCGTAAAATCCTCCCTTTCTACTGCTTAGCACAGATATAAAGCAAATGATTTGCGTATCCCAGCATTTCTCTTTTCTCGCAGATTGATAAGTGATACTTTTTGTACTTTTCAAAATCTTTATCACTTATTCCAAAATCGGTCATTTGTTCAAGAACCTCCATCACGCCATCAGCTGATACCAAGTGAAGCTTTTTGATATTCTTGTCCATATAAAGATTTTCAATGCCATCAATATCGTAACCGGTAAATAGCTGCTCCTTAAAATGAAGAACGTTATAAGCTTCATCAAAGTTTTCAGTTAATCCATCACTGAAATTATTTCTGAAATAGTTTGCCAACATAATAGCATGCACAGATATGAAAGCAAAAAATATTACACCATTTTTCTTTGTAACTCTGACAGCCTCATCAATACATTTCTGTACATCGTCGGCTTCATAAAGATGATATAAAGGCCCCAGAACCAGTGTGACATCAAATGTGTCTTCTTCAAATCTGCTTAAGTCGCATGCATCGCCTTGATAAGCACATACTGTCATCTCATCAGTAATACCATGCTGTAAAATCTCCAAATTCGATTCAACCAACTCAATCGCAGTAACATCATAACCTTTTTGTGCCAAAGCCAGAGTATATCTTCCCGTTCCGGCGCCTACTTCTAACACACGATTTCCTTCCTTAAGGTACTTACCTATATATTCCATAGTAATAGCATACTCAAGCTGTCCATGCCTGCTTCTCGTAAGCCTGTCCTCTTCACTATATGCCCCATAGAATCCGCTTACAATTTCTTCCCTAGTGCTCATAAGCCAATCTCCTTTCCGAAAATAGGTATAAAAAAGCCACCAAACAATCAACAATTCTAGATTCTCTTCAGGAAAAAAAATTCTTCGTAATTGTCCTGTTCATTTTGATAAAAACCGACTTGTTCATAATCCAACGCCAAATAAAATTCTTTGCCTTGATAGCCGAAAGTATCAAGTCTTATGGTATTCGCGCCAAGTTGTTTGGCTCTCTTCTCCATTTCAATGATCAACTCACGGCCATATCCATGTCTTCTG
>JAZQOC010000126.1:0-4450 GCA_045627645.1 Lachnospiraceae bacterium
ACAACTAAAACACTGGATGCTTTGTGGCTATCAAAGTGGTAATGTTCAGGGATGGCAAAGTAGAGTATATGGAGTGCTGGATTGCTTTAAGGACATTAGAAAAGTTGACCTTGGCATGAAGCACAGACCATCAGGCAGTCGAAAAGCTGAAGCAGACGACCCACACGAGATTCTGTGGATTAGAAAGTAATAGTAATGATGAAAATGGAGGATATGAAAATGTTAGACGCTGTATGTATTCTGAGATACAAAGATAAGAATAATAAAATTGTGAGTTATAAGTTGAAATACCCAAATGGGCAAATTGTGGATATCAGTGCAAATGAATTAAAAGTAGCATTAAGTACAGGTAAGCTCAGTGTTGAAAATCTTCAACTTACTAGCAACGGTAGGTTAATGCTTGATAAATATAGCGAGATTGAATGCAGAACATTTGATATCAGCGCAAAGCCAGTGGTATTGGATAGGAAACTCATAAAAGAATTGGACTTTGAAGGAAGTTTATCATTTAAACCAAATGCAGACATTGAACAGTTCACAGTTAAGGCGAAGTTAATTGGGTTGAAAATCAAGCAGCTAAATACCAATCTGTTTGTATTTAGCAATAACCAGAGAAAGATACTAGTATCACAAGATAGCATCAGCATTAAGGATGCTAGAGACCTATTCGCTGACACTAATTTTACAATCATAAATCTCGAAGGAGTAAACATCTCTTCTGCGGTAACTAGTATGCATTATATGTTTGATTGCTGCAAAAAGTTAGAGACAGTAGACTTTTCAGGAATTGATACATCACAGGTAACTAGCGTGGTTTGTATGTTTAGACGCTGTGCTTGTCTGAAAGAAATAAACTTTGGTGATAATTTCAAAACAACAAATGTTCGTTATATGAGCCATATGTTCTTTGGTTGTAGTAAGCTTGAAAATATAGACCTCTCAGAATTTAATACTCATTACGTAGAAAGTATGGACGGTATGTTTGGAAGGTGCTTAGAGCTAAAACACATAAACTTCGGATGTGGTTTTACTACAGATTCAGTAACCAATATGGAAGGAATGTTTGAAGGTTGTATAAGCCTTGAGTCATTAGACCTTAGCAATTTCAAGACGCACAATGTGACAGACATGTCGCATATGTTTTGTGATTGCGCCAGCCTTAAAGGTATAAAACTCGGTGGTTTTGATACAAGAAATCTCAAAAGGATAAATGGCATGTTTGACGGATGTAAGAGTCTCAAAGACATAAACATCAGTTCATTTAACCTACATAATGTTGAGGATAATAAGGCTATGGAGTTATTTAAGAATTGCAAGAGCCTTGAGAGTATGGACCTTAGAAATGTAATATTGCCCGATAATATAAAGATGGATGAATGGTTTAGTGGATGCGAGTGCCTTAGGACTGTGCAATTTGGAAAAGTGCGTCCGTCAAATATGTATGCTACATTTGCGAATTGTGAGAGACTTGAAACTATAGATATAAGTAAGATTGATGGTAGATGGTTATACTCGTTGACTGAAACATTTGCAGGTTGTATAAGCTTGAGAGAATTAGATTTAAGTAATTTATATACACCTGAGTTAATGTCAGGTAGAAATATGTTTAAGGGATGTACTAATTTGGGAAGGCTAGATATATCAAATTTGGATACAAGCAATGTTGATCAAGGATATTTATATAGTTCTATAGAAGAACGATACAAAAACTTTGAAGGATGCTGGGACAATTGTGACAATTTGAAAGATGTGAAAGCTGGTCCAAACTTAGTTGGACAAGCACTTTGCCAATTAGTAGAATTAGTACCTAATGTAACAGGCGTAACCTCTGAGCAAATCACCAAATCCGTAGCAAAAATAAAACGACGTAATATGGTTTTGGAAAAGGCACGGAGTATGAAGATAATCTAGTATTTGGTGATTGTGATGCTCAAGGTAAAGATGGTTTGAAGTCAGTAGCAAGGGGAACTCACTGCTACACAAAATGTATTATAATTACACATTTTGACTTGCAATGAGTTCCCTAGTTCGTTATAATAAAGCCCTAAAATGGCTAATGGTGTCATGGGAGCTAATATGGATGATAAACAAAAAAGCATGTTAATAATGAGCATGGCTGATAATCTTCCAGTTCTCAGAAGGTAGCTGGGAATGTCGCAGGAAGACCTTGCTAAGCTTATTGGAGTCAGTCGTAGTACGATTGCTTCTATTGAGAACAAAAAGAGAGAGATGACATGGAATCATTTCCTTTCTCTTGTTCTGGTATTCACAAAGAACCAAGACACAGATGTTCTCTTAAAAGCATTTAATATCTACACGAATGAACTGGAGGAGTTTATCAGAGTATCTCGCTAGGGCTGGGTAAAAACTAGGAGAATACAAGATGACAGAAGTTGAAAATAGAAAAAAATGTTATATTTATACCAGAGTTTCGACAGCTATGCAAATAGATGGTTATAGTTTAGAGGCTCAGGAAGACAGGCTTAGAAAATATGCTGATGCATATGGAATGGAGGTTGTAAGGCACTATTCTGACGAGGGTAAATCAGGAAAGTATATAGAGGGACGTGTGCAGTTTCAACAAATGATTAGTGACGTTGAAGACTGTAGAGATAATGTGAATTGCATACTAGTTTTTAAGCTTTCACGCTTTGGCAGAAATGCAGCAGACATTTTGAATACCCTTGAAATACTTGAAAGATATGATGTGTCATTAAGAGCTGTAGAGGAATCCATAGATAGCGGAAATGGTGCAGGAAAACTAATAATATCTGTGCTGGCTGCTGTTGCTGAGATGGAAAGAAAGAACATCATTGTTCAGACAATGGCAGGCAGGATGCAGAAGGCTCGTGATGGTAAGTGGAATGGCGGTCAAGCTCCAATTGGATATAGAATAAACAGTGAAACAGGCATCCTTGAAATTGATGAAAAGGATGCAGAGGTTGTAAGAAAGATTTTTGACCTATTCGTAAATTCAGACAAAGGTTATTCTGGTGTAACAGATTGGATCAATAGTAATGGGATTCAAAAGCGTGTTTATAAAGATGGAGAAAATCCTTTTTATTCAAAGTATCTAGTAAAAAGAATAATAGATAACCCTGTATACTGTGGCAAGATTGCTTATGGTCGTACTAAGCAAGTGGCAGTCAAGGGTAAAAAAACTACCAGAAGGGTTAGGTCTGATGATTATGAACTGGTTGATGGTCTTCACGAGCCAATCATAAGCGAAGAACTGTTTCAATTAGCCCAGAGCAAAAGAAAGCATACAGGTAAAAGAACGGAAAGAAATCCTGAATATACAAGTGCCCATATTCTTTCAAATGTACTGGTCTGCCCTATGTGTGGAGCACACATGGCAGGACATACTTCTAGAAAAAGAAAGAAAAAAGATGGCACATATTATCCCCCATACAGTGCTTATGAATGTAAGCATAGAAATAATGTTGAAGGTAAGCCTTGTACATATAAGCATATTTTCAATGAAAAGAAGCTGGATGATGCTGTTGCGGAAATCATCAAAAAGATACTAGAAAACGATGTCTTTGTTCAGAAGCTCAATGAAAAAATAAATTCTCAGGTTGATATACATGAAGTTGAAGCTGAGGTAGAAGCAGAAAAGAACAGTCTTAAAAATACTTTTCTTAAAATAGACTACTACTTAGACCAGCAAATGAAATTATCTCCTATGGATGTGGGATATGAACATAAACGTGATGCTTTAGAACGCACAATGGATACCTTGTATAATGAAGCAGCAGCCATTGAAGTAAGAGTTGAGGATGCAGAAAAAAGACTTAGCAATCTTCGACAGAACTTAATCAATCTGCAAAATGTTTATGCTATGATTGATAACTTTGGCGAACTGTATGAAAAGTGCACTGAGGAAGAGAAAAAGCAGATTATCAATACGCTTATAGAGAAGATTGAGGTTTATCCTGAACCAATGGCAGACGGCAGAGTAATTAAGTCGGTCAGTTTCAACTTTCCTGTCTATCTTGGTGATGAGGAGGGGAAAGAAGTTTTCCTCTCCAAAGGAAACAATGTTGAGACGGTAGTCTTGATGTCAAGGGTAAAGGAATAACGGTTGAAAAGCGCCTGTTTTCAAGGCTTTTTCGCGTTATCGCTGACATTCAAATTACTCACTCGGAGTTCCGGAAGTGTGCGAGAGAACATATCTTCGCAAGAAAAAACCGGCGTAAAAAATTGAGTTAGTGGATTAGATGTTTTCGCTGACAGCAGTTCAGCGCACCCAACACTAAAGGGTATGTCAGTTAGTGGATTAGATGTCAGTAGGAAAAAACGGTGTGGAAGAGCAAATTTTAATTTATAGGTGAGTTTATGAAAAGGTTATATATCGTTGGCGGAACAATGGGCGTTGGAAAAACTGCTGTCTGTCAGCAACTTAAAATGAATTTGCCCAACAGTGTGTTTCTTGATGGCGACTGGTGCT
>JAZQOC010000127.1:0-4726 GCA_045627645.1 Lachnospiraceae bacterium
CCTCTGCCTAGAGTGGTTGTTTGAAATCCGTGTGTGCATAGGGAATTTAATTTGAATGGAATTCCTCTGTAAAAAGCAAGCCGGGACAACTAGGAAGTGCGTAGGAATGAGTGGTTTTATGGAATTCCTATGCCTGGAGCAAGGTTAAGTCGACCGTTTGCGCGTAGGAATATAAAAAAATAAAGAAATCCCTCTGCATCAGCTTCAATAATTTGGCTCTATAACGCAGAGAGATTTCTATATTTGTATTATTTATCTGCAATAGGCAGAGTTTTATTTACTAAGTAGAATTTTACACCAACTAAGATTAGTCTTTATTAACCTTGAGCACTTCATACGCCGCCTGCGCCATGGCTTTATAGCCCTCAGCACTAGGGTGGAGATGGTCTCCAGAATCATAAACTGGTAAAAAAGCAGCTAAATCCTTGGGATCACGGACAGCCGCGTCAAAATCAATGCAACCATCTACCAAATCTGTAGTGCGGAGGAATTCGTTGAATTGATTTCTCAGCACATCTCTAAAATCAGCATATGTTCTCCAACCTTTAATAGGAAGCAGAGTACCAACATATATTTTAAGGCCCAGTTTTCTAGCCTCAGTAATATAATACTTAAATCCTTCAATCAATTCATCAATAGTAGGCAGGTCGCTCATAGGTCTGAAGGGATTAACATCAACACCTACGGGATGAATAATATCATTTATTCCCTGCTGGATAATAATAGTATCAATGCCGTTGGCTGACGGAACTTCATGGCAGAATCTATTGGTGGCTTTTAATCCGTAGCTTTCATAAGTGATGCAACTATATTCGCGTAAAATGCGAGACCCGCTAGTTGCCTTACGTATAACAGAATAAGCTTTTGGAATATATTTTTTATCTGATTCAGCATTTGAATTATCGGACTGAGTTTGCGTACTATCAAGTATTACCTGCAAGTCATCAGTCTTGGTCTGCAAGCTATCAAACATCATCTGCAAATAATCAGGCCAGTCCTGTGCAGTAATAGAATCACCATAGCATAGAATAGAATGATTTCTCTCTGAAGTTCTAATTGACACATCTGTCAGGAAATATACAATGTTTGTTTTACGAGAAGTATCGATTGAAAACATCTCGGTAGAAGTGCCATCACCGATACAATAGCTTCCACCGGACAAAGGCCCCTGCACATACACTGCAGAGCGCATCTGAGTGTAGTCTTCAAGGTAAAAACTAACCTGTATAGTATCGTTTGCACTGACATAGACGTCAATTTCATCAGATACAACACTCTTTCCAGGCTCAATAGCAACAGAAGGGGTATCATCGAATAAAACATCGTAAAATATGTCATTGACTAAAATAGTCACTTGGACGATTTTGATGGATTCAGTGCCACAATAATTGTCAAATGTAAGCTTTAATCCATTTCCATCAAATGGACAATGGATAGGGTAGCGTAAAGTTATATTCTTAGAAAATGATTCGGGGCGATTTTCAGCAATAGAAACCGCATTGCCCCAGATAGAAGTCCAATGTAAATTATTCATAAGTTCTCCTTTAGAAAAAATCCTTGATAATATTAGCATATTATGAAATCGGTATGCTATAGTAAGTGTTGATATTTCACAGAGGAAAAATATGAAAACAAAAGTTAGAAAAGCATTTGTAGATACCTTGCCAATCATGGCAGGTTATATTGTTTTGGGAATAGGATTTGGCGTGCTGTTAAAAAGTGCGGGCTATGGATTGATATGGGCATTGGCTATGAGCGTTTTCATTTACGCTGGTTCCATGCAGTATGCAATGGTAGGACTGATTACAGGTGGAGCTTCCTGGCTGACAGTAGCAATAACAACATTTCTTGTAAATGCGAGACATCTGTTCTACGGTATGTCCATGATAGAAAAGTACAAGGGTACGGGAGCAAAGAAACCATATCTGATTTTTGGTTTGACAGATGAAACATATTCACTGGTGTGTAATAGCGATGAAGACAGCAATTATTTCTTCTTGGTATCGTTGTTTGATCAGCTTTACTGGATTGCTGGAAGTGTGATTGGATCTGTATTAGGTTCGATTATTCCATTTAACACAGAAGGAATTGATTTTTCGCTCACAGCACTTTTTATTGTGGTCGTAACAGATCAGTGGATAAAAACCAAGAATCATATTCCTGCAATTATTGGAATTGCGGCATCAATCGTATGTCTTGTGCTGTGCGGCAGTTCAAACTTTTTGATTCCAGCCATGATAGTGATTCTTATACTTCTTTTTACGATGAAGAAATATTGCGTAGAAAAGGAGGAAGTGTGATATGAACTGGTATCTGATAGTGTGTATCGCAGTGTCTGCCATAGTTACTGTAATGCTTAGAGCGATTCCATTTATCGCATACAGTGGAGACAGGAAACTTCCAGAATTCATAGATTATCTCGGAAAAACACTTCCTTATGCTGTCATGGGAATGCTGGTGGTATTTTGTATGAAGAACACAAGCTTTTGGGCGCTTGCAGATTGGGCACCACAATTCATAGCTGGAGCCTTGGTGGTGGCGACTTACGTGTGGAAAAGAAGTACCATTTTCAGTATAGTCGCAGGAACTGCCTGCTATATGATTTTAATTCAGATGATATTTGTATAAAAAAGCTCTGGCATCGATTTGATGTCAGAGCTAAATTTTTGTCTGATAACTATTATTTATTTCCCTTTAATATTGGGCTAAGACGCTTGTAAAGAAGCAGCGTGATTACTGAATTGACGATACCTTTGATAATGTTAAGAGGAGCAACAATTAACAGGATGAAGTCAGTAAGACTTGTAACGTGTCTGTTAACTGCTGTACCCATTCCGATAATCACTTCGATATCCATACCAAACATCTTGGCAAATACTGGTAATAAATAGAATGCGTTAAATGAGCTACCCACAATTGTAATAACTAATGTTCCTACAATACATGCGACTATCGCATTGACCTTAGTCTTCTTGATGTGGTAAATGACAGTGGCTGGGAGGATGAAACTGCAGCCTACAAAGAAGTTGGCGAGTTCTCCAACAAATGCAGTTGAAGTTCCTTTAATCAATGTCTTCAACAGAACCTTCAAAAACTCAATCATTACACCAGCAACAGGACCAAATGCGAAACCGCCAATCAAAGCAGGCAACTCAGAAAGATCTAACTTATAAATTCCTGGAGGTGCAAATGGAACTGTGAACTCAAACAGCATAAGAACTGTAGAAATCGCAGAAAACATACCGATGACAACAATTTTTCTTGTAGAAAGAATTCTCTCGGAAGCTTCATTCTTGTTCTTAACGTACTTTTCAACTCCGTAAGCAATCAAAAACATAACAATGATTACAAGAGCGAAAACTAAAAGGAATGTGGCATTGTCCACAATCTGTGAGAATAAATTATTCATAATCTTACCTCTTATTAATTTAATCGAAATTATCTTATCTTCATAACCAGAGTCTGTCAATTATTAATACATTCTTAAATTATTATAAACTTTAAATACTGCATATTGTGTAGTAGGGTGCAAGGTTATATACTATACCTTGTGGTTTCATGGGAAGAACTCACAAATAGCTATAATATAGACTAAGGGACTAAAGGGAGTAACACGATGAAAAAGTTGTGGGGATTTGTTAAGAAACATAAGAAAGCAATCATTATTATTGCGATTCTTATAGTGGTTGGATTTGGCGCATTTAAGATTGTGCAGGCTGTTAAAAATGCGAAAAACCTGCTTGCTGGAATGCAGAATTCAGCTAGTACAGAAGTAATTGAGAGAAGAGACATTGTTAATAGCGTTACAGCAACAGGAACAATTGTTGCAGTCGATAAGAGAACAGTTAGTTCTACAGTTACCGGTGTTAAAGTTAAGCAGTTAAATGTAAAAGTTGGTGATCAGGTTCAGGCCGGAGACATTCTTTGCCTGCTTGATGGTGAAAATCTTGAGGAGCAGCTTGCTGATGCACAGAAGATGCTTAGCGCAGATGCAGGCAGATCATCCCTTGATGTTAGTTCAAGCAATAGAGGCTTGAATGAGGCGATTACTACAAGAGATATCAGCGCTGTTCGTGGCGAAGAGGATAAGAACAGAGCATATGACAATGTTCAGGATGCAGCAAATGACTGCCAGGAAGCTAAGGATAAGTATGATGAGTCAGCATATAAAACAGCTCAGGCGAAAAATACTTTAGATGCAGCCAGAACTGCTTTGGAAAATGCTAAAAATGCCGATGTTTCAGTGTTGACTCCAGAGGAGAACTTGATTGCGATTACACCATATATGGACGCACTTGGACGATTCGACAGTTATCTTTCGGCGGAATCAGGGATAACGCCAGGTTGGAAAGATACACTTGATCCATCACTAGCGAGTTTTAATATTTATGGTACATCTGTTTCCATGATATATAACGATGATAATAGTGATGTTATTGCAAAAGTTGAAGCGTCTTTAGCTGAATTAAATGGATTGTGGCAACAGTATCAGAGTGTTTTAAGCGCTGGAAGTCAGTCTAAGTCAAGTGCAATCGAAATAGCCCGTGCTGCAGTAGCTCAGGCAGAAGCAGCCTACGAAGCAGCACTTGCGCAGGAAGAATCAAGAAAATCCATGTATGAATCAGCTGCGAAGACAGTTGAATCCATGTGGGATTCTTATAACAACGTGCTTAGAAATATAGACGATTCAAAGAGAAGTAATGACAGTGCAGTAGCATCCAGAGTG
>JAZQOC010000128.1:0-3241 GCA_045627645.1 Lachnospiraceae bacterium
TTACCTACGCAAATATTTGTATGCTGTCCAAAGCAGACATTGACACCGTTTAACAGCCTTACTCCATTTGCAGCCTCTTCCATATTGGTCATCACCCCAACTGTATTAATAAGGCCATCACATACTGCCTTTTTTATTCCATAGTTTATCCCTTCACTGTATCCTAAATCGTCAGCCCTAATAATAATTTTTTTCATAAAATCAAACCTCTTTTTTATTTAACAAGTGCTTTATCTTCCTTTGCGAAACCAAAGAAGAATGTAAGAATAGCTGCAGCAACAAGCGAAATCACACAAGCAAGAATTCCATTAACAAGATTTGCTACGCTTCCTCCACTAAATCCAATTAATGCAAGGAAGTTTGAGCCTCCAAATACGTACATTTTTACATGGGTAAGGCCACCATAAATTCCACCAATTGCAGCTCCTCCCATAAGTCCTATGAAGCATCTTTTATGGTTAAAGCACAATCCATATAATGTTGGCTCAGTAACACCACCTAAGATTCCACCAACAAAGCTACCAAATGCTAAACTCTTCTCATCTTTATTCTTCATACGAAGAGCAGCTCCTAAAGCTACACCAAACACAGCAAATGTTGCATACATACCAGCAACTGGTGCACCTTCTACAAATCCATTTTCCATAAGCATCTGAATCATCATCATTACGATTAGGATATGCATACCACCCATTACAAGAATTTCCCATAAAGCCGCAACTAATGCAACGGCAACAAATCCACCAACCTTATCAAATGCTAAAAGGCCGATACAAATATAATTTCCGAGGAATGCACCAACTGGAGCTAATGCGCATAATGCAATTGGTGTCATAACTAAAATTGTTAAAAATGGAGTAAAAATTGTCTGTAATACATCTGGTAAATACTTCTTAAAGAATTTTTCAACATAACTCATAATCCATACTGACAAAATTGCAGGAAGTACACTCTGTGAATAATCATTCAATGAGCATGGAATTCCAAATACACTAAAGGATTCTCCAGCCCCTACTAAAGCCATAAAATCTGGAACTATCAGGATTGCTCCAAGATATGCTCCAAGCATCTGATTGGCACCAAGTTTTTTTGCTGCTGTAAATCCAAGCAAAATAGGGAAGAAATAAAAGCCTGCATCATATACGAAATCTAGAAGCTTATATATATCGCTTTCTGCTGTAAATAAACCTAATAAATCTGGTCCAAAAATTGCTAAAACAGTTTTAAATAAGCAAGCAGCCATAATTACAGGAATTAATGGTGTAAGAGAACCGGCCAAATAGTTAAGAATACCGTTTCCAATTGATTTTGCAGTTACTTTTTCCTTTTTGGTATCAAGGTTCTCATTTACTTCATCCTGAATTTGAAAGCCTCCCTGAGCACAAACCTCGGCATATACCTTCGGCACATTCTGTCCAATAATTACCTGATACTGGCCACCTGATTTTGCTACACCTAATACACCAGTAATTTCTTTTACTTTTTCATCCTCTGGAATACCCTCATCCTTCAGATTAAATCTAAGTCTTGTCATACAATGTGTTACCTGAGTAACATTTTCTTTGCCACCAATTGCAGCAAGCACATCTTCAGCTATCTTTTTGTTATCAGCCATTTTAACTTTCTCCTTTAATAATTAATCTATTATAAGGATGGTGCACACATCCTATAATTCACTTTGGTCCCACAAAAACAAAAAACCTCCAACAAATACGACATGCGTATCTGTTGAAGGTAATGCCCAATGGTTACAATCCTTCTTTCATACATATTCTGTTTACATGAAGAATCAAATACATTCGTTCCTCATTATTTATATTACAGTTCAATTCACTGTCTAAATATGTGATTATCTTATCTACACATGCATCCACCTTTGGATATTCTACTTTAAGCGAATCGTAAAGTGATGCATTATCTGAGCTAAGATAATTTGAAGCATAAATTCTGTCTATCAAATAATTCATGTGAGTTGCAAAACGAGCATAGCAGAATGTTTTTTTATTTACAGATATACCCATCTCTTCTTCTACAATATTGCATACCATAGATATTATTTTTTCCACATTTTTCTTTTGAACCTTTCCAATCGAATTGTCATTCGAAACTCTGGCACTAATAAATGCCATAGCTATACCGGAGAGTTCATTTCTTTTTAATACTACATGAAACTTTTCGCTAATCTTCTTTACGATATATCTACTCAGTCTCATTTCTTCCGGATACTGCTGGTCCATGTCATACACAAGCGGCATTTGAATATATACACCCTTTTTTTCTCTCTCAATCGCAAATGAAAGATGATCTGCAAGAGTTAAAACCAAATTAGGATTAAGCTCATACTCTAAATGATTCTGAGCTACTGCGATCATCTTTGCAGTAAACTCAATCATCTCTGTCTTTAACTCATTTAATAAACCTAAATACTTCTCGTTAATATTATAAAATGTACGTTCTATGTCTTTGAGTTCCACCTCATAAGGCATCTGAGGAAATCCAATGCCTTTTCCAAAAGCAATAAGTTCATGATTTTTACTATCAAGACATATTGCAACGTTATTATTAATTTTTTTAATTGCTTTCATAATTCCCCCTTTTCAGGGCAATAAAAAAACCCTTCTTGGCACCAATATAGGTAATGCCTCGAAGAGTAACAATCCTATATGAAGATTACCATTTAATCATTCGCTTGTCTATTTGCTATATTTCACATATATTCATCAATCTTTTTGTTGATAATAAACAATCCAATCAAAAGAACATGTACTATATACATATATTATCTACAATTATGATTCTGTAAAAGTACGCACTTTTTTATTACATAGGCACCTTTTTGTAACTAATGGACGCATGCACTTTATTATGCTATATTATTTTTAATACTAACATTCAAAAATGAACTATTGGAAAGGAGCACTGATATGCTTACAAAAGAAGAATTACCAGAATGCCCCGTTGCAACAACTGTAAGCCTAATCGGTAGTAAGTGGAAACTTCTTATTATGAGAAATCTCCTTGTTCGCCCTTGGCGTTTCAACGAGCTTAAGAAAAGTCTTGATGGCATCAGCCAGAAGGTGTTAACCGATTCTCTTCGCTCTATGGAAGAAGATGGTATCATCACAAGAACTGTCTACCCAGAAGTTCCACCCCGTGTAGAATATGCCCTTAGTGAAGTTGGTGAATCCATGAGACCAATTCTCACTGCTATGCAGGAATGGGGAACCAATTATAAAGAATC
>JAZQOC010000129.1:0-130213 GCA_045627645.1 Lachnospiraceae bacterium
TGCGTGCAATTTCTGCTTCATCTTCGTATACAAATGGATTACAGAAATCGTTATACTCAAGGTTTGCACTATATTCATTTGTTAACTGCAGAGTCCCCTGAATGTCAGAGTAATCTGGGATAATTGAATATGTCATATTATTAACCTTTCATTATTGGAATGAACCACAATTACTACACATCCAATTATATGGTGAAACTCCACCAGCTTGTGTAGCAGGAGAATTAATTGCAACGAAATCATGTGGTGCAAAACCTGTTGAATTAGTATAGCTGTCTCCACACCTGCTACATGAATAGGTCTCAGTTCCCGCAACTGTACAGGTGGCTGTAGTTGTAGAACTTAATGAATAGCTATGTCCCAATGCCCCTGTACTACTAGTTGATGTCGCTCCACACCTGCTACAGGTTGTTGTATCCACTCCTCCTGCAATACATGTTGCAGGTGTTGAACTTGTAGAATAATTATGTCCGAGTGCAGAAGTATATGATATTATCTCATCTCCACACTTATCACAACGTTTTGAGTTATAACCACCATTATCACAGGTTGCCTCTTTTGAAGTCTCCACATAATGATGTCCTGTTGCAGGCAATGTAGTTTTTTGTATATCTCCACATCTGCTGCATTTGTTCACTTTCTCGCCCTCTGCAACACAGGTTGCTGGTGTTGTTGTACTTTCAACATAATCATGGCCATTAGCACATTTATCTGCTTTTTCTTCATTAATTTTGTCTGAAGCAGTCTTATCTATATCTTTATTTGTATCATTAGCTTGTTCCTCTGATGCTTCATCAAAAGCTAAAGCAGCTGCTTCTTTCTGCTCCTTTGCCACCTCTTCTGCATCCGCTTCCTTACCACAAACTTCACATTCATACATATCTTCAGCATCCGTTTTCATCTTATATGTATGGGCAAACTTATCTATGATGTGCTTCTCACCTTCAATTCCACAGATAGCACATACATCATAGTAGTAGCCTTCTTCTTCACAGGTTGCTTCTACCTCTTCACCCTTGGCACTAAAATCATGCTCGATGATTTCCACATAGTCATAAAGTAAATCCTTTGTGATACTTAACGTTCTTCCTTCATCAATAGATTTGCCTAAGAAAATTGCCTCATTCTGAGTTAACTTCTTATACACGATGCCATCATGATTTCCTACTTCAGCATCTTCATCACCTTTTACAAATTCTGAAAAATCTGTATTAGAACGAATTGTGGCACTCTCACCTGCCTTAAGAAGTTTGCTCTCTTCAGTGTTTTGTCCATTTTCCATCTTAACCTGAACGAAAACTTCACCTTCGAATACATCTACAACTGTATATTTATCTCCATTGCCTTCTTCAAGACATGAAACTCTAAACACTGTACCTCTAACTGACATTGTCGCATTTGGTGTATCAACATTGAAGTTCTCTGAATCCTTCAGTTTCTTATCAACTCGACAAAGTGTTGCTCCATCATAGAGATGAATTGTTGTTCTCGAATCAGTCGCTTTTCCAGTTGCTTCAACAGTGAAATGAGTATTCTCTTTCGCAAACACAAACTTGTCTGAATCAAGTGCAAGTGTCATATCTGAACTGGCACTAACTGTAACATCATCGCCTGATTCGAGATGCTGTCCTACAAATGCTTCACTTGTTTTCCCATTGTTAATAATCTTAGTAATACCATTTAATGCTTCAACGGCTATTGTTCTGTAACCACTGTTTAAAATGATAACTGCAGCTACAATCGCACCGACTATTACAACTGTCGAAACACCTGCTATTACCTTTCCCTTTACTGTTGTCAAAAATGCTTTCACTTTTTCATACACTCCCTAAAATTTCTGATTCCTTTGACTACATATACTCTTACTGGCTCAGCTTTACCTTTAAGAGCCATATCTTCTTTGAATTCTGCTTCAATTCTATCTTTAACAAGCTCGTAAACAGCCTCACTGATTAATAGCTCGCCTCTTCCTGCCTTACCTTCTATCCTTGATGCTGTATTGACAGTATCTCCTATTGCTGTGTAATCCATACGAGTATCACATCCAATATTACCAACAACTGCATCACCTACATTTATACCTACGCCAAAGCTTACTGTCTTTCCATATTCTTTAAGAAGTTCTTCACCTAAAGCTGCTCCTTTTATCTGCATATCAAGCCCAGCTTTAATAGCTTCCATCACATAGTCTTCCTGATCATTTGGCGCATTAAATATAGCCATGGTTGCGTCACCAATAAACTTATCAAGCATACCACCATGAGCAAATATACAGCTTGTTGTAAGTGATAAGTACTTATTAAGAATCTGTACCATCTGTTCTGGTTGCAACACTTCAGACATGGTCGTAAAACCTCGTATGTCTACAAACAATACTGCTACATGTCGCTTTTCACCACCCAGTTCCACATGGAATTCACCGCTCTTTGCAAGAGTCTCAATTACCTGTGGAGCCATATATTTCTTAAAGGAATTAAGAGTCTGTCTTCTCTTAACTGCTTCAACTACATATTTTTCAATTACAATCCATGCCCATATCAGAATAACAAGAATCAGTAAATATACCAGGCTGATTGTATGCCCGTGGGTTGCCAATACTCGACCTGTAATTCCACCTGCAAGCAATACCCAGATACCAACAATTATGGCTGGATACATCTTCATTATTCTCGCAAGATATGTATACGCAAATAAAACAATTGCTGTAACAATAGCTACAAGCCATGCATTAACCGGAAGTGCTGTCTTACCTGTCATAAGTGCTCTGGCAATATTGGCATTAATCTCAACTCCATACATATCCTGACCGCGGTCTGCAGCACTATGGTATGCATCCTGAAGTCCAGGAGCATATGCCCCCACCATTACAACACTATCCGCAAATTCACGTAAATCAATCTTGTCTTCCATTACATCCTTCATGGAATAGTGAATAAATTCACCCGGTTTGCCTGAATAAAAGAACTGAACTGTCTGCTTATCCGGAAGCGGTTCAACACTTTCCGGACCAAATGCTTTTATATAAGCGTTATAAACTTGTGTCGCAAAACTGTATCTTCTTACACCATCAACATCTGTATATAACTGAACTGATCTTACAAAACCATCATTTGAAATGTGCGCATTGGCATAACCTGATTCAACAATCTCATCCAGCGCTGCAAATGGTCTTTCTTCCATATCAACGTTCCAGGTGTCATAGTACTGAACTCCGCCTGCTGTATAAGCCATTTTGCCTCTATATACAAGATTACTAGCAAGAACTGCATTGTCAGCTTTGCTGATTGCCTCTACAAGTTTACCATCTGTATCAGCATCTCCCTCTCCGATAAACATCATATCAAAGACCATTACTGCCGGCTTATTCTGCTCGTCTGAATATAGCTTATTAACAAGTTCTGCTGACTTTTCTCTGGACCATGTAGTTAAAAGTCCATATTCTGTTAGCGTCTCCTCATCTATACAGATAAGTTTTATATCATATCCACATCCATTCATCTGACTATATACTTTGTCACAAAGCATAGAATCCAAACTTGAAAATGGATTTAATAATATCAATATCAATGCTAATGCTGCAGGAATCAATGCCAGCAAAATATTTAAGGTTTTACGCATTCTCCACACCTGTTCCCTCATGATTACCCATTTTTTGACATAATCCAATAAATTATACCATTTTCATGGACATAAAAAAAGAGTAGCAGCCAATTAAGCTGCTACCCGTAAGTAATCAATCAGTTCTGAATTAATAATATATTCAATACATAACTACAATTAAATTGTAACCATATCGTACTGTCTTGTTCCTAAGCCAATCTTCTCTGCATGATTAAGACATGACTCCCACTCTGTATCTGGATGAGTAAGAACAAAATTGTCATGATGATCGTGGTCATGGTCATGGCAATCACATGACTTAATATTATCAGCAAGTACACTTCCTGGGTTTGCTGGCATCTTGTTACACAAATCAGCACATGCCTGATCAAGGGCAACTGGATTAAACGAAGCTAACATACCAATGTTTGGAATGATCGGAATATCATTCTCACTATGACAGTCACAGTTAGGTGATACATCGCAAATAAGTGAAATATGGAAAGTTGGTCTATCCTTACATACAGCCAATGCGTACTCTGCCATCTTATAGTTGAGCATGGCAATTGAATCACTAAAGTTAGCTGCAATTACATTCTTTGGACAAACAGCCAGACATCTTCCACAACCTACACATTTGCTATGGTCAATTGAAGCCTTTCCGTCTGTAATAGTTGGTGCATTATGCGCACATATCTTAATACACTGTCCGCAACCTACACAACCTGACTGATCTACGCTAGGCTTTCCATCACAGTGCTGTTCCATCTTTCCTGCACGGGAACCACATCCCATACCGATGTTCTTAATAGCTCCACCAAAACCTGCCATCTCATGTCCCTTAAAATGACTAAGTGAGATGAATACATCAGCATCCATAATTGCGTGACCAATCTTTGCCTCTTTTACATATTCACCATTGATTGGAACTATTGTTTCATCTGTTCCCTTTAAACCGTCACCAATAATAACATGGCATCCTGTCTGAAGAGGTGAGAAACCATTGACATAAGCTGTATCAAGATGATCAAGTGCATTCTTTCTACTACCTACATAAAGAGTATTGCAATCTGTAAGAAATGGCTTTCCTCCCAATTCCTTTACGTAGTCTGCAACAACCTTTGCATAATTAGGTCTTAAAAATGCAAGATTACCATATTCGCCAAAATGGATCTTAATAGCAGCATATTTATCTTCAAAATCAATATTCTCTATACCTGCTGTTTTAAGAAGTCTATGAAATTTCTGTAATAAATTTTCATGAGAAGTTGCTTTAAATGTTGTGAAATAAACTTTTGATGCGTCCATTACATCCTCCAACGATATTTTTATATTTGTGTTACACTTAAACACTACTATATTATCATCAAATCTAAGTATTAATATATATTAAAAATTGATATATTCCATTAAGAAATAAACCTTACTGAAATTCTACTACATGCTTTCTTGTCCAGATTGGGAATAAATTACGCTGACAGCGATAGTTCTCTCTCTGTTCAATCGCAATCGCACCAAAAAACACTTTCCACATATCTGTATACTCATCATTAGCATTCTCAGTGAGTAAAAGCCTTTCTAATTCCTCTTTATTAATCTTCCTATAGAAAAAATCTTCATCTTTGGGATGAATAATTGCCTCCATATGTACATCATCCACTATCATCCAGTGTTCTGATGGCATTCTGTCCATAAATCCATGTCCTAAAGCCATCAAAAGTTTGCTCTTTGGTTCGATATGCGCAACATATCTGCCATCTACTTCATGAAATCTAATAAATTCCTTAAAATGCTCAACTTCTTTGCCAAGTCGAACTCTGATCTGCCTGTTGCGCATTACAACTTCATACTGAACCATATTAAGTACATTGCTGCCAAATTTAAAACCAAGAAGCATAATACGATAAATATTATCCAAAATATCATCCTCATAGGCCAATGAACAAAAAGCCAGTTCCCTGTAAACAAAAGGTGAAATCTTATGATATACGGCATCCATAACTTTCTGTGCTTTCTCATGGTCTGGTTCAACATGAACATACTCATCAAACAAAGTAAACTGATCTATGGGTTCTAAGACCATTTTTATATTCTGTTGTCCTTTTCTGCTTGTCCATGCATCATATATGCAGGTTAACATTGCTTCCCACTCATGTTCACAGGAATATATAGTCATAGTGTCCTCTCATTTATGTAAACCGCTATCATGTGTTGCAATATTATGTCAACCACTATCCAACATTACTTGCCAGTCCAAAATCTGTAAACAGATTCATCTGTGTGGCAGTCTCATTGCTTCCTTCAATCTTCATAACGTTGCTACGTTCCAAATCAGTCAGTTGATGAAGAATAAATCGCTCTTCAATTGGTATCTTATATAGTTGCTGCCCGTTGCATGTAATGAAATACTGCGCCCTTTTCAGTACCACTCCCATCTTTTTAAGCATAGGAAATGTAATGCTGCCATATCTTCTGGCACTCATTATTCTTTTTACACTTGTCGGACCAATTCCCGGTACTCTAAGCAATGTATCATAACTGGCCTTATTAATCTCAACAGGGAATATATCAAGATGCCTTAGCGCCCAGTCACATTTTGGATCAATCCTTGAATCAAAATTAGGTTTATCATCAGATAACAGTTCTTCTGCATGAAATCCATAGAATCTTAACAACCAGTCTGCCTGATATAATCTGTGTTCCCTCAATAACGGAACGGGAGTATCAAGAGAAGGTAGCACATTGTCCTCATTTAAAGGTATATATCCTGAGAAAAAGACTCTTTTAAGATCAAAACTCTGATACAGGCTCTGTGTTGTTCTGATTAAATCAAAATCTGTTTCCCCCGATGCTCCAATAATCATCTGTGTACTCTGACCTGCCGGTGCAAAAACTCGTTTAAGATTTAAATCCATCTTTTCAGCAGGAAGATGTAACTTCCCATTGTCTCTTTTCAATTCTTCCAAACCACCAACGTTTGACCCTATTCCTGCATAATCTTCGCCCATAATTCGATTTCTACTATCAGCATTCTTACCAAATATGCTGTTAACCAGATGATCATTTATTCCCGCCCTCTCCATGCGGGCATTCTTGCCAATTGCCAGTCTGTGTGTTGCAATGGTACTTGATATCTGATTCATAGGGTTAATAATATTAGCCATATTCTTATTCGGTGCAAGTTTTCCAAGACTTTCCTGAGTTGGTAGTTCCATATTTATACTAATTCTGTCTGCCAATAAACCAGCTGAATATAACAGTTCCTGAGATGCTCCCGGAATGGCTTTAACATGTATATATCCATTAAATTTATACTTTGTTCTTAAGAGTCTAAGTGCTTCACATATCTTTTCCATAGTATAATCAGGATTCTGCAGAATACCTGAACTTAAGAACAAACCCTCAATATAGTTTCTTTTATAGAATTCTATGGTGAGCTGGCATATCTCATCCGGTGTAAATGTTGCTCTTGGTACATCGTTTGATTTGCGGTTCTTGCAATATTTGCAATCATAGGTACAATGGTTTGTCATAAGAATCTTAAGTAACGAGATGCATCTTCCATCAGCTGCAAAAGAATGACACACTCCACATGCTCTGGAATTTCCAAGCATTCCTTTTTGACCTGCTCTGTCCACACCACTTGATGTACATGCAACATCATATTTTGCTGCATCTGCCAGAATCTCCAGTTTTTCTTCCATAGTCATATTTGTCTGCAAATCAAACATAGTATATCTCCAAATAAAAAAGCCTGTGGATTCACCCACAGGCTATAAAAATGTCCACGTATTTATTATACGAACGTTCGTTCTTATTTTCAATACTTTTCGAACATATTTTCTACTTTTGACTTCCGGCTTTTCTGTTTCGCTTATCTTCGTACATTCTTCTGTCAGCAAGCTGAACACAAGCCACCAGAGATTCTACTGACTGTTCCTTGCTTTCACATATACCAACGCTGGCTTCAACTTCTAATATTTCCATTCTTCTGCTTTCTTCCTTAAGCGCGTTGGCAAACTCACTTCTAAACTCATTTACCCTTCCAGGATAATCCACCACAATCACTGCCGCAAACTCATCTCCACCAATTCTTGCACAGTAATCTATTTCTTTCATTACTGAGTTAAGAGCTTTTGCAAGACATATGAGTGCTTTATCTCCTTCTGAATGTCCATAAGTATCATTGATAGTCTTAAGATTATCCATATCAATACTTGCAAGAGCAATATCATTGCCACCATGCTTGGCCGAAGAAAAACTCTCCTGGAACAACTTATCAAAACCTCTTCTATTGTAAATACCCGTCAGCGGATCCTTCTGATAAATAGCCTTAATTGTTTCCAGCTTTTCCATCTGCTTATGCACTTCAATATTCTCAATAGCATTGGCTAATGTCATAAGATATCCCTGGGTATATATATCAAACCATCTGTCCTGTGGAATTTCTGTTACTAAATAACCAAAAACCACATTCTTAAAATGAATTGCAAATACACAGAAATTATTACACTCATCTTCCTTCCATAACTCGTCTGGAAGTATCTTTCTTCTTGGGAATTTGATAAATGATTTCTCAGCAGGCTTATTACCGTCAAAGGTTCTTCTCAATACAACCTGATCTGTAAATACACTATCATTTTCTACTTCATTGTAGCCACTGTCCTCCTCATCACAGAAACAGAAGTATGTTTTCTCTGCTCTTATGAATCGTCTGTACTTATCAGCTACAGCCATATATTCATCAAATTCAAATGAATCCTGATAATCAGTTGCAGAAATCAACAGATTCTTGGTATCTTCGACCTGCTTATGAACCATATCAACAATTTTTATAATATTCTTATGCTTATACTGAGTTCCGCATCCGCAACTACTGTGTAAACATATTTTTGCATTAACTTTGTTAATCTTCTCACATTCTTTTCCGCACAAAGAATCATGAATTATGTCAACCGATTTTACTATCATGGTTTCAAAATCAACTTCAAGAGAAGTCAATGTTGGATTGCTGACTCTTGCTTCTTCGATAAAGTCAAACCCACTTACGCATACTTCTTCTGGAACCTTTACACCACGTAGTTTTAATTCCTCGCATATTGAAAGAGCCATGTAGTCATTGGCACATACAATGGCCTGAGGATATGTCTCGCGATTCTGCATAAACCAGTCTATGGCTTCCTTACCTTTGTTTCTCCAGTAATCACCATGGAAAATCATGTCATCTGTTACGGTTATCCCCTTTTCTTCCATAACAGTCATATATCCTACCAGACGTTCCTTAGCATCCTCTGTGCCCTTTTTCCCTGACATATAGCAGATATCTGTAAATCCATGATCATCGGTAAAATGTCTTACCATATTTTCCATAGACTTCTTATTCTCTGGAAGTACACTAAAGCAACCAGGCCTTGAAGTTCTAAGGTAAACTACCGGACCTTTTGCCTCTTTCTGAACTATGCCATACAGTTCATCGTCCATTCCCGGAATATCCAATACATCTTCGGTAATAATTAATCCATCAAAGGATGATATATCTGGAAGATATATACAGCTTTTTTCACCTTCAGCATAAAGAATATCTTCATTATAAGAGCCATATGAGCATATAAACACAGTGTCATACCCCAACTGATTGGCTCTCTTTGACACAACTTTTGCAACCAACTTTTGATATTCCTGAGCTATTTCACCAATAAATATTCCTATGCGTTTTCTCATACAATATCCAAGCTCCCTTTTACCTTTATACTTCCACCTAAAGTATAACACATTATGCCTATTTCGTTACCTGAAAATAGAAATCTATTTCTCCCGCTTTTTCATATTTTATGTATGAATATGAAGGAATGGTATTGAACATTATTTTGTTACCAGCAGGTATTACAATTCTATACCCATTCATAGACATAATCACGCTGGCATCATCAGACTCAGGGCCATGTGACACATATTTTGCTGTGGAGATTATATCTGTCCAGCTTTCATCTGTGTCCATTGCTTTAATATTCTCATTTTTCTTCCACGCAAGGTAATGGAACCAGCTTCTGTCAGCTTCATTATATTGACGTGATAGTTTTGTACTCTCTGCAAGAAGTATTCCAAGTTTATTAGACGCAAATGAAACAATTCCTGTTCTTTTATCAATACTAACCGTTATTTTACTTGTACTAACATCTATGGAAGTTCGTCCCTGCACACATTTCCACTTAACTGATGCATTTGGTTCTATCTCTTTAGGAACTGGCAAATGCTTTCCATCTGTCTTGTATATTGTGATTCGTACAGTATCGTCTGTAACAGGTGTTATACATAAGTTGTCATAGAAACTTGTAATTGTAACCTTATCCTCTTCTTCATTTACCCATTTAACAGCATGATTTATAAGTCCATGTCCTGGAGGTGTAAGGCTGATTCCAGCTGGTGATTCTCCAAATTCTGATGCTATTCTGCTTCTCGACGCAGCTATTCCCGCTCCCTTTACCGATTTATTGGGATTAGGTTTAATTCGAACTCCACCTACCCCATATACGCTTGAACGCAATATACTGTTAGCCTGCTCCTTTGGCTCTGAATATACAATACTTTCCCTGTGCTCATTGATTGTAACCCGCTTGGATGCTGATGGCTTAACATTGTATATTGATGCAACTGACCTCGTCTTTTTAGTACTGCTCTCATATACAGCTGTTTCTGACGGCTTCGTAACTTCTATTTTCTTTGGGCCATACTTCTCCCTTAATTCAAGTTCAGAATCACCAATTAGCGCCTGATCTCTGGCAATTTCGTCCGTAGTCCTTTCATCTTCAGGCATCTCAAGAGCTTTTTTATGAAAATTATCTTCTTTAAACTCAATGTTAACTCTGTCCCTTGGAATCGGATCAGCAATCAGACCTGTAAGATCACCAGAATAATATACCTTAAGTTCATGAAGAGCTCTGGTAGCCGCTACATATAACAGTTTCGCATATCCATCTTCCTTAGGATAAGCTTCTCTTGAAGCATCTGAAATAATAACCGCATCAAATTCCAGACCTTTTGCAAACTCAATCGGAAGTACTGTTACTTTTCCACTTAAATCTACATTATCTTCAGTAAACAAGTTTACATAATTATTTATATTGTATTTACCTGATACAATATTATTCAGGTCAGCAACCATCGATCTGGCTTCTGCCATATCCTTGCATATTACAGCTATTGTCTCGTATTCGTTCTTCCAGTCAGCCACATTGGATGCTATAGCATTTAATCGACTTTCATAATCATTTTCACGAATTATGTCAACTGCGTCTCCGTGTCTAATGATAGGCTCTACCGGATATATTGGGAATAATCCATGTTTAAGTACATCAGTAGCAAACTCTGATATTTCAATAGTATTTCTGTAGCTTTTTCTGAGCAGACCAAAATAATCATATTCACCTGGAAGCATTACTTCCTTAAGTTCTTCCCAGTCTCCCAAGCCACAGCCGAGGTTTATATTCTGAGCAACATCTCCCATAATGGTAAATGTGCACTTGCTCATACAGTATTTTAATGATCTGTATACGGAAATACCAAAATCCTGAGCCTCATCTATAACAACATGGCAGGCTTCTCTGACAACTTCTGTCTCTTTTAATCTTTTATATATAAATGCAAGAGCCGCTAAATCATACAAATCCGGCTCATTTTCATCTACAATACACTTTACACCTTTATTAATTTGTGATTTAACAAAGTTATTGTATATATCAAATACACTGTCCTTAACTCCTCTTCTTGCAAAATAGCTCTCATAAAATGAGTACATACGTTTCTGCATATCCTGTGAGTACGACAAACCTTTACCAAACATCTCTGTTTCCAAATGGCTTATAAGAATATCCTTGAGTTTTTCATAGATATCCTTAATAGTTCTTCCTTTCATATCCTGAAGAACTTTTTTTATATCATCTCCGGTCATCAAAATATGATTGTTCTCTTTGAGTCTGATATCCTGCTGTGGAACATACTTCCACATAAGCTGTTCGCAGAACTCTTCCAGGTCATTGAACCACTGTGTCTGACCTTTTATACCTATGCTTGTATCAGTTTTATCAATCTTTTTTATCCTGTGCTTGTCATCCCATTCTTCATATAGAAGCCTTACAAACAGTTCTTCCATAGTAAGCATTGGAATATCGTAAACATCAAGATCAGGAAGTACACCTGTTATGTAATTTAAAAGCAGTTTATTACTACCTACTATATAGAAATCATTTGCCGCAAATTCTCTCTCGTAGTTGTACAAAATATAAGAGATTCTATGCATAGCAACCGTTGTTTTACCACTACCGGCACTACCCTGAATCAGGACATTGTGGTGCGGATTAATACGAATAACCTCATTCTGCTCCTGCTGAATTGTAGCAATGATCTCACTTAAGACATTTCTTTTGCTTTTGGATAAGTACTTTGTCAGCAGCTCATCGTTAGCAACTACCTCTGAATCATAGAAGTTCTTAACGCCGTCTTTATCAACCTCATATGTTCTCTTTCTTTGAAGATCAATTTCAAATGAGCCTTCTCTTGGTACCTTGTATCTGCATTTTCCAAGATTCTGCTCATAATATACTGAAGATATTGGCGCACGCCAGTCGATTACAAGTGGATCTGCAGGATTATCGTAAATCACTGACTTGCCTATATAGTAAGTTGCCTTTTTGTCATTTTCCGGGTCAACAAAATCGATTCGTCCAAAATATGGCTTCTTGCAGGCTCTTTCTGCGCGCAACAAATCCTGTCTTACTTCTTTGAATCTGTTGTCCTTTACAAACCACTGAGCAAGACCTTCCTTCTCGTCCAAATCATATACTTCCTGCAATTCATGCAGTTCATTGGCCAGATTCGAAACATTGGCCTTCATCTGCATAACTTTATTGTCAGCTATTCTTTTGACTTCCTGATATTTTGCAATTTCTTCTTCTTTTGTAATACCGTCGAATTTACCTTTTGACATGATATCTCCACATAAAAACTATATCGTTGCCCAGAATTGCTGGATTTGCGACTTTGCTGCATCTGTCTTTCCCTGAATCATTTCTTCAGAGCCACCTCCCTTAGCGCCTATTTTTTCTCGCATAAGGTTAGCCAGTTCTTTGGCATTTAAGCCATTGCCCCCAGCATAATATCTGTAACCATCTTCATCAGAACCAGCAAATATTCCTACGTATCCCTTACAGTTATCTGTAAGAGCATTGAATATATTTTTCATATTTTGCGCAGACAGTGATCCTTCTCCAAAAATACATCTGTTATCAGGATTCGTAATAATTGAATCTATAATTCCCTTTTCTTTATAATCAGATAATTGTGATTTAACCTGAATGCACTCATTTTTCAGGTTTTCGACAATACCTGGCATGTTGTCAGGGTGTGTTGTGAATGCATTGGCTAACTGGTTGAGGGTACCTAAATTATGATTTATATATTCCAGAGCACGCCTTCCACATAAAATCGAGATTTGAGTGCCACCCTTCATCTTGGTAACACCTGTCACTTTAAGTATGCCAATCTCACCGGTTCTGGCCACATGAGGT
This sequence comes from Lachnospiraceae bacterium, assembly GCA_045627645.1. Taxonomy (GTDB): domain Bacteria; phylum Bacillota; class Clostridia; order Lachnospirales; family Lachnospiraceae; genus Colinaster. The sequence goes on from JAZQOC010000129.1 coordinate 13,164, forward strand.
GCACAACACGCGCAAATATCAATAATGTCATCCCCTTCACCTATTGTGATCAGACGAACCTGACCTTCGATTTCGATCTTACTTCTGTAAGAAATTGAATCAAGTTCTTCCTTTGATGGATAGGAATCTAGTATAGGAACATTGTCATAAATTACAGAATTAACTCTTGTTTCAAGTTCCATAACCTGCTCTCTTGTAAGTACTCCATCTACCACAAGAGTAACCATATCGTCATCACTAAGATGAAAACCTATGTTATTAAATCCATAGGTATTGTGAATCAGACCAGAAAGAATATGTTCTCCACTGTGATTTTGCATTCTGTCGAAACGATTGCTCCAGTCAAGTTTACATAATACAGCAGTGCCCAGCTGGATTTCATTTTCAACTTTATATATTATTTTACCATCTCTAATCTGGCCATCCAAAAGTTTCACAGCAATACCTGTTGAATTTTCATTGCTATCTAATAATTCCAGGATTCCTGTATCGGCATACTGTCCACCTTCTTCTGGAAAGAATATGCTTTTATCTAATTTTATGTAAACTTCATCATTTTCTTTTTCACAGTATATTACTGTTGATTTGCATTCTCTTAAGAAGCTTTGCTTTTCATATAGTTTTTCCATCTTTTAGCCTGTTCTTTTATTATGACTTTTATTTCAATGTTATTCTTTTACTTTTATTCTTTACTCTTACTGCAATCTCATCGGATTCATCATCTGTAAGAAGCGCATTCCCACCAAACATTATTGGTAATCCGCTTTCTTTTGCCTTTACCTTATCAATCAGGGCAGACATTATACCTTTACAGTATACCTGTTCTATGTGCGCAACACAGACTCTGCAGTCATAAAGATCTTTTAATTCTTTGGCCATAGTTGTATCGGCCACATCTTTCTCATTTAGCACTTTTTTCAGATAATTATGTATTATTATGGCCGCCTGTTTTCTTGTTATGTCAACTTCTTTTGGAATATCAGATAGTATTAATTCTTCATTTTCAACACTGATGTCTGTTTCTTTAAGTTTACATAACAATTCATGTGCTTTCAAACCATACTCTCCTTGCTCTACATACTAATTACAGCAATCTTATGATCATGTGCTTTCAACCCACTGGCCTTTATTATTCCGTCTGTACAATTTGTTATTTCCTTAGTCCAGAGATCCTTTACAGCGTAAGAATTAGCAGTTGCAAATGCATCTTTATCAACCATCTTATCCCCTATAGCCTTTACGATAGTCTCAACATCTATAGAATACTCTGAAGCCTTATCCTCTTCACTTACATTCACAAAGCAAATTGCTACTGAATTGTCAGAAAGTGGCTTGGCCAATATATCAACTCTGTCTATGTCTCTTACATATGTTGTATCTGGATTGAAATCAGCCAGACTGCAATATATTCTCTTAGCCTGGATTCCAAGTGAATCCTGATTAAGTGCAATAAGGTCTGCGTTAGCAATAATCTCATACATCTCGTCACCCTTGCTGACACGTCTTAAATCCATACCAAGCATAAGAGGTGAATTCATCATACACCAGAGTGCCATATGAGTTCTTGCCATCGTATTATCAACACCATCCATGCCCACAACAAGCATATCTGGATCGTTCCATCCCTTATCAAGGCCGGCAAACTCATCCATAATTACCGCTTTGTTGTACTGAGATGTAATACTTGGTGTGTAATCATCTTTCCATCTGCAGGCTCCGTTGTTGCCATCATCGCCTACATTAAATGTGATATCGTTGAGAATTCTCCATGAATCACCAACCTTATATCCCCAGTTTTGTGGCTGAGTTTTTCCCCACTCACAAATTGATAATCTGATATCATGGTCTGGCTTTGCTTCATTCAATCCCTTAAGGAATGTTGCATAACTGTGAAGGGTATTCTCCTGTCTTCTGTGATTCATAATTCTGATAATATTCTTTCCTGACGAAAGAGTAATATCTATTGCCTCCGACCATACAAAAGTTTCCGGCGAATCTGTTTCAGGAAGAAACTCGTCAAATACAAGCTTATCTCCTGTGCCAACCTGAAGCCAGCTTCCTACACCTTCCTCTTTGCCTGTTGCGTAGTTTACATAAAGTTTGTAATTACCAGCCTCTTCCACTTCTATTCCAAAGAGCAATTCACTGCTTCTTTCATCTATAGGAGTATGTGCAGGGCCCGTACCGTCGTATGTACCAAGACCTGTTACGTAGTCGTCTTTAACTGAAGCCATTGTACCTGTTATGCTGCCATCTTTTATAGCTGAAAGCTCTACAAATGTGCTCAGTTCAACTTCTTCCTTACCCGCCTCAGCTGTCTCAACTCTGATTCCTTTAATACTTGGAGCAAATACATATCTAGCATTGTCAGGATTAGAAAATGTTGCATTGTCCCAAAGATAATAACAGTTATCAACCTTAATAAAGTCAATATCCCAGTTTACATAATCTTGTGTATCAACAGTTTCATAGCCACAGGTTCCAACAGCTGCACCACTACAGAGCTTCTCACCTATATCATTGTACATACCAAATTTGAGGCCTTTGCCATGAATATAATCAGCCAGACTCTTAAATCCACTTGGGAATTTTTCCGGATTGTTGGCCAGTCTCCCATCAACTCGCTCCGGCTTGTAACATCCATCATCCAAAACTATGTATTCATATCCAAACTTATCAAGACCAAGCTCTACAATCTTGTCAGCCATAACCTTAGTCAATGCTTCTGTATTGTTACTACCGAAAGCATTCCAGCTGTTCCATCCCATGGCTGGAAGGAATCCCTTCTTCTTACCCTCAAGTACCTGTCCATTGTCAAATGCGTCATATCTGTCTTCACTATTGTTCAATTTAGCTGGTCCCATTAGACTGTAACCTCCCCTGCTATTACTTTCTTATAATCTTCGTAATTTTTCTTTAAAAGTTCTGGTGTATTAAGTTCATATGGGCACTTACTCTTACATGCACCACAATTAATACACTCCTCTATCTTTTTCATCTCATTCTGCCAGTTTTCAGACAGCCATCCGGCTGATGGCGCACGCCTGATCATAAGTGACATTCTTGCGCACTGGTTGATTGTAATCCCCTTTGGACATGGCATGCAGTAGCCACAGCCTCTGCAAAAATCTCCCATGAGCTCGTCCTGTTCTTTTTTGATAAATGCACTCATTTCCTCGTCCATGGAAGGTGTATTATCCATATATGACAGCCATTCCTCAAGCTCGCTCATTTTCTGGATTCCCCAAATTGGCAATACATTGTCATACTGTGTCATATAAGCCATTGCCGCCTTGGAATTATTGATTAATCCTCCAGCCAGTCCTTTCATGGCGATAAAGCCCATATTGTGTGCTTTGGCCGCCTTGACAAGTTCTATCTCCTGGTCAGCAGCAAGGTAACTAAATGGGTACTGGATAGTCTCATAAAGTCCTGTTTCAACACATTCCATGGCTATTTTTATCTTATGTGCTGTCACACCTATATGCTTAATCTTGCCCATCTCTTTGGCTTTAAGCATACATTCATACATACCTGTACCATCACCTGGTCTGTAACACTGATTTACACAATGAAACTGATAGATGTCTATATAATCTGTCTTCATAAGTTCAAGACTTGTCTCTAACTGCTGCCAAAACTCCTCAGGCGTTTTGCCCATAGTCTTCGTTGCTATATAAACCTTATCTCTCATATCTTTCCACATATCACCAAATGCGAGACCAATTTTCTCTTCGCTATTGCTGTATGCTCTGGCAGTATCAAAGAATGTCATGCCACCTTCATATGCTCTTCTTAAGATAGCAATAGCATCCTCATAACTGGCACGCTGCACTGGCAACGCTCCAAATGCATTCTGAACTGTTTCAATTCCTGTCGATCCCAATACAATTTTCAGCATATATCCTCCACTTTAACTTCATCTCATGTTTATAGAAAAATTGCACTCACCCTTATTCACAAAAATTTCAGCTGTATTGTCATCACTTAATATCTCTACAGTCTCAATTATTCCCTGGTATATTATTTTTTCCTGTAAAACACTGCTCTCTATAGTCAGCCTGCTTTTCGATATTATGTCAACCGCAATGCCATCATTTATATACTTTTTATCTATAACTTCCAACAGCGTAGCTGCACTTTCTACAGGATACAGTTTTAATACACCATCAACAATTTGAACCTCTCTTGGTATGGTCAATACTCCAACGGATTCTGCATCAGGATTGCCCTTTATATCCCAGTCATAAAGCCATCCAATAAGTATCCTCTTATCATCTGCCTTAAAGGTCTGTGCTGCATAAAACTGTGGGCCATACTCTGGTGTGACACGCGTTCCTTCTACAAAACTGTTTCCGTCATAATCTCCTACAATAAACTGCTCACGACAGTTCTTCTTTCCAATCAGGCTGTACATCAGTACCCATTTACCATCAATTTCAAAAAGATCCGGACATTCAATAACATTGTCATACTCGTAGTCATCGAATAGAATTCCCACGTATATCCAGTTCAATAAATCCTGCGATTTATACTGTACTATTCTTCCATGGCCATCATATTTTGTTCCCACAATCATTCGATATTCACCCTGATGTTCAAATACCTTAGGATCTCTGAAATCATAGGTCGCATCTTCTGGAAAATGAGTAATAACCGGATTATTATCATACTTAACAAAATGTAATCCATCCTCAGACCAGGCAACAGATTGTGACTGACCGTACTCTTTCGATACAGATGTATAGATTAAGTATAGTTTCCCATCCTTCTCAATGGCGCTACCTGAAAAGCATCCACCATCGTTCTCATAATTCTGGTCTGGATATAAAGCAATCTCCTGTTCTTCCCAGTTAACCAGATCCTGGCTAATTGCATGTCCCCAGTGCATAGGTCCCCAGACTATGTCATGGGGATTATGCTGGAAAAATGCGTGATATTGACCTTTGTAATAAATTAGCCCATTAGGATCGTTCATCCATCCTTTTTCGGGTGCAAAATGATACTTCATTATTTCACCTGTTTCATAATTGCCTTGCTGGCATCACTGGCATTGTCACCATTGCAATATACATCTGCCACAGCTTCTGCGAATGTCTCATGAAGTGATACGCCACCATCACTCTTTATGCCTTTAGCATACTGAGATATGCTGCTTCTAAAATCTTCTTCCGAACCAGAGTGTCCCATGGATTTCCACTCTTTATAAGCGGCCTCCATAAGCTTTGAATCAAATTCCTGATTCATGGCTGTTCCACTCCAGTAATAATCTATATATGCATCTTTCTTCTCCTCTGTTATCAGACAAGGCATGTACACATTTTCCCTATTCTGAATATCAGAGAAGTTATATTCTCTGGCTCTTAACACATTTAACAGCTGATGTCCTAATTCATGAACCACTACCTTTGAAGGGTCATTGGCATTCTTAAACCAGTATCCACTGTTCACATTTTCCTTGCACATGGCAAGCATCTTATCCCTGTTCAACCACTTGCTGGCATTGAGAAGAATCTCGTTACGAACAACTTTAGGTACGTCGCCCACTTCATCTCTTATCACAAAATCCACCGTCCTTGTAACTGCAGTAAATGTCGCCTCATCACGGTTAAGATTTGCTAAAGAGATTGTATTTAAGCTGCCTTTGATAATCGGGTATGTATCAAACATATAGGACACTGCCTTCTCGACATCCCTGGCAGTTTCTATATCCATCTCACCTAAATTGACGGCTGCAATACTATATTTGTCCTCAAGATTCTGCTCGATTTTTGCCACTTCTGAGTCAGAATAAGTGCCTTTTTGTCTTCTTCCGTACTCAGCAATTATGTCTAAGGCTATATCCGCGTCGTCTACAATTCCCATATAAATCTGGTCATATCTGACTGTGGTCTTAGGACCACCAATCGAATTATCGCCACTATCCTTTGGAGTTTCATCACCATAGAATCCGACTATATCATCAAGAGTAAGTTTACTTTTACTCTCGCCTTCTACAAGAACGCTTCCAAGACCTTTTATAACCTTGGCTGCATCTACTCCATACACCCCATACTCGGTCCACTCATAGGTTCCGTAGGCTATCTGGCCATCGGCAGTAACTGAAGTATCTGACTTGACATCCGCATAATTCCAGGCCCACATATTATCCATATAGTTCTTGGAATCGCTGTATTCTCTTACCATAAATGAGACCGTCACAGATATTTCTCCATTGGAGAAGCACTGAACTCCCATATCTTCATCAATATCTTCACTGGTAAATTTAAAGCCTGATGGCACACTAAATTCATAAGTTTTTCCGCCTACTGCCATAGTTGAACTAGCCATAGATGTTCCTGATACCCATGAATTACCATATATGTTCTTAATTTCATCCTCTGTAGTATCTGGTGCTGAAGTAACTTTAGCAGTCCTTGCCACTTTAAGAGCAGCTTTGACTGCTTCCTTAGCATCTACTGTATCATTCATAAGCGCCAGCTGTACACCTATTGCATGATTAGGGTCTGGTCCCGGCATATTAACAGCTACGCCTCTTTCACCCTGAAGTTTGTATTCGAAGACAATATATTCCAGACCGTTATCAACTATAGTCTCAGGACCTGAAACAACCTCTCCACCCTGGCTTACAAGTTTCTCTGTGACATCTATTTTCTTGATTTCTTCGTTAGTCCTGTCCTGAACCTTAATCTTGTACTGAACCTCATCGCCAATCATAAAAGCTGGTCCAACTGATGAAAAATAGGTGCAGTATGTATCATCATCTACAGCAAACTCATATCCACTTATCACGATGCTGACGTTCTCATTTACCAACTGAGTCCTAATTTCATTGGCAAATATAGCGTCATATTCGCCCTTGGTAGCGACCGTTACCACTTCTTTAGTTTCTGGCGAATCCGTCTCCGTCTTTCCAAGCAAGGATGCAATATTGCCATCAGCAACCTTATTTGTCTTTGCAGATATATCACCATCTTCTATGACTGCATCCGCTGTTGTAGTATTTTCCACCTTATTGCTCCCACATCCAGTAAGCATCAATACTGCCGTACAGCCTATCAGAATGTAGTTAAGTATTTTTTTCATCCGATACTCCCTATTTTTAAGAATTTTATTATTTTCCTAGTGCTATTTGTCTACTTCTCATCCACAACCTGGAAAGTAATAAACTTTAAATAATATGATTCATCCGCTGCCCAAAGTATTGGATGATCTGGTGCCTGAGTTCTAAACTCAATCTGTCTCAGTCTCTTATGAACCGCTTTGGCAGCTTCTTTGACAGTCTTAATAAATAGTTCTTCTGTCATAAAATGAGAACACGAACAGGTAGCAAAATAACCACCATCTTCTACCAGTTTAAGCCCCTTCATATTTATTTCTCTATAGCCTTTAATAGCCTGCTTTGTTGCTTCTCGTGATTTTGTAAATGCAGGTGGATCAAGAATTACAACATCAAACTTTTCTCCTGCTTCCACCATCTTTGGAAGCTCATCAAGTACGTTGGCAACTTTAAACTTAACAGTGTCTTCAAGATGATTAAGTTTAGCGTTGGCATTGGCCTGTGATACAGCATATTCTGAAATATCAAGTCCTAAAACAGATGTTGCACCTGCGTATCCCGCATTTAACGCAAAAGTACCCATGTGTGTAAAGCAATCCAAAACCTTTTTTCCTCGACAAATCTTTTGCATAGCCAGACGATTGTACTTCTGATCAAGGAAAAAGCCTGTCTTTTGTCCATTGACCACATCCACCATATAGTGAACATTGTTTTCAATTATCTCGATATTTGTATCAAATTCCTCACCAATAAAGCCCTTATGTATTGGCAATCCCTCTTTCTTTCGTTCTTTGGCATCACTTCTCTCATACACGCCACGGACTTTAATACCATCCTCTGCCAAAACCTTTTTTAACTGATCAACTATAGTGATTTTGAACTGATCTATTCCAAGAGAAAGTGATTCAACTACAAGCACATCCTCGTACTTATCGATTGTGATACCCGGAAGAAAATCTGCCTCTCCAAACACCACTCTGCAGGATGACAAATCAGCTGGTGCCAGTACAGTCTTACGGTATTTCCAGGCTGCTTTCGCCCTTTCATAAAAAAGTTTATCATCAACCACTGTATCAACTTTTCTGCTGAACATTCTGATGCGAATTTTTGAGTTGTCATTGATATAACCAATGCCCATAGGATAATCATCAAAATCCACTACTTTGACAATGTCACCATTGCTGTATGTACCAATGACCTCATCTATCTCATTGTCAAATATCCAGGCGCCTCCTGCCTTGAGATATCTGCCTTCTCCCTTTTTAAGCTTTATTGTTGTATCGTACATATCTTTCTCCCTAACGGCGTCTTGCAGTATTGATTACTGCACCAATCATACTCTCTAAATCAGCTGGAATCTCTCCATTGTCTGGCCTTGCAGGTGTAATGCCCAGTTCAGCTGCATTAAATTTCTGAATTCCATATCGCATAAGTACAAGTGATACATAACTCTGAGTCTGCACATTTTCACAGCCATAAACCACAGTAACAATATAATGAGTCTCTCCGTTAATATCCTGAGTTTCGTATGCCGAAACCAGACATGACTGAGCTTTGTCTGTGGTTCCAGTCTTAAGGCCTACCACACCTGGTACATTGTGAAGCAACAGATTAGTGTTAACGGCTTCAAAATTACCAAGGGATGAAAGTCTTGTCTTCTTAATTGAGGTAATATCTGTTATCTCTGGATATGTATTCAAAATATGAGTTGCAATAATAAACATATCCGATGCTGTTAAATGGTTTTGAATCTTTGGAGTCAAAAGATCTTCATGATAAAGTGGTAACCCATGAGGATTGAAAAACTCTGCATTTTCAGACAATCCCAGTGCAACTGCCTTCTGATTCATGCGTTCCACAAAAGTCTCTTCATCACCACACAGATGCTCAGCCAAAGCCAGTGAACATTCATTGCTGGATACAATAAGCATCGCAGAAATAACATCCATAATATCTGCGGTATCACCCTCTTTGACTTTGATTGCACCATCACTGGTTTCAGACAGTTCGCTTGCCTTTTTTGAAAATGTGACCGTATCATGCTCTGTAATCTCGCCTTTGTTCATGGCATCCTTAAGAACAATATATGTCATCAGTTTTGTAGTACTAGCTATAGAAACCACCTGGTCCTCATTCATGGCGTAATACATATTGCCTGTTGTAATATCTCCTACCAGACAGCTGTCTGCCATATATGCAAGGCTTGAATCAACCAGATTATATTTATTAAAATCAAATTCGCCCGTTGTATTTATGTAAACCGCATTGCCATCGAATGACATATCGATATTCATGGCCAAAGCCAGTTCCCCTCGGTTTACATAACAGTCTTTACCGCCATCACTTGTCGTAATTGCAAAGAAGCAGTAATCATTGCCATCAATGCCAATAAACATCTTCTTTCTGGTAATATTAACCTTCTGTGGCTCATCCATAACATCTGGCTCATCACTCTCTTCATCTTCCTGTTCAGATGTACTCTTCACCATTACATAGGTAAGGCCATCCTTACTGTCCCATTCAAGTTCAAATGCCCTATCGGTACCTGCAAATGCCTTAGACAGGTCATTTAGCGATATATACTGATTGTTGTCAAAATCGTAATTAATTACCTTTACTATATGATTATCGCCATCCACATTGACAGTAACTGTTTCCATCGTATCTGAAGCATATACTGACTGTGGCATAAACATTCCCAGGGTATTTATCAACAGAACTGTTGCAATAAAGTAAGCAAAAAACTTAATCTTTTTCATCCTACATGCCCTCCAGTTCTTCGATTTCAAGCACAACTTCACTGTCTGCCTGATCATTGCCTTTATCTTCCGCTACGGCTTTGTTATGATAAACTACCGCACCATCTTTGTAATTAATAACTAACATTCCTGATGCAACAGCATAATCACATTCCGTTCCAGATATATTCATATGTTCTCTGTCTGCTTCATAATCAGCCGACATGCCATATTGTCCATCAAGTTCATCATAATCCGGAAGAAGTTTTGGACCATATTCTTTAAGATATGCTGAGAGACTCATTCCCAAAGTTTCCTCAACCAGCTCATCAATAGACTTATCTGTCTCTATATAATTTTGCTGTATACGTGTAGCTAACAGACTGCTTACTGCGCTTCTTAGCGCTTCATCTGCTGCTGCCCTGGCCATATCATAAGACTCACGGTTAATACTCTCATTCATCTGACCTTCTTTGTTAATAACCATCTCACTGGTTACAACAATCTTGTCCATAAAAAGCGAAGCATCTACTTCATTGCCCATAGTTGCGCTGCCAAGATACTCCTCCATGCTGTCTTTAACCTGATCTGTAATATCTATTTCACGGTACCAGTTTCCAGGTAGTCTGAGTCTGTTTCCATTGATATAGCCATATGCCACCAGGCCAATCATCATGAACATGATTAACATCAATGCGAAAACTACTGGTATTCCTATTCTCGACCTTCTTTTTCTTCTTCTTTTTGCCATTCCTACTACTTTCCAACTAAACTAACAAAATATAACTATTTGTAAATATTTACTTTACAGTTAGTCTTTCCCTTTTTACTTAATCCCAATGCTTCTTCAAATGAGAACTTTCCAAATCCTCGTACACTTATTACATCCTTTTCCCTCAAAGTTTTCGCATTTTCCGTGCACAATCTGCCGTTTAAAAATATCAGGTTTTTCGGAAACATCTCCAGTGAATCCTGTCTTGAAAGATTAAATACTTTTGCAACCACTGCATCAATTCTTTCAGATGCAACCTGTATGATTTTTTCTTCAAGTACCGGTGCTGTAATATCCTGCACATTCTCTTCTACCTTAGCTGATACAGAGGTGTGTCTGATTCTTGTGAGATTTTCTGTAATATATTCGCTCATGGATTCCTGGCAAAACAGACAGGCCTGATTGTTTCTGACGAATATATCCCCCAGCGTTTCTCTCTTAATTCCAAGGTTCATCAGAGCCCCAAGAAAATCCCTGTGGTTAAGATCATCAGAGAACTTACTCATAAGCGGCCTTATAACTATAGCCACAATAGGAAAGGGCTCATCGTAACCCATATCCTCTTCTCTGCCAAACCTTACCATCTTTCTTTCAGCTATTTCGCAGCCTCCGAAAACTTTTGGACATGCAAAAGCAAGCTCTCTCTCTATTTCATAGAACTCCGAAAGGTCTGCCATAGACAGGAAGCTTGTAAATGTGTACTGATTATTGTTATAGCTTCTGTTTGCAAGTTCTTTAAACCTGCTTTGCATGGCTATATCACTCATTTAACAATTAAACCTCATAATCCATACATGTTCTGCTTGCAGTGAATGGTCGAACCTTTCCATTAGCTACTGCTACATGTTCTGGATGTATAGCATAACCCTTAAGGGCATCCTCATCTGTAAATGTTGAGTCTAACATCACATCGCAATTTGAGCTTGGAAGTGGATTGATATTAACCTTAATCTCTACGATTCCAGGAACTTTGTCCTTTAATCCCTCAAGACCTTCTTTAATACCTGCCTTTACTTCATCCTTCTGCTGTGATGTTAACTCCTCTTTGAGAGTCCAAAGAATTACATGCTTTACCATAACTCAAATCTCCTTAATCTGTTTGTTTTTGATATATTACGTATGCATCTGTTTCTGCAACATTCTTATATGTGTCTTTATCAAGCATCTGCTTCATGTCTTCACTACTGTACAGAATTGGCCACTGAGGAACCTCAAAGTCCTCCACGTAGTCTTTGCTGACTACCATATACGTAGCCTCCCCTGCGGCAGCTTCCACAGGCATTACATCATAGTAAAATTTGAGAACAAACATCTGATAATCATCTGTATAGAAAATGGAATCATTATCACTTATGTAAACCAAATCAAATGCTTCCTTCAAATCATTTTCTCTGTCTGCAAATACTGTTCTGTTAGTTCCAGTTGCAAATGTAACAATCACAGCCAGTGTAACCAGTGCAGAAATTACCACCTGATTGATCTTATTTTCGAAGTACCTGCCCGCTGCGCATTTAATCAGATATATGATTATGAAACTTACACACACACCATAGAAGCTGAACACCCTCTTATAGGGCTGAACGCTCTGACCAATAAGCACCACTGGCATCATGAGAACAAACATACTAACAAATATACTTGCAAAAAAGCCTCTGCCATCCTCTTTGTTCCTGCTTATCATCATATCGATAATACTTACAACAAAACCAATTATAAGTATCACAGTAATGGCATTGCCCCAGCCTGTAACATACAGTTCAAACAAATCCTTAAGATACTGCGGTAATTCCTTAACAACAATGCTTCTGTCTATGCTCTGGATATAAGGAGTTGCAAGCATGTAATCCATTCCGGTTTTAAGAGCAGCCAGTGGATGATGCAATATAATTGTCACCTGATATATACCAAAATAAGCACTTTCCGCATCCTTACTCAACAGATTAGAACCAATTGCCAGCCACACTGTTCCATACATAACAAATGTCAAAACAGCAGCAATAACAGCAAAACCTATAAGCTTTCTCATTGACTTATAGTCTTTCCTAAAGAGTGTATATGCTCCGCCTATAAAGCATACTGTAACAACCCAGTAACAGCTGCTTGGTATGGTATAAAGACCCCAGACAAGGGAAAGTACAAAGACTATGTAGCATCTAAGTTGTCCATCCTCAAGGCATATCTTATATACACACATAAGTGCTGTAAGCATGCATGTGGTTGCCACTGCATAACCTCTTCCCTGTATAGCCAGGGTATTAACAAGTCCAAACATGACAAAGATTAATGCTGCAATATATCCATATACCTTGGAATAAATCTTTCTCACCAGATTGTAGACTAATGAAATATTACACAGTGAAGCTATCCAGGATATTCCTCTAAGTCCAATGGTATTATTTCCCAAGTAATCAAGAAATGCTGACAGTACTGAATATCCCAGGTGATTGTTAGGTACAGGCCAGTGAATTCCCGCATATACTGGTCCTCTTGATATGAAATAGTAATATGTGTACAGTTCATCATACCATGGCTTATTTCTGAACATCTCAACACCATAGACGAATCCCATGACCACAATCAGTCCGATAATCAATATGTTATTTTTTATAAACAGCTTAGCTTTTTCCATTTATTCCAGTTCCAGTTTATAAATATTTATCCAGTATCTCTCTATAAGACACTCATCTATCAAAGTGACCTTTATTCCCTGTTCTTCCCAGTCAGCCACATAACCGTCTCTCTCATGACCTGTTCCAAAGTAATAAACATTGTCATATTTATCCTCAATGTACGGCGCTATATCTTCTCCATGAAGTTCATAAGTATTATCTTCGAAAAGTTTTGTAAGCAGTGGATCCACAACAAAGTCTCCGTAGATATAGGCATCGCAGTCTGGAAGATAGTAAGCGCTGACTGCTGTTACCTGCTCAAAATTGGTAACAATCATGCTTCCCTTTTCTATGCCCTCCAATAGTTCCTTAGCATGAGCATACTGGTCTACTTTTGTGCTCTCCTCATAATTAAAGGCACCAATACACTTATTGCCAGTCATTAAAATGAGCACGAGGGCAACTGCCATAATCGCCATATGTCTTCTGGCAAGGACATATGCCACACCAAGATAAAGAATTGGTAAAACAACAACCATATATCTGTATACAAATATTGGCCTTCCCATGATTGAAAAAACATAGGCCAGCACTATCATACATATAAGAGCTGAAGGTCCAGCCAGCCACAGGGCGTATTCTTCATCATCTTTTTTTGCCACATTCATCACATATGCAATTGCAATGATTAGAATCAAAGCTGCAGCAAGAATATATCCCGTCTTTGACGCATTGGCCAGGAAGATATATTTAAGGCAGCCAGGAAGGCTTCTGAGTCCCATAGGCTGTATCCAATAGGAGCCAACAACTCCATTGATCTGCTTAAAAAATGATGGCAGCCAAGGAAGGTAAAGAACAAATGCTGTCAGTACCATTCCAAAGAATCCAAGTCTTTGTCTGTGACCACGCTCCTTATCCCTGAAGCTTAAGGCAAAGAGAAGTATATACATTCCACCTGATGCAATCAGAGCAAAATACTGAGTATATGCAATAATCAGTGAACATGCAAAGAACACTGCCCATTTGTATTTCGCATTTCTTTCAAAGGATAGCATATCTGTAAGCATGATTCCCTGAAGGAGTAAAAAAGGCATAGCAAATGAGTACATTCTGATTTCCACATAATAAGTGGCCATGTTAGGCATAATTGTTATGAGCAAAAGAAATAGACCTGCTGTTAGCAAGCCCCATCTTTTTCTGATAATCGTAACCGCCATAATAGCCATGGCAATGTATGGGATAAAGGATGCAATCTTGCACATAGCTATATAATTTGCTGCATGTGTAAGACAATCCATAGTCTTTATGTACCAGTAATACATAGGTGGATGTACATCATATGCAGTAAACTGAGCTATCTTTCCATAAGTCATCTTACCAAGCTTCACACTAAACAATTCGTCATACCATACATCCCCGCCTGTAGCAGCCCTGGCAATGGTTACTGCAGCCCATCCTGCAATCACCATCAGTACGATTCCTATTAAGTTATTTACTATATTTTTCTTCTTTTCCACGATAGGTATAGTATACCACTTAACGGTAAGTTTTACACTAAAATAAGTGCCTGGAAATGACTTCCCAGGCACTTTATAAACTATATAACCATTATTAATCCACCATCGTTGGCATACATGGTAGAAACACCTCTCATATTAAGAAGAATTACATCCTTAACCTTAACCTTTTCAAGTAATCTCCTCTTTAATTCCTCTCCTCTTTGAAGGTTGTTACAATGAGTTATTGCAACTATCTTCTCTTCAGGATTCTTGGTGACTTTCATGAGACACTCAACCATCTTATCCATGGCACTTGACATGCCTCGCGCTTTAGCAAGCTCTTCTATATAGCCTATGTCCGTTGAACCCATAATAGGCTTAATATTAAGCACATTGGCTATCTTTTCCTTAGACCAGCTGATTCGTCCGGTCTTTCTAAAAGTTTCAAGTGTTTCAAGTACAAAAAATGTATGCTGCTCTGCTATATAGGCTTCCACCGTCTCAACAACCTGCTCGAAGCTCATTCCCGCCTCTTCGCACTCCTCTATCTTAAGTCCAATAAGTGATTCACCTATTGAAGCTGACTTAGAATCAAACACGTATATCTTCTTGCCAGTGTCTTCGTCTTCATGGTCTGAGTCATACATCTGTTTTGCAGCCATTGCACTGTTGTATGAACCACTAAGCTGAGAAGAAAGTGTAACTACATATACATGCTCCTCTTCTCCCTCCATCTGCTCAAGATACAAGCCTGGAGCTGGACAAGCTGATTTAGGTCCTTCTTCACTTGCTGCAACCTTCTTGATAAATGAGATCTGGTCAAAGGTCTCATCATCAATTATATCTTCTCCCTCTATCTGTAAGATAAGCGGAACACTGCAGAAGTTTCTCTGCTTCATGTCTTCAGTTAATTCACCACAGCTGTCAATAACTATCTTGTACATATATTTCTCCTAAAAAAATGTCATGTAGTTTTCAAAACTACATGACATAATTTTAATATATAGATGTCCAAAATACAATACCTATATACATGTTTATATATTGTTAATAATTGACTTTTCGTTGCAGAATATAGATATACCCCAAACTATGAGGCTAATTTCCTCTCTATTGGTCTGTTTATCCATATAAAGGCTATGACACACACAACCACTGACACAAAAGAACCTATTGGTGCCCCCCATCCCATAGGATACAGGGTATCAGCGTATGCAATTGATGCATAATATGCAATCGGAATTCTTGCTGTAACAATCGAAATTGTATTATGTAAAAATGAAATCCCCGACCTGTTATATGCACAGAAATAACCACTAAAGGTGAAATGTATTCCTGCGACAATGCAATCCCACACATAAGATCTCATATACTGGTCACCCAGTCTTATAACCTCACTGTCATTAGTAAATAACGCCACTGCATCTGCTGCGATAAACTGAAAAATAATAGAGAATATAAGGCCAATTCCAGCTGCAATAGATGCCGCATAAAACAATGTCTGCTTAGCTCTTTCATGCTTTCCTGCGCCATTATTTTGGGCACAAAGCGCAGAAACTGAAGCCAACAACGACGATGGAACCAAAAACAGAATTCCTATAAGTTTTTCCACAACTCCTACTGCTGCTGCATCATTAAGACCTCTTCTGTTAACAAATATTGTGATAAGCAGGAATGATATCTGAATGAATCCATCCTGAGCAGATATAGGAACACCAACCTTAAAGATACTGGATACAACAGACTTTTGAACCTTAAAGTCTGCTCCCTTTAATCCTGCAATCATCTGCTTTTTAACTATGGCAATCAAGGCCACCATGACACTAATCACCTGGGCACATATTGTTCCCAGTGCTGCTCCCATGGCCTCAAGTCCACAAACACCAATAAAGAGATAATCCAGGGAAATATTACACACACATGCCACCGCAATAAAATACATAGGGCTCTTTGAATCACCCATTCCCCTGAAAATTGAGCTTATAATATTGTATGCAGTTATAAATGGTATACCAATAAAACACACAATAAGGTAGTATCTTGTGCCATTTACAGCCTCTATCGGGGTTGACATAACTTCAACTATCGCATTTACTCCAATGAGAAGCAGAATTGTTACAGTCAACGATACAATAGCAAAAATAGTTGTTGTATTACCAATTGCAATGTTTCTCTTCTCTCTGTCACCTGCACCTACAGCCTGTCCTATAAGAACTGTAGAACCCATGGCCAGTCCTACAAGCATAACTGTAATCATATGCATTACCTGGCTGCCTATGGATACAGCTGTTGTACTTTCCACTCCACAAAACTGACCTATTATAAACAAGTCAGCCAGTCCATACAGCGTCTGCATAAAATAGGACAACAAAAATGGCAATGAAAAGAATATTATATTTTTAAGTACGCTTCCTTCTGTCAGATTCTTTTCCATTTATGTAAACCGCCTAGCACATTGAATAACTCATCATTTCATACTTAACCTTGCTGCCTTCTGATATTTCTGCAGGAAGTAATGCTCTTGCTACAAGCTTCAAATCGCTGCTCTCACTATCGATTTTCTTAAGATTAGCATAATCTCCATCAATACTTACTACTTCATAATAAATTGCTTCAAACATATCATATACCTCTAATTTGAACTAAAAAAATCCTCAAGTCTTTCCATTACTCTGTTAGATGGTGTTGTCTTTAAGATATAACCCTGAGGCCTCAATTCAAGTACATTTTTTACTGAATCCGAATCGCTTTGAACTGTTAAAAATATAACTGGAATATCTTTAGTATTAACATCCTCACGAAGTCTTTTTAAGAACTGTGGCCCTGAACATATAGGCATCTCATAATCAAGCAGGATCAGATCCGGCTTTTCCTTATCAATCTGAGTTCTTGCTACCGCTGCTGAATTAGCCAGGGAAACTTTATACTTAACCTCAAGCCAGCCCATTATTGTTCTAAGCATAGGACCAGAATCATCCACTACCAAAATGTGTTTTCTGCCATCAGTTCGTGTACCACCTGCTATTAAAAAAGCCATCCTTCTTCGGATTTCTTCTGGTTCAAGTTTCCTGTCAATCTCATCATCTATCATTTCAAAAGGAAAAATGTGCTTCATAGCATTGATTTTTTCCTGACTTCCAAAAAGCACTACCCTTTTTAAATTTTCGCTACATTTCTTTTTGAAATTAGTAATATAAAAGGAACTTACGTCAAACTCATCGCTAAGAACTAAAAATACTACCTTTGCCTGCCCAAGACACTCCTGCATCTTATCACTGTCAAGACCTGCTTTTATTACCTCCTGTCCGGCATCTTCAAATTCCTTAATGGCAGTATTGGCAAAAAAACCATTAATATTGTCAGACACTACTAAGACTGTACTCAAATCCTATTCCTCCAGATATTTATAATTTTGAAATCTCTTCGATTAGCTCTTCACACCAAATATTTACGTGGTCTGTATCAAGATTACTAACAGCACCTGATATCTTATCTAACAGATCATCAATCTCACTATTGTATCGGTACGATTTTATCTTCTCAAGAGCCATATCCGCTCCATGAACATCAAAAGATTCCATATTCTCCATAAGAAGTCTTATATGTTCTATAAGTGCATTCTTATCAGTTATTTCTTCTTTATTCTCATCGTCACTGACAAAAATTTCTTTAAGCTTATTCTTATATGCCCTGAAATCATTTAAGAAATATGGTGTCATCTCACATATCTTATCAACCATACCATCTCTGGCAGCAAACTCCAAAGTTGCAGCCATACCTGCAATTGGTATAATACCAAGCATTGTAGCCGTTGATTTAATACTGTGAATCTTAATTCTAAATGAATTTATTACATCCTCAGAAGGATTATTCTTATCAATCTGCTTAAGATAACCTTCTATCTCATCTGCGTCAATATTGATGCTGTTATATACAACTTCAAGAGTCTGATGTACACTATCCCAGTCTCCAAGATGAAGAATAGCATAATCCCAGTTTACTCCCTCAATCTTTGGAAGTTCATCTGTCTGACTGACCTTTGTCTTTACTTTTCCCTCACCAGCAATCATCTTATCTTTTGGAAGATAATCCGCTATAAGCTTTTCTAATTTTTCAGGTATTATCGGCTTGGCAAGATAATCCGTAAAGCCATACTCCATGTATTTTTCTTTTGCTCCTGCAACCGCATTGGCTGTAAGCGCTATAACAGGACTTCCTACGTTTCTGTGACTATCATCAGATACTATTCTTCTCATCACTTCGATACCATCCATATCTGGCATCATGTGGTCTAAGAATATAATATCATATTTATTTTCTCTGACTAACTCCAACGCTTCCTTACCGCTTGAGGATACATCAATGTTTAGCATGGTTTCCTTAAGAAGATTTTTAAACACTAAAAGATTAGTCTGATTGTCATCAACAACAAGCACCTTTGCTTCTGGTGCTGTAAAAGAAACTGCATATTCATAATTCTGTGACATAGCCAGGATTCTTGACGCTATATCTCCAACCTTTTCTTCATCAATAATTCCCTGTTCTATATCAAAGGAGAACTCAGAACCTTTACCATACTCACTCTTAACCTCAAGATTTGAATTCATCAGTTTAAGTAAGTTAACAGTAATTGCTATACCAAGTCCGGTTCCTTCTATATGTCTGTTTCTTAATTCTTCAATTCTCTCAAATTCTTCAAAAAGCTTTGGTATATTCTCATCCTTAATACCAATTCCTGTATCTTTTACTGAAATGCGTAATTTTTCAGTATTACCCTCTTTTTCACCTTTAATACTAAGTAAAATTTCACCCTGTTCTGTATATTTTACTGCATTGCTTAGCAGGTTTACCAATACCTGTCGAATTCTGACATCATCACCAAAGAGAGTACATGGAATCTCTTCATCAACCTCAACATTTAACTTAAGGCCTTTACCCTCTGCCTTCTGAGAAATCATTCCTACAGTATCATGCACAAGGGACGCAAAATCATACTCAACCTCAATGATTTCCATTTTCCCTGATTCAATTTTGGATACATCCAGTATGTCATTGATAATAGCAAGAAGGGATCTTCCCGCGTTTTGTATATCCATAGCATACTCTTTTATCTTAGGTTCTTTGCTTTCTCTAAGAATCATGGTATCCATACCAAGCACTGCGTTGATAGGAGTACGAATCTCATGAGACATACTTGCCAAGAACTTGCTCTTTGCTTCGTTGGAAGCTTCCGCCTTCATTGACTCTAAAGTCTTACTTACTCTTTCGTTGTAGACCTTGTCGTAGAGTCTTGCACAGATATACCCGCCTACAAAGCATAGAATAATTGCCGCAAATCTTATCTCTATTTCTTTTGAGTTTTCTTTTGAGATTGCATCCTGTCCATATTCAACAGCAAGCGAAAATATATTGATTAAAACAGCCACCAGGCCCGTTACAATAATCAAAAATGGTCTGTGATACAAAATAAGGAAACTTAAAAGTGGCAAAATATAAACTGAAACCATCTGTGTTGAACCAGTATGCATAACAAATGCGTACATAACGCAATATCCTGCCACAATGAAATATCCGAGGTTTGGATAGTCTTTTTTAGTCTTGTATATAGCAAAAACAAAGGACCATGGAAAAACCATAATTAGAGCAAATGCAGCCAGATACCCAACACTTCTCTCTCCTATAAGCACCTGAACAAAATATGAAATTAACAAAATTCCAACTATAGTCAACCAACTAAGCAACAAAGTCTTGTTGATTGTTTTCATCTCATAATCCATATTACTCTCCATTTCACTTATGAAATCTAAAGCAGGTTTACTGGCTGTCTATCTGTTCTGCCAGCTCATTGAGATATAGCCATCTCTCCATCTTCTCATCAAGCTGTTCGCGTAAGCTTTGCTGCTCATCCATAAGTTCCTTAAGTTTAACTGAGTTGGTAGCATTGGCTGCCATATCTAAATCACATTGTTCAATCTTAGCTTCAAGGTTTGCGATATCATCATCAATAGTTTCAAACTCTCTCGCCTCTTTATAACTGAACTTGAGTTTCTTTTCATGACCACGTGTTTCTACGCTGTCATTTTTCTTATCGGCTACTGAATTGTCTGTCGATAATGGTTTACATAATTTTGAATCATCTGTCTGTGGACGTTTATGCTCATAATCAGTGTAACCACCTTCATACTGTGTTAGAACTCCATTGCCCTCAAAAGCAAATATTCTTCTGACTACTCTGTCCAGGAAATACCTGTCATGACTTACACATATTACTATGCCCTGAAAATCATCAAGGTAATCCTCCAAAATCTGCAGTGTAGCAATATCAAGATCATTGGTGGGCTCATCTAAGATAAGCACATTTGGCGCACCCATAAGCACCTTCAAAAGATTAAGTCTTCTCTTCTCACCACCAGACAGTTTTCCAATTCTGCTGTACTGCTGCTCAGAGTTAAACAAAAATCTCTCAAGCATCATGGTTGCCGAAACCATACCATCGGTGGTCTGCACAAATTCTGCCACATCCTTGATATAATCAATTACTCTCTGGTCTGGATCCATAGTATCGATTTCTTTTTGGTTTACATAACCACTATCGTCACCATTGTTTTGGTTTACATAATTAGAAATTTCCTGAGAATAATATCCAAGTTTAACAGTCTGTCCAATAACTATATTGCCGCTATCAGGCTTTATCATCCCCACAATCATCTTCATAAGTGTGGTCTTACCGCATCCATTGCTTCCAACAAATCCGATTCTGTCATTTTTTAAGAAGTTATATGTGAAATCCTTTATAAGAACATTATCGCCATAACTCTTACTGATATTGTCCAGTTCAACTGTTGTTCTTCCAAGTCTGGATACAACCGAACTCATCTCTACATTGCCATCAATCGTTGGTGCATCCATATCACGAAGTGCTTCATATCTTTGGATATGAGCCTTCTGCTTGGTCGATCTTGCTCTTGCCCCTCTTTGAATCCAGGCGATCTCTTTTCTAAGAATAGACTGTCTCTTTCTTTCAGCAGCCTGCATATATTCGAGACGCTGTGTCTTCTTCTCTAAGAAGCCTTCGTAATTCTCATCATAAGAATAGAGTTTTCCCTTATCCAGTTCTACAATTCTATTACAAACACAATCCAGAAAATATCTGTCATGGGTTACCATCACTATACTTCCCCTGAAGTTGTTAAGCCTATCCTCTAAAAATGATGTCATATCCGCATCAAGATGGTTTGTCGGCTCATCCAGCACAAGTACATCACATTTGGATAAAAGTACCCTTACAAGTGCCAGTCTCTTTCTCTGACCACCTGATAATTCCCTGGTCTTTTGCTCAAAATCATATACTCCAAGCTTGGTAAGCATAGCCTTGGCATCGCTTTCTTTTATATCCTGATTGTCCCCCACAACAGCATCTATAACGCTGCTATCAGGATCAAACTGAGGATTCTGAGGAAGATATCCAATTACCTGATTGGAAGCTCTGGTAATCTTGCCATCATCACCCTCCTCAATTCCTGCAATTATACGAAGTAAAGTAGACTTTCCTGTTCCATTGATACCAATGAGTCCAACTTTTTCTTCTTCATGCAGAAAAAAGGATGCTTCATCAAGTAGCATCCTTCCTGTATATGATTTGTTAATATTTTCCAAAGAAAGTATATTCATTATTCCGCATTTCCCTTAGAAACTTCAACACCCGGTTTTGTATTGACCTTGTTAATCGCCTCGTCCATGGACTTTACCAGTATCTTCATCATCTGCTCCTGCATTTCCTGCATTTCCTTATGCTGTCTGCTTGTTGTGATGACTGCAAATACTGCTGTTATTATTATAAGTACGCCAAGAAGTACCATGTATACTACAACAAGATTAATCGCATTTTCAGTACCATCAATAGAAGATGTTGTCTTCTGATTGGTATTGTTTCTGATAAATTCAGAAACTCGCTCAGTATAGCTCATAATCTCTTCTTTTGCTTTGACATATTTGTCACCGTATACAAGATTGTAAGCAATCTTTTTGAGAGTATCTATATCCGCCTGCTCTTCAATACTTGTCAGTTCATACGCTCTTACGCGCTCTGGCAGAAGTTTCTCATCATATCCAATAATTGTAGACACAATCTTCATGCAGTGAACCTCTGTATCTACAAGCTCATCCGATTTATCCAGGGCTGTCTGAAGCAGTCTGACCTCAACCTCTGAAGCACCACCCTCTGAAAGTTTCGCAATTACTGTCTCTCGTCTCTTAAAGCCTTCAAGCTCCTCAAAATATCTCTCCATATAGATTGGATCATAGGTCTGAACATATTCTCTTGCCTGGCTTGTAAGATAATCAGAGGCCTCTCTGAAATTTTCAAGATCAACATTGGCATACATGCTGCCCATAACTTCCTGTCTTGTAACCCCAAGTTCACTCTTTGCAATATATAGACTGGCTATACAAAATCCCACTAAAACAAAGGTGAAGATAATCAAAACACTGCTTGCAATACGTAATTTCTTTTCTTTATCAATGCTCATATTCTCTTCTCCTTTCCTTAGTTTACGTTATATTCAATCTTGGATACAGAATTAGCTTTGAACGCCTCAATATCTGAAGATGATTTAAAGTATAAGTTAACCGCCATGCTGCAGTTTTGCTTGAATGTATAAGTAGTATCACCAGTTTTGGAATTAGTTGATATTGATACAATATCCTCAAGTCTCTCTCCATTTACGCCTTCACTTGAGACAACTCCCCAGGAACCTGTAACCTTACCAGAGTTATACAAAACACCATTGTAGTTATACAGTATTATTCCAAACTGATTAAGTGAAGCAGAACTGTCTAATGCCTTTACGGTAAATGAGTCACCCGCCTTAAAGCTGGTTCCTACAGATGAAGCGCAATTACTAAAGCTTCCGTCTCCTGTGCTGGCATTAAGTGTGTCTGCACTAAATTCCTCACCTGCTTCAAATGAAAATGCTTCGCCCTTGGAAATAGTCGCATTTTCATCCCACATAATAATTATGTCAACCTTGTTCTTACTATATACAACAGCATTGCCCTCAGCCTTAGGACTACCTATCCAGTTCTTACCAGCACTGGACAATGAAGAAATATCACCAACTACCATTTCACCCCTGCTCTGCCATCCGTCCTGCTTCTGAGTAAGCTTAACCTTTGCCTGATACTCACCTGTGCTGCTGTCATAATACCCTGACATATCATTCTCGTCGCTGATAATTGCCGCCATAATCTCGGTGTAAACATTTCTTACATTGGCAATATCCGCTGACTCTCTGCTCTTCTCAAGATATTTACCAAACACCATGCTCACAATTCCAGTAAGCACTGCAACTATCGCCAGAACTATAATCAGTTCCATCAAAGAAAAGCCCTGATTATTACTTAGAGCTTCTTTAGTCTTTTTCATAAATCTTTCCTCAATATTATTTCTTGTCAATATGCATGCCATTGGAGGTAACGCATGCCACCATGTTGCCTAAACCGTCTGTTATCTTTGTCTCATAATAGCAGGTCTTTCTTCCGTCTCTTATACAACGGCAGTCTGCTATAAGTTTCATGTCCTTTGGCTGACTAAGATATGTGATAGAACTTGTTGTGGTAAATGTGATCAAATCCCCACTGTTAGCTGCTACAGCAAATGCGAAATCCGCAAGTGTATAAATAGCGCCACCCATAACATGGTCTCCTACTGCCATATGACGTTTCTCTACATCAATGGAACATATAGCATAATTTTCTCCCACATCATCAATCTTAATGCCTGTTGTTGACATGGCATATATATCATCACTAAAATATTCTCTCGCCTGTTCTACAGTTAACATAACTTTTCCCTTTCCTAGCAGTAATCTTTTACATTCTTATTTTCTTAATCCATTTTCCACTCTTAAGTCTGAATACACACCATACTGCTTTAATAATCTGATCAAACTTAAGTCCCATATAAATATAAAAAGCTGGCAGATGCAGAACAAATCCCGCAACTATTCCAAGAGGAATTGATATAATCCACAAAAATGCATTGTCTGTAAACATTAGCATCTTTGTGTCGCCACCACCTCTAAGTACACCCTTAGTCATAATACTGTTACTTGACTGGAACAAAACAATTATACTGATTGCCATCATAAGCTGTGAAGCAATCTGAGCTGTTTCATCAGTCACACCATAACTTCTAATAATCGGCTGGCTCACTGCCATAATAAACAGTGCTGATATTATACCCAGTCCTATTCCCAGCCCAAGGAATCCGTATCCTTGTTCCATAGTCTTATCTTTATCGCCAGAGCCCAAAGTCTGTCCCGTAACTATAGCTCCAGCCTGACTTACACCCTGAATTACAACAGAGCTCATCTGCTGTGTAACCGCTGTTATGGCATTGGCTGCAACAAAGGTAACTCCAAGTCTGCCAATAACCATGGCTACCGCATTGTTACCAAGCGCCAGTATTCCGTCGCTGATAAGAACTGGAATACTGATTCTTATATATTCACCAAGCAAGTCACCAGTCTTCATAGTAAAATGCTTAATCCTGAATCCAATATTCTTCTCAATAAACATCAGGTATCCACAGATAACCCCTGCCTCATATATTCTGGCAATTAAAGTTGCTAAAGCCGCACCTGCAATTCCCATCCTTGGACATCCAAATTTACCGAAGATAAGTGCATAGTTGGCACCAAGATTAACAAATAAAGCTCCAATAGAAACAAACAATGGCAACTTAACCTGTCCCACACTTCTAAGTACAATGGTACATACCAGTGATAAACCAAGGAAAAAGTACGTAATAATGGAATACTTAAAGTACACCATTCCCTGCTCAATAATCTGAGCATCATTGCCATACATTCCCATGATTTTATCTGGAATAAACAGCGTGGCCAATGCAAAGCCTGCAGCAAGGCCAACAGTAAGTCTTAATACTATGCATATGGTCTTTCTAAGAGCTTCTGGAGCTTTTTCAGGCTCCTGCTCACGCATTCCCCAGTATCTTGATACAAGAACCGATGCGCCCATACCAAGGCCCATACAAAGTATGTGATATATACTGATAAACTGATTTGCCAAAGAGGTTGCTGACAGACTCACTTCGCCAAGCTTACCAACCATAATAGTGTCAAGCATATTGACACCAATTGAGATCATACTCTGCAATGCGATTGGCAATGCAAGGGCAAAAACCTTCTTATAAAATCCCTTATCATCCACTAACAGCTTCTTCAAAAAATTCATTTCACACCACTTTATCATGAAAGAAGCCACCACATAGGGTAGCTTCCTTTTAATCTTTATTTACTACATATTTTCTCGTATCTGACTGATACGTTCTTCCATGTCTTCCTCTTTTACATCCACAATACCGGTCTTAACCAGTGAAGTTAACGAATAGCTCATTTTATTAGCTTCACAATATTCCTCAAATTCTTTTTTTACCAGTTCAACGCAGTTAGAAGATACCGTCTCATCCGTGGTATTAAAGACAACTGCGTATGCGTCATTTTCACACTGGCAAATAACACCCTTAGGCTTAACAGCAATCTGAAGTAATGTCGCAATATCACGTCTTACATCATCTTCTGCTTCATTCCCATGCTCTACTTTAATTGAGCCCAGCCCCATAATCTGAATTATTATCAGGGTGTATTTATTATTCTGAAATCTTCCTAATTTCTCTTCCAATACAGGAATGTAATCATATCTGTACAAACCTGTTAAACGGTCCTTGTATTTGTCATCCGCATTCAGCTGTACGAAGAAAATACATGTTGAAACAGCTGCACTTGGCCAGATTAGCGACACACCATATATGTGATACTGAACCATCATACCAATCATCAGCGGAATCAGATATGCCCAGATTACTACTACGCTCAGTCCACCAAATTTGTACTTGGCAATCATATACATAAGAATGGCATCCAAAAGGAAGCATATCTGGATTGCAAAATAAACCCAGAACAGACTCTTTCTCTCATATACCCCATTGCCATTGACTGCAAAAACAATTGGCAGGTACAGATTAACAATTAATAATAATATACCAATCAGACTTATGGTCTGTATTGTTCTGATATGAGCCTGCGAATTCTCGCCATGTATGTCATCTTCAATGAACATAACCCATAGTATTCCATTGATAATGCAGGCTAAAAACAGCCATGTATTAACTGCATAATTGACAGTTCGATACAGGGAACCTGCCTTGCCATCGACCCATATACCCGTAGAATTACAGATACAGGATAACATTACACAGCACAGTAACGCTAAAAGAATTCTGTTCTTCTTAGTCCTTACTTTCAATCGACCAATATTCAGATAAGCTGTAATCAGGCACAGTATTATACCTATAAAATCGGTATAATAGCCCCACGATAAATCTACACTAAATACCATACAAAATATCCGCCCCAAAATTGCTGTTATTCCCAAAACAGCAAATATGCACAACAATGCACATTACTAAATTATTATACATAAAACCTTAAGATTTCACAAGGTTTACACATCAAACCCAAAACCTGTTATCTGCCAGATAATCATCATAATAATAACTGTAAAACCAAGATAGAATAAATATACAGAAACACCCGAGCCGAAACTTCTTCTGACTTTCTTTCCTTCTATCTCAATATCGCACTCATCTTTGTACACATTTTCATCAGCCTGCCTGTAATAATACCAGGTTCCAATTATCCAGCACGCACAGAAAAATCCATAGAACATCCAGGATTTTTCAGAATATTCATGCCACTTATAATAGTAAACTCCCGTAGCAGTCAGCATTCCCAATGCAGTGACGCCAGTTATAATGCTCAGTTTTATACTTTCAATATTCAAGCCTTTTTCTACCGGTATTATATTCCCGTCATCTTCCTCTTCCGCTCTTGGAAGTCCTTCCAGCGCATAATAAAAATCCCCTTTTCGTTCTGGAACATAAAATCTGTGGCTTTCAAGACCTCTGAGGTAATTAACAGCTTCAAAATAATAAAAGATAGTCATCACAAGAATAGTACCAAAGCACAAAAGGATAGATCTTCCAAGCACCCCGAATGCAATTCTCTCATATACATCGTCCATAACAGGTGAATATGCCAAAGAAAACATTGTGATTATGCCCACCAACTCTATAACAGCCAGTACAACAATAGTGATTCGCATAATAACTAAATCTCTGATATCGTACCTGATCATCGTAGGCTTTTTAATGCCAAGTTCCTTTTTTGCTATTTTATAATTTTTGCCCCCGCGATTAAGTCCACTATTTTGCTTCATCTCCATGACAATGAGCGCAAATAGCGTTAATAATAATTCCATATTTAACCTCTATACTAAACAGTCATATCTGATTGCTTTGCCAGATATTGAATGATTTGGCTTGATTCCAGCCAGATACTCTCCTTTTAACGGACGTTTTATAATAACTTTCTTTGGCTTTGCTGCCCTTGCCGCCATTACCAGTGCTTCACCCTCTTCGCAAGGACTTTCCAACTGTTGCAACAGTTGAAATTTCTTTTTTATTAAGCCACTCTTTGTTCTTGCAGGAAACATCGGATCCAGATAAATGAGATCAGGGCGCAAATCACAATTTTTTAATTGCTCTATACTATCACCACATATAAGTTCCATTCTGGAAATAATAGCCGCCAGTTCAGGAATCTGACTCGCTCTGTCCAGTGCATCCTCTAAAAGAGCCGCAATAATCTGATCTCTTTCATACATAACCACTTTATAACCAACAGCCGCCAGTAAAATGGAGTCTTCCCCAAGTCCGGCTGTCGCATCTATAGCCAGTGGATTTTCACCTGCATCCTTAATTCTAGCTGCCTTAACAAGCATCTCGTGATTAAGATTGGCTGGATTAAGTCTCTTACCCATAGCAGAGAAATCTCCCCTTATGGTCATACCATCTTTAATAAGAGATAATCCATCATCATCCATGCACAGAACCATGATGTCATCATCAGAAATTACTTCTTTGATATCAATATTCAGTTTTTCAGCCAGTTTGCAGGCTCTGTCCATATCGCCGTTCTTTGGCCATAATACTGTCTGCGTCATAATGTCTGTCTCCACTCCTGGCATCTTTGTTCAAATTCTTTTAAAAATGAACTTTCATCCGTTGCTTTATATGCTTTTGTATAAAATACATCCAAAAAGTTTGCCTGAAGTACGGCAGTGTTTCGGTTTACATAATTGCTTTTTGTTGTATCTTGGTTTACATAATTTGCATCATTTGCTAATTTGCATTTCAGTTCTTCTTTTACTTCATGCCACATATAAGAGAATTTTTCATATATATCCATAGAAGGATATCCAAGCCATTTAGATATTCTTACATCATAACCTGCACCTTTTAATTTCTCACACCCAAGTGTCTCATTTAACACATAATAAACAACGGTGCCTTCTTCCTTATATCCTCTTCCAAGTGGGAAAAGACGACAAAATCCGCTTCTTATTGGATGAATGGAACATCTGCCTTCTTCATTGAGGAAAGGACATCTGCCTTCTTCAACCATCTTAATGTTGGGCAATATGATTCCGTCCTGAACTGATAATTCCCAGGGACCATCCTCTGAAATAAGAATCTCAAAAGAAACTGGTGCTCCTCCCGCTACACGCATATTGGAGCCAAACAGCCACAGATCATAAGGATCCTGGATAATAGTATCTCCCATCATGTGGCAGCAGCTGTCACAATCTCTGCAATCATTACATCCTATAGGAGCCTTATCACTATACTTATATTCTTTTCCATCAAGAGACCAGTCCATATTAACCTCTTTTATTTTAGTTTACATAATTGTATATTCATTTTCTTTATTCCTGTTCATTATACCATGATTTATTGTCATTTTTCACAAATAATTCCTTTGTTACTTTACAGCTTTTGTTTACACCTGTATTTACATCTGTTTACACGCATTGTATACTACAACCATAAAAACAGTCATCCAATGTCCAAACAAACATGTAATGTTTTTAAATATTTTGAATGGAGGTAAATGCATGGCAGTTAATGCAAGACATATTAACATTATTTCTATGTTGAAGCAGTCAGATGCACCTGTCTCGGG
This sequence comes from Lachnospiraceae bacterium, assembly GCA_045627645.1. Lineage (GTDB taxonomy): Bacteria > Bacillota > Clostridia > Lachnospirales > Lachnospiraceae > Colinaster. The sequence continues at coordinate 42,943 of JAZQOC010000129.1, forward strand.
TTCCTACCTGTCGACAGTTACAGGTGTAAGTCGACAGATAATAGTCCAGGACATCAATACACTTCGTGAAAAAGGTTATCCTATTCTTTCAACACCGAAAGGATATGCATTTGACCATTCACAGGATATTAAGCGCGTATTTAAAGTCCACCATAGTGTCGAGGATACCGAAAAAGAACTTAATCTTATTGTAGATCTTGGTGCAGAAGTTAAAGACGTATTTATCTACCACAAAATTTACAACGAAATTCATGCCAAGCTTGGTATAAGTTCAAGAAAAGACGTTAGGGAATTTTGTGACAAAATCATGAGTGGTGAATCCTCCCCTCTTATGTCGGCTACAGGCGGATATCACTATCACACCATTGTTGCCAAAGATCTTGAGACCATGGATATGGTAGAACAGGCACTTAGCGATAACGGTTTTCTGGCTCAGCTTACAGCTTACGAGCCAGACGAGCTTACTAATGTTAATTAAGATATGTTTATCTATAGTTAGAGGAGAAAGAATTATGACAGAAACAAATCAGGCTGCAAATGCAGCAAAGGAACCAGGAAAGTTCAAAGCATTCTTAAAGAAAAAAGACATCGAATTTTCTTGGAAAAGATACTTTATTGACGCCATGGGTGCTATGGCAAGCGGTTTATTCGCTTCATTACTTATTGGTACAATCATTGCTACTTTAGGTCAGCAGTTAGGTATTCAGGTGCTTATTGATATGGGCACATTTGCCAAAGGTGTTTCAGGACCAGCCATGGCAGTTGCTATTGCTTATGCCCTTAAGGCTCCAAACCTTGTTCTTTTCTCAATGCTTGCCGTTGGTAGTGCAGCCAACTCTCTTGGTGGTGCAGGTGGCCCACTCGCTGTTTTGGTAATTGCCATTGTAGCTACAGAACTTGGTAAAGCAGTTTCAAAAGAGACTAAAGTAGATATTCTTGTTACTCCACTTGTTACAATTGGTGTTGGTGTATTGCTTGCTGATGCAATTGCTCCAGCAATTGGCTTGGCTGCAAGTTCTGTTGGTCAGCTTATTATGTGGGCAACAGAATTACATCCATTTATGATGGGTATGCTTGTATCAATTATTGTTGGTATTGCCCTTACACTTCCAATCAGTAGTGCTGCAATCTGTGCTGCTCTTTCACTTACAGGTCTTGCTGGTGGCGCAGCCGTTGCAGGATGTTGTGCACAGATGGTTGGATTCGCTGTTATGAGTTTTAAAGAAAACAAGGTCGGCGGTCTCATTTCCCAGGGCATCGGAACAAGTATGCTTCAGATGGGTAACATTGTTAAGAATCCTAAGATTTGGATTGCACCTATTCTTACTTCTGCAATCACAGGACCTGTTGCAACATGCATCTTCAAGATGGAGATGAACGGTGAAGCAATTTCATCTGGTATGGGAACTTGTGGCCTTGTAGGTCAGATTGGTGTTTATACAGGCTGGCTCAATGATATCGCTGCTGGAACAAAGGCTTCTATTACTGGTTTCGACTGGTTAGGACTTATCCTTGTATGCTTCGTACTCCCAGCAATCCTCACATGGGTATTCGGTGAAATCTTTAGAAAGATTGGCTGGATTAAGGAAAACGATTTGAAGTTAGATGTATAAGCTTTCGTAATGACTTGTTCAGTTATTTTACACCGCTTTGGGTATATATTTAGAACTAACAAAGCTAATTATATTATTAGGAATATACTGTTTTAGCTATAAAAAAGATGCTTCTGGAGTTTGATATACTCTGGAAACATCTTTTTTTAATGTTTATGTGCTTTTTTGACGCCTTTTCTCAGTCTTCTTCACCATAATAGGCGGCTCCCTTAAATCTGCTTATATGTCGATAAGAAATCTCCCATCTTATCCATGGCATCTTTAAGAACTTCAATTCTTGGAAGGTATACAACACGGAAGTGATCTGGGTCCTTCCAGTTAAAGCCTGTTCCATGAACTATAAGAATCTTCTTGTCTCTAAGAAGATCAAGTGCAAATCTCTCATCGTTTAAGATATTGAACTTCTTAGTATCAATCTTAGGGAAGATGTAGAATGCAGCCTTTGGCTTAACTGCACTTATGCCTGGGATGTCATTTAATGCCTTATAAATAAACTCTCTCTGTTCGTAAATTCTACCACCTGGAACGATATAATCCTTTACACTCTGATGACCCCAAAGAGCTGTCTGAACAATAGACTGTGCTGGAACGTTAGAGCAAAGACGCATGTTTGAAAGCATATTAAGACCTTCAATATAATCCTTTGCAACCTTCTTATTTCCGCTGAGTACCATCCATCCGATTCTGTATCCGGCAATCATATGCGATTTAGAAAGGCCACTGAATGTTACACAGAACAAATCCGGAGCCATAGAAGCAATGGAAATATGCTCCTCTCCATCCATAACAAGTCTGTCATATATTTCATCCGAGAAAATGATTAGCTGATGTTCTCTTGCTACGTTAACAATTTCCTGAAGTACTTCCTTGGGATATAGGGCACCTGTTGGGTTATTTGGATTAATAATGACAATTGCCTTGGTGTTGGAAGTAATTTTCTTTCTGATATCATCCATATCTGGATACCAGTCTGCCTGCTCATCACATACATAATGAACCGGTGTACCACCTGCCAACGTGACACAGGCTGTCCAAAGTGGATAGTCAGGTGCTGGAACAAGTACCTCATCTCCTGTGTTAAGCAATGCTGACATCGAAAGATTAATAAGTTCACTTACACCATTACCTGTATAAATATCATCAACAGTAACATTAGGAAGTCCCTTAATCTGCGAATACTGCATGATCGCCTTACGTGCAGAGAAAAGACCCTTTGATGCAGAGTAACCTTCACATTCTGTGAGCTGTCTCTGCATATCATATACAACTTCATCAGGTGTTGAGAATCCAAATGGTGCTGGGTTACCGATATTGAGCTTAAGTATTCTCATACCGTTCTCTTCCATTCTGTTTGCTTCTTCAACAACTGGTCCTCTTACATCATATAGAACATTATCTAATTTACTTGATTTTTTAAATTCTCGCATTTTATTATCCTTCTTGATATTTGTATTTTTTTCTAATACTTTGCTTTTAGCCTCTGTCTTACTATCAGTTTTATTATTCGTCGCGACTTTATTATCCTTCTCAGTTTTATCATCCGCTGAAGTGTTATCACCATATAACCATGCAACTTCAACCCCAAGGGCCGCGGCTAAAAACTCACCTACATTTATTCTTGGAACCGCCTTACCACTAAGGTACTGGCTCATCTGACTTTTTCCTAATTTGACCTGCGCGTCTGACGCCGCTCGAAGAACATCTACCTGTTTCATGCTCTTGTTCTTCATGGCTTGCATCAGTCTTTGTGAAAAGATTGAACTATCCATTAATAACCTCTTGTTCTCTATAGCAATGAATCAATTGTTTCTTTTACTCAAAATGAACTATCCTCAATAAGTTCATTTCCTTTGATAGAATAGCACTAATTAAGTATAAGTTCAATACAAAAGTTCATTTTCAGAAGTAAAAGTTCATTTTTAGAAGCAAAGGTTCATTTTTAAACTCGAGTCCATTTTTCGCATAAAAAAGCCCGAGTCTATGACTCAGGCTTTAAATTGTCGGTTATTAAATTAAGATGCCATTGCAGTGATCAATCTCATGCTGAATTATCTGAGCACTCCATCCAGTATATTTGTGCTTCTGTGGAGTAAAGTTTGTATCAAGAAATTCAACTTCAATTTCAAAATACCTTCTTGTTTCCTTTGGTGGTGTAGCAAGTGACAAACAACCTTCTGTAGTAATAAAAGGCTTTGCCTTGGCTGTAATAACAGGATTAAGCATTACTATCTGTCCCATACCAACATTAACAGCAATAATACTCTTCTTTACACCAATCATATTGGCTGCCATACCTACACACTCCTTTGCATTAGCACGAAGTGTATCCACCAGATCCTTGATTACTTCCTTATCAGCTTCTGTAGCTGGATCAGCTTTCTGCCCAAGAAAAATTGGATCCTTAACAATCTGTTTTACCATATGTTATCCCCTTTACATTTAGTAAATATTCCAACATGAACATTTTAATCCAAATCTGCACATTATTCAATGCTTTATACTTTAGAATTATGTTAACCGCACAATTCCTGTCATTAGCACATCTATCTTATACTCTCTGTCCTTCCTTAGTATGGACTTTCCATCTCTTCTGCCTTTGCAACTGCTTCTTCAAGAGTCATTCCAACAAATGACTGCGCTCCAAAGCATCTGCCACTCTTCTTATCATCTATAAATGCGCCTACAACAATTCCCGGAATAGTTGATTCTGGTTTATTTGGAGCATTTGGTCCGCCAAGATCAGTCTGACACCATCCTGGATCAGCAAGATTCATTGTAACATCTGTACCCTGAAGTTTATATCCAAGGTCAATTGTCACCTTGTTAAGAGCTGCCTTTGCAGCTGAATAACCAGCCTGCTCAGCTTCAAGTGCTATTCCACTTGTTGTATTTACAATTCTTCCAAATCCTCTTTCAATCATGCCTGGAAGAAAATGATAACAAATCTGCATTGGTGCAATTGTATTAATTGCAAAACTTATAGGGAAATCATCAAGTGGTGTATTCAAATAATCAACTCTGTAACCTATCTGAAGTCCTGCATTATTTAAAACTACATCAACCTGTGTACCCATTTTATCAATTGTCTCAAGCATAGCATTGACCTGATCTACATCGCTCAATTCTGCTTCTACAGAATAAGCTTCCACGCCATAACCTTTGACTTCTTCAAGAAGCCCTGCTGTTCCCTCAAGCTTTCTGCTGTGAAAAATAAGATTACAGCCCTGCTTGGCCATAAATACAGCTGACAGTCTTCCTATTCCTCTGCTGGCACCAGTTATTAATACCCATTTTCCTTTTAAGTTCTTCATATTGTTCTCCATTTCATAAATAATTTGCCCCCCGGCTAAATATCTACCCCTTAGTTGCAATATAAAGTTTTCATAAGTTCAACCATGTCATCAACATCCTTTGCCGCCAATGTTTCATAGCATGAATGCATCGCCAGCTGAGCTATACCTATATCTGCAGTCGATACGGGTATCTGATTGGCTGAAAGATTTCCAAGTGTTGATCCTCCTGCCATATCTGATCTGTTATGAAATGTCTGAAGGTTTATTTTGCATTTTTTTGCAAGTTCATATGTCTTTGCAGCTGATGCACCATCAGTTGTATATTTCTGATTACCAGCAAACTTAACTACTACACCTTTTCCAAGGACTGGTCTGTTTGTTGGATCACATTTATCCGGATAATTTGGATGAACTCCATGCGCATTGTCTGCCGAAAGCATAAAGCTGTCTGCAATAGCCCTGTGATATGCTTCTCTTCCAAGTCCCAACGCTTCCACTATTCGTTCAATTGTATCTTTTAAGAAAGTTGAACAGGCACCCTGAATTGTAGATGAGCCTACTTCTTCATTGTCAAAGACTACGTATATATTGATTGCATCTGCCAATACAGCCTCTTCACTGCTTTTAACCATAGCAATAAGTGATGAAAATGCGCACGCCTGATCGTCCAGTCTTGGCGCAGATAAGAATTCCTGCTTAGCTCCCCAAAGCTTAGCTTTGTCACGATTATAAATATAAAGATCATGACTTACTATTTCTTCTTTTTTTACTCCTGCTGCCTCTGCAACCAGATCCATCAGTGTAACATCTGTATCAAGAGTCATAAGAGGCAACATATCTTTCTGAATATTCCACTCATATCCCTTGTTGATATCTCTATTCATATGAATTGCAAGGCTTGGTATCATACATATATCCCGATTTATGTCAACCAATCTTGCGTCATTTTCACCATCAACAAATACTCTTCCTGCCACAGACAATGGTCTGTCAATCCAGGTATGAAGTATGGAACCACCGTATCCTTCAACGTTTAATTTCACATAGGTGTTCTCAACTGTCATATCAGGATTATTTTTGATTTTGAACACTGGCGAATCACAATGAGATGCACATATATTGAATTTTATATTCTGAATATCCTTTGGAATAGTAAATGCGATAATCGCAGAGTCATTGCGTTCTACAAAATATTTCCCTGCTTTTTCAACTTTCCAGCATTCATTTTCCTTAAGTCTGACAAATCCATAGTCCTTCAGTACCTGCGCCTGCTTAGCTATAGAATGGTAGTTGGAAACGCATTCATTCAAATATTCCATTAGCCCATCAATATAACTCATCTTTTATAATACCGTCCTATTTCACATTTATATCATGTTACACTCTAAACTTTTCTGCCTGAGAATTCAACTGTTCTGCTATCTCTGCAAGTTCTACACTCATACCTGTAAGAGTTCCAATAGCTTCATCCTGAACGTCTACGGAAGCTAAAATTTCCTGAGAGCTTGCCGCATTTTCCTGTGTTGATGCTGACAGATTATCAATCATACCGACAATAACCTGTTTGCTTTCCATCATAAGAACATCACTTTGTGAAATATTCTGCGACTCTTCCTTAATACCATTTATCTCATCTTCAATGGCTTTGAACTTATCTCGTGTAATCTTAACGCTCTCTACCTGTTCCTTAAAGCTTTCTTCCATCTGCTCCATATTGGCAGTTGTTTCACCAGATTTCTTCAATAATTCTTTTACAATTTCACTAATCTGAGAAGTCAGTTCATTGGTCTGAATAGACAGCTGTCCAATTTCATCCGCAACAACAGCAAATCCTCTTCCTGCTTCTCCTGCACGAGCAGATTCTATTGCTGCATTAAGAGACAAAAGATTAGTCTGACTGGCAATAGCATTTATATTTTTACTAGCTTCTTCAATTCTTACTGTCTGCTCATTGTTCTCTTTAAGTGCCTCTTTAACCATCACAAGCTTTCTATCTGCTTCACCAGTTGTTTCAATAAGCACTCTGATTGCCTCAAGGCCCTCATCCTTAATCTTGTCCATGTCATCAATAATCTGTTGCATCTGCTGAGACTGCTCAATATTCTCTTCTATTCTGTTAGACAGTTCCAGAGTCTCTGCAGCACCCTTTGATGTTTCCTCTGCCTGCAGATTAGCAGCTTCACTTACACTATTCATAGAACACGAAATTTCTTTTGCAGAGGTTTTTACCTGTTCACACTGAACCTCAAGTTCTTCAGCATGCTTCAAAAGTGTTCCAGAAGACTCCTTAAGGCCAAACACAATACCTCTCAGATTGGATTTCATCTTCTCTAATTCTCTTGCTATCTTCCCCAATTCATGAGCATGTTTAACATATTTTTGAAGATACATATCATCTTCATCATTTTCCAAATTAAAATCTGCCATCTTATTAACTATGTTAGCTGATATTCTGAGTGGCTTAATAACCATTGTATTAAGCAGTAATGAAATGATAACAAGCACAATAAGTCCGATTATAATACTTATAACTGACAGCGGAATAGCTACACCACTGTCAACCAGAAGCCTTGCCTCTGACTTTGTCATCCCACCATATTTTTGAAGTGCCTCAATCATCAATACACACGAAATAACGTTAGGTATTGAAAACGAAATTGTTAGTATCACAAACATTATCATTGTGACTTTCTGAATTATACTTTTCTCCCTCTTCTTCATATACTTTTCTCCTTTGCCAGAAATATATACAAACTATTATAAGTATATACTTTTTATACAGTTTTTACAACAAATGCCCTGTTTGTTATATGGTTTTACAGCATTATATTCAAAGTAAAGCATAAAAGAATCCCTTTGAATCTTGCGCCCTATATGTAGAAATATTATAATAGTACTACTACAGAAAGGTATGGGTTTTACTATGAAATTTGTAAATGATAACAATGCCCTTGTATTTTACAGCAAGGGTGAAATGTGCCGCATTGAATGCTGGGGAAAAGACGCATTAAGAGTACGCTCAACAATGCTTGGAAGCTTTACTGGCAATGTATGGGCATTAACAGAAAATGTCGAGCATGAAGGTGCCAAGGTCGAGATTACACAAGAAGATCACTGGGTAGGGGATGGTACAATTGATAAGCGTGAAATTGCTTCAATCACTAATGGTCGTATCAAGGCAGTTGTAAACTTTGCAGGTATAATTCGTTTCTATAAGGATGACAAGCTTATCCTCCAGGAGTATTACCGTTCATATGATGGTACTCTCTCCAAAGAAAGCCGCTGCTTAAAGACTATTCACCGTGAGTGGAAAGGTATCATTGGCGGTAGTGAGTATTCACTTAATCTCAAATTTGAAAGTAATGACAATGAAAAAATATTTGGTATGGGACAGTACCAGCAGTCTTGCATGGATCTTAAGGGATGCATCTTAGAGCTCGCTCAGAGAAATTCTCAGATATCTGTTCCATTTGCAGTATCAAACCTAGGCTATGGTTTCTTATGGAACAATCCTGCTGTTGGTCAGGTTGTATTTGGTAAAAACATGACAGAATGGATTGCTCGTTCTACTAAGGAGATGGATTACTGGATTACGGTAGCCGATACTCCAAAGAAGCTTATCGAGAACTACACTGCAGCTACAGGGCATGCAGGTCAGTTCCCTGAGGATTTGATGGGACTATGGCAGTGTAAGCTCCGCTACAGAACTCAGGATGAAGTTCTTACTGTTGCACGTCAATATCAGAAGGAAGGTATTAAGATTGATCAGATTGTAATCGATTTCTTCCACTGGACCGTTCAGGGCGATTGGAAATTTGATAAGCTCTACTGGCCAGATCCAAAGGCTATGGTTGATGAACTTCATTCAATGGGAATCAAGGTCATCGTATCTGTATGGCCTTCAGTTGATAGAAAAAGCGAAAACTTCTACCCTATGCTTGAGCAGGGCTTATTGATAAAAACAGAACGCGGTGCTGCTCAGACGTATGATTATCAGGGTGACTGCGTTGAACTTGATGCATTTAATCCTGAAACAAGAAAATATGTATGGGAAGTATGTAAAAAGAATTACTACGATTTTGGAATAGATGCTTTCTGGCTTGATAATTCAGAACCAGACTATGGTGTATATGACTTTGAAAACTATCGTTACTTCGCTGGTCCTGCTCTTTCTGTAAGCAACATGTATCCTCAGATGTACAGCAGAGTTTTCTACGATGAAATGAAGGATCTTGGTAAGCCAGTTGTTAATCTTCTTCGTTGTGCATGGGCAGGTTCGCAAAAATATGGCAACGTTGTATGGTCAGGTGATGTTCCAAGTACATTTGAGGCCTTCTACGATCAGCTTCAGTGTGGTCTTAATATGGGTCTTGCTGGTATTCCATGGTGGACAACAGACGTTGGTGGTTTCATGACAGACGATGTAAACGATCCAGACTTTAGACAGCTTCTTATTCGTTGGTACCAGTTTGCTGTATATTCTGCAGTTTTACGTATGCATGGCGACAGAGGACCTTACAATATTCCACCACTTGATGACAGAGACTGGGGTGGCGGATATCTTCATACAGGTCAGCCAAATGAACTTTGGAGCTATGGTGAAGACAATTATGCAATTATGAAGAAATACTATGATATTCGTATATCTATGCATGATTACATTAGAGATTTATATGAAGAAGCATCTGTCAATGGTTCTCCACTGATTCGTACTATGTTCTACGAATTCCCAGAGGATGAGCAGTGCTGGAATCTTCAGGATCAGTATATGTTTGGTAGCAAATACCTTGTTGCTCCAATCTTTAAACTCAACCAGTTTGAAAGAACTGTATATCTCCCAGCCGGCAAGTGGAAACTCACTTCTACTGGCGAAGTATTTGATGGCGGATGTAATGTAACTGTAGACGCACCTATCGAATATACACCTGTATTCGAATTGGTATAAAGGAAAAATAATGGAAGTATCTAAGACTTTTGATTTTATGGATACAAGAGTTCTTGAAAAAATCCGTACAGAGAATGTTGATTTCTTTGACAGAAATACGGATGCCAACCAGGAACTGGTTGATTACCTCAATGGCTCTTCTACCCGTATATGGTATAACAAAGAGAATATGGGATTTCCGCTTCACTGGCATTATGCTATTGAAATCACTGTAGCATTGGAAGATGATTATAAGATTAAGACCCAGACAGCAGAATTCACTCTAAATCCTGGTGATATTTTAATTATTCCTGCTGGTGAACTGCATGAAATTGAAGCTCCGACAAGTGGCAGCCGACTTATACTGTTATTTGATTTTCAGACTATTTCACAGCTCAACGGTTTTGCTGCACTTATGCCATTTTTCTCTCAGCCAGTGCATCTTAAGAGCAATGATAATTCCTCTGTATATAACCGTGTTTTAAGTCTTCTTAAACAGATTGCACGTGAATATGCAGATCAGAATCCATTCTTTGAATTGATTATTTACGCAAGATTATTGAGTCTTCTTGTTACAATCGGCAGACAGCACAGCATAGGCTATGATGATGAAAAAGAAAGTCTTTTTGACCCTAAGCAAAATGAACTTAGCAAAAAGCTTTCTATCGCCTTCGAATATATTGACAGCCATTACATGGAAGATGTAACTCTTGAAAAGGTTGCTTCTATCTCCGGATTCAGCAAATTCCATTTTTCAAGATTATTCAAGCAGTGTTCAGGCCAGAACTTCCACGAATACTTATGCTATAAAAGAGTTCAGGCCTCAGAAGTTTTACTTCTGAAGCCTGATATGTCAATTACTGAAATTGCATTCCACTCTGGTTTTTCATCACTGTCAACATTCAACCGTGCATTTAAAACTATTAACCAGTGCTCTCCTACTGAGTACCGTATGTTATACCGAGTGCCTATCAAATAAGCTTACAGCTTTTGTCCAAGGGCAATCAGTGTTTTCTCTATCTTGGTCCTGATAAAATCTCTGTACTCATTCTTAACCAGATAGTACATATATGAATCAAGTACCATTTCTTTTGGAAGGCCTCGGCCTACCAGTTTAAAATTAACGTAACCACGTTCAACAAGTCCAGCCAGTTCCTCATTGGAAATAAAGGCTGGTCTTTTTTTGCATTCCTCAAAGCAAGGTGTAGTATTTCTGTTTGGGCAGTTGAATACTGCTCCCCTGTCAAAGGTAAGCTGTCTCAAGGACTCGTCTCTGTAATGTTCTGTTCTCTTTGGACAGTTTGGATAACAAATCTCATCCACAAGTATCTCAACCTTGGAAGCCTGTGGTTCAAGAGCCTTAAGTGCTTCTTCATCATGATTCATGTCATAATCAAGAACTACCATAAAGTAGCCATTGTCCAGTTCTTTCTGCATTCCTTCAAGTGTAGTTATACGTTTTGTGGTTGATGATATATATTCAAAGTCTGGATAATTCTTCTTAAGATAGTCCTCTAAAGGCTTTGAATTAACCAGCACCTGATTCTTACCATTGTTGGCAATATCCATAATCATATTGCAATATGTATCATACACATGCTTCTCTTCAAGCAAAGAGTTCGTCCATGTAAATCTTACAGGTACACCAAAATTGTTGAAGGTCTGAATAATCTTCTCCATATCGCTTTTGGCACTTATACCATGTACGAATCTTCCCCCGTTCCATATTGCTCCTGGAAATGTGCCATAAACCGACCCAACACAATATCCATCTCTGAACTTCTCAGGATGCTCCTTCATCAGATTGATAATAATCTGATTCAGATAAAAATTTACGAAAAATCCTGGCAGATGCCAGTATACTTTTTTTGCCATACTCCCCCCGATTTTACGGCCACTTACTTGGTCTTGGCTTCTGAACGTTGATAATTCCTGCATTTTCAAGATTCTTAATGAGCAACAATCTTGCTTCTCCGACACATTCAGGCTTTAACATGTAGAAACAATATGTATCTATGAGAGAGAAAAGATAAGCTGTTCTACCCTCAATCTTAAAGTTGTTAATTCCTGCTGGAACATATTTCTCCCAAATATCTTCTGGCGAAATATATGTAGGATATTCCTGAATATTGTGAATACAGTTATGATCACCATACTTACATGACCAAGGTTCAATTGGCTTTCTCTGCTCTGGTGGAAGCTTCATATTCTCGATAATTGTACGCTGATTACGTCCAACATGCTTATAATGCTCTCCTCTTCTAGGACAGGCAGGCTCACACAAAGTATTAACCAGTACCTCAAGCTTTTCAGGCTTTTCAATCTGACTAATAAGATCCCACCTGTTATTGAGATTATAATCGAGTACTACGTACTTGTAATCTCTGTCTATTTCAGCATTAAGCTGCTCAATATTCTTAATTTCCTTACATGTAGAACTGTTGTACTCAAAATTTGGATACTTTTCTCTTAAATACTTCTCCAGTCTCTGATCCATGATAATAACTTCATTCATACCATTGTTAGCAGCATCCATACAGAAATTACAGAATGGATCATCAAAATCAGATTCCTCAAGTACTGGATTTGTAAATGTGTATCTGATAGGTACTCCCTGATCATTAACAGACTTAATAACACTCTTTACATAGTTACTGTCACACTGATCATACCCAATCAGTCTTCCACCATTCCAGATGGAATATGGAAATGTACCAAATACTGATCCTATCTCAACGCCCTCTCTGAATATTTCAGGACGTGTCTTTAACATGCTTATCCAAAACATGTTAAGCGGATAATTATATCTTAATCCTGGTAAATGAAATCTTACTGGTTTCATCTAAATATCCTCCTTTTACAACCTCACTCATACTGACTAGTTAAGAATCGGTCTGTATGACAGTGATTTAAATGTTGCGTATGTGCCTGTCTCCTGCTCCTCATCAGAATCTGCAAATACACCAATAGTACATCCAACGAAGCCCCCTGCGTCCTCTGTTGAAAGAGTAGAAATATCTATATTGTCTACAAACAATTCCATATCATTGCCTTCGCCAACATAAATTGATGCGCTAAGTCCACTGACTGAAATCATAAGTGAGACATTGTCATATGCAGCCATTGTAGATCCAAGCTTTTCCTCTACACCATTCTTCTTTAAAATTGCTGTAGCATGAATTCCTGCAAATTCTACATATAACTGATAATTGTCATTCTGATATAACATCAGACCTGCCTTAGCCCCATTATACAACTCTTTTGATCTTAATACAGCAATTGCCTCAAAGCTGTGGCAATCCTGTCTGAGGGATATGTAAGGCTTTTTCTTAGTACACTTGATTGATAATCCATTTTCATCAAATGAGTACATATCATCCTCAGGATTTCTAAGTACCATAAGTGGCAATGGCAAACTATCCATCTGTCCAAACTCATAATGTTTGTCTGATAAAGGACAAAGACTTGGAGCACTTACCTCAAACTCAGGCAAATCTATTGTCAACTCATCTGATAAAACACCTATACCAGGATTAACAATTGGCCATCCATCTTCCCATGCGACTCTTGCAAGGAAAGTTTCTCTTCCCATTGTTGTCTTACCCTTAATTGGACGTGTTGCAAGCATTACCATGTACCAGTAACCATCTGCAGCCTGGAACATATCTGCATGACCAACATACTGAATTGGATATCGCTTACCAAGGTGTCTGTGTGTAAAAATAGGATTATTAAAGTTATTCTCAAATGGGCCAAATACATTCTTTGATCTTGCTACGCTGACCGCGTGATTTGGGCCTGTACCGCCTTCTGCATGAAGAATGTAATAATACTCGCCTATCTTATAAAGATGTGGTCCTTCAGGCCAATGAACGCCTTTCATGGCACCATTCCATACATCAACCGGCTCTCCAATGAGTTTAAAATTCTCTATATCAATTTCCTGAGTGTAGATATACCAATCACCATCGTACTGGCATCCTGCAGGATTTGGATGAGTTCCTGTATAGTAACATTTTCCATCCTCATCAAAGAAAAGGGATGGATCAATACCTTCCGCATTCTCAATGTAATGTGGTTCAGACCATGGTCCTCTTGGATCTGTGGCTGTAACTATAAAGTTTCCGCCATGATCAACATTAGTACAGATAATATAATATGTACCCTTGTTATAACGAATTGTTGGTGCAAAGAGGCCTCTTGAAACCTCATCATCCCCCAATGGCAACTGAGAGTTTCTATTGAGCGCATTTCCAATCTGCTCCCAATGTGCAAGGTCCTTACTGTGCATAATTGGAAGTCCTGGGAAATATGCAAAAGAAGAATTTACGATATAGTAATCTTCTCCTACTGCAAGAATTGATGGATCTGGATAAAATCCTGATAATATTGGGTTATTTGCTTTTACTGCCATAATTTCTACCTGCAATCTTTCTAAGCCTGTGGCTTGCTAATAACTATCTCTCCATCTCTTGAAGAAATCATAACTTTATTGTCTTCAAGACTAAGCGAATCAATTAAATCCTGAGGAATCTGAAGTCTGTTTGCCTTATCCAGGATAACATATTCATTCTGAGTATCTTCCTCTCGCCAGTCAATGTTTGTTTCCTTAACACGGTCGGCATAAGCTTCCTTAAGTATTCTTTCTGAACTTATCTTTCCATCCCTGATAGCTACAACACGCTTAACCTTCTTTGATAATGCCATGTCATGTGTAACTATAAGTATGGTCTGACCGCTCTTGTTAAGCTCTGTAAATACATCAAATATATAATTGGCGGTATTAACGTCTACAGAACCCGTAGGCTCATCCGCCAATAGAAGCTTTGGTGAATTGGCAAGGGCAATAGCTATAGCAACTCTTTGCTGCTCACCACCGGAGAGCATATTCATACGGCTGTTCTTCTTATGAGCCATACCTACCTTCTCGAGCAGTTCCATAGCCTTATCATGCTTTGCCTTTGAACTTGACAGATACATTGGAAGCATAACATTTTCAATAGCTGACAAAAATGGAAGCATGTTTCGTCCATTGTTCTGCCAAACAAATCCAACTGTATCCTTCTTGTAATTCACAAGTTCTTTCTCAGTCATAGTAAACAGGTTCTTGCCATCTACCCATAACTTTCCAGCACTTGGTCTGTCAAGTCCACCAATCATGTTAAGGAATGTGGACTTACCACTACCAGAATTACCAATCATGGCTGTAAGCTCGCCACGCTGTACTTCCAAATCAAGTCCCTGCAGAGCCAAAACTTCAGTTTCTTTTGTCTTATAAATCTTAACAAGGCCTTCGGCACGAATCATTACATCATCTTCTGTGCTCTTAACCCCTGTTTCTTCATTAGGCATTGATTCTTTCTCCGTTTTCTAATTCTATAATCATATCAGCTGCCCCCATAAGACCTACGTCATGGGTTGTCATCAGAATAGTAATACCTTCTTCAGAACTCATCTTCTGGAATGTCTCTGTAACCTTGGCTGCCATAGCAGAATCAAGCTCTGCTGTAGGCTCATCAGCGAAGATAATCTTAGGCTGATGTACAAAAGCTCTGGCAATGGCAACTCTTTGCTGCTCACCACCCGACATCTCTGATGGGTAGTGGGTCATACGGTTTCCAAGTCCAACCTTCTTAAGACACTCCTCAATTCTTTGCTCAGCATCCTTATTGATAGGA
The DNA here is from genome assembly GCA_045627645.1 of Lachnospiraceae bacterium. Lineage (GTDB taxonomy): Bacteria > Bacillota > Clostridia > Lachnospirales > Lachnospiraceae > Colinaster. Next base: position 58,451 of record JAZQOC010000129.1, read on the forward strand.
ACGCCTGCCATACGCAGGGCAAATTCAACATTCTGATATGCATTTAATGAAGGAATAAGTGACACAGACTGAAATACAAATCCTGTCTTTCTTCTTCTAAGTTCCTCTCTTTCGTATGCAGAAAGATCCTTAACATTCTGACCATCCAGAATGATTTCTCCTGTAGTAGGATCGTCAAGAGTACTAAGTATATTCATAAGTGTGGTCTTACCAGAACCAGAACGACCACGTAAGATGGCAAATACGCCCTCTCCAATCTCTAAATCTATTCCTTTTAATGCCTGAAACTCTCCACCAGGTACAGCGAAAGTTCTTGTTATATTTTTTCCAACAATCATCTCTTTCATTATTCTTCTCCCAGTTTCAGAGCCTTAGCTACATTCATTCTAAACAGTAATGTTATAAGTACTGCTACAGCACTAATCATTACAAGAGCAATAACGCCATAGAGACGAATAAGGTCCGCATTCTCAATGATTAGTCTGAGAGGCAGAATCTGTGTTGCCGATGCAAATGAGAGCTGAATGATAGGAACAAACATCTTAGACGATATCCAGCCTATACCAATACCTGCGAATACAGAAAGCACACCAGCAAAAAGCTGTTCAATTAACAGCATCTGTACCACTTCCTTCTTGTGGAAACCGCTGGCACGCAATACACCAAAGATTAACTCCCTGTCCTTGATAGACATTATCCAGTAAATCATATAACCGACTGCACAAAGAATAATTGTTACAACGAATCCTAAGGTAAGGACGCCGTTTGTTCCCTGTAACAACGGATCTGTAGTTGTTTCTTCCAAATCCTTATCTCGGTTTACATAACGTTTAACTTTGAAATTATTATCCTCTATCCAGCTATATATTTCCGCTTCATCAACATCACCCTTAAGACTTGTCCATATTTCATATGGCTGTACTCCGAACGCATTTCTCGAATAATCATAATGCATTACAGCCAGGAACTTATCTTCTGTTTTGGCTGTACCTTCCGGAGTAATTACTGTCTCTGTTGGAGAATATCCTGGCCAGTAATCAAAGAAATCGACAACTTTGCAGGAAGCGACCTTCTGACCCTCATTACGAATTTCAATAGTATCGCCAATATCATAACCAAGCTGTTTTCTAAAGTTCTCTGATAAAAGAACACCCTTCTGTTCTACTGCAAGTTCATTAAGATATTCATAGTAATGCTTATCCAGATAATTCTTATCTACATAAGTAATAGAACCAAAGTCTTTGGTATGAATACCCATAATATTGACTTTCTTGCGATCATTTTTACCAGAAGACATATATCCATTAACATCATTATATACACGTGTATATTTATCAATATATGGAACTGAAGCAAACTTCTTATAATCAGGTTCTACATATACACCTGTCTTGTTTCCTTCCTGATCCACAGCTTCTTCCCATTTTTCCGCCAGAATCATATCTACGCCATCTGCATACTCTGTATTCATGATTGCATTTTCAAGAATAGTACGAGCAACTGTAGAATGATACATACCAAGTGAAATGGTCATAATCAAAAACAGAATAATAAGCTGCTGCTTTCCACTCTGCTTAATAGTCTCCATAAATGAAATATAGCTGGCTGGTCCCCACTTCTTCTTTCCGATATTAAACACCAGCTTAATAAGAAGTGGCTGAAGTCTGATATATAAAAGTCCCATACCAACAATGAACAGTGACGAACTGATATATAACAATGGATCCAGACTTTCACCTGCAAGAACAGAGCCTGATACATCTGACATATTCTTGTGGAAGTTATAATATCCATATCCTGATACTCCAAGTAAAATAAGATCAAGATAAAATTTCTGCCACAAAGCCTTCTTATGACTGTTCTTTGACTGCTTAAGATTTACAATCGAAACCTTACTATGCTTAATTGCTGGGATTGTAATTGTAAGCAGTGTAATAAGCATTGCCGCAAGAGCATAAATAAAGCTCTTACCTGTATATGTAATATCCAGAGTTCTTGAACCATTAAAATCAAGGAAGTTTCTTACAGCTCCCAAAACCTTACTAAATACTGCTCCAAGCGGTATACCCAATATCCCACCTGCAAGAGTAAGAACTATACCCTGATAGAGATAAAGTCTGAATATCTGACTTCTTGAACTACCTCTTGATTTGATTACGGATATCTCATTTTTCTCCATCTCATACATCTGACCTGAAATCATGAGAAGGAAGGCCGCCAGCATAATCAGAACTGGGACCTGCATAATAACAAGGGTAGCTGATATACGATTAATCTTCTTGTTATATTCTTCAAATAAAGTACTGTAAACCGGATCAGTGATTACACTCCTGTACTTACTTTTCTTAGCAAGATACTGAGTATTTTTAAGAATACCCGCAACCTCTTCAGTTGTTATATCTTCGTACTCAAACTGTGTATAGAAGAAACTGTTTACAGTAAATTTCTTGGCATTTTCTCCTGTAAACATACTTCTGAAGAGATCTTCACGCATAAAGCATGATAACTCCAAATCCTTACTACGCATCTGCCAGTAAAATGGGTCATCATTTTTTTGAGCATATACACCCTTGATAAGTAATGTAATAGGCTTTTTGTCAACAGTAGTCAGTGACTTATAAGTCAGATGCTCACCTACAAGAAGTCCATTCTTTAGCATAGTATCCTGAGATACTAATACTTCAATTGCGCCATCTTCTGACAAACCGCTTTCAGAATACAGTTCACCACCTACAATAGTGATATGCTCTTCAAAGTCTGTTGCAAAGGCCACGGAAAGACTCATTTCATCTGCATCAGATCTGTTCATATCAGATCTGATTGTACTGTTTAATACATTGTAGTACTGTATTAAACGCTTTGGAGTAACACCGATCTGCTCACAAAGTCCTTCCTGAAACTTCTCAAGTTTTTTTATCGTTTCACCTTTTTTATCATTTTTAGATATGGTCTTCATGGCTATCTGAGTTGGATATACACCATTCTCAGATATATAATTGCGAATCTCATCCTGAAGCATCCTGTCATATGCAGCCTTCTGGTAAAGAGGAAAGCTTACAACAGTTGCTACCAACAGAATACAACCTAACAGAAGGCTGAGATTCATCCATCTTTTATGCCACATCTTTTGTAACATTATTCCCAGCATACTGTCATCCCTTCTGTCAATCCTTCTACTATCCAGTAATTATTATTATCCGAACCTCCTGGAATAAAGCTTACAGTCTCTACTGAGCCATCTTCCTTAAGTACATTGACATATGTTGATTTGTCCTTAAGCGTAACGGCAGCTTTAGGAACAATTAAAACATTCTTTTCATTTCTGACTGTAACATTGACCTTAATTGAATTACGGTTCCACATACCCATCTTGATAGCATCCGTACCACCTACAGCATCAATCTCTTCCTGTGAAACAGCAATAATCGAGAAGTCATTGGTCAACTCCTTGGAAAGGCACATCTTACATACACTAACAACCTTTCCCTTAACAGTAACAACATTACCGCCTCCAGAAACCTTAATCTCGGCTTCGTTACCGTAATTAAGCTGATTCTTATCATCCTTAACAAGGATGTAACTTACTGAATCATCCACAAGTTCAGCAAGGCCTGCACCAGAATAAAGTAAATCCCCCGGCTTAAGCTGTGGAAGGTCCATAATCATACCGCTGTTTGGTGCCTTTATTTCCACAATACCGCTGTATTTAGAGAGCTTTGAAAGATTCCTTGTAATCTGATTAATCTCAGTCTCATAGGAAGTTATCTGCTTCTCAACACTTCTGTCTGGCTCATTTTTAGCATCATTATCTGCTTTTGTCTTTCTAAGTTTTGCAAGACGACTCTGTATTCTTTCCAGCTGTCTGTTCAATCTTTCAATCTCTATCTGGTCTGGTATTACTTCAATTGTACAGACAGGCTGATCCTTCTCAACTCTGTCGTCCACGCTTACAAGGTATTCCTTAAAGTATACAGAACCATTCTCTACAGGATTAGTAATCCATTCTGAGAATGGATAATACAGGAATCCGTTGAGGTCTGTACCCATACTGTAATCACCTTTTGTAACCTGTGCTGTATTCTTACCTGTCTTTGGAGCCTGACCTGAAAGTACCTTATCGCCTTCGCTCAGCCCAGAAAGTACTTCTGCATACATTCCATCCTTAACTCCAATCTGAACAGGCACATAGTCAGATTCTTCGCCATTGTACAGATATACGTAATAGCCATCTGACTCTTTCTTAAGAGAATCAGACGGTACGCATAATACCTGCTCGCGAACATCCTTAACCATTACTACTACTGCATATGTACCAATAGTAATAGTTCCTGAAGGATCATCAAGGATAAATGTTGTATAAACACTCTCTCCTGCTTCACTCTTCTGCTTATATTCTTCCGGCTCCATATTGACATATGTCAGTTCATAGCGCTGTCCATCAATAACAGCATAAATATCCAACGCCTTGGAAATATTGGCCTTTGAAATATACTCTGTAAATAAAACTCGAGCCGATGTATCTCCTACTGCGATTACAGCTGCATCCTTGGCAATACTGTCACCACTGTAGTAATAATTACATGCTACAACCTCACCTGAAACATCAGAAATGATTGTCGCATTATCAATCTTAGCTCTAAGTCTATCGATATTTCCCAGCTTATAGCTGTGCTCAAGAGCATAGAGTTCCTCGTTTTGTTTAAAACTCTGCTCTAATCTTTCTCTGTTCTGAATGGCTCTGTTATAGTTTCCTTCAGGCATAAGAGCCATGGCAGCCCACCCTGCGTAAGCATCTGAATTCTCATCTGGCTTAAACTGGCAAAGTTCCATAAAAGGTACACTGGCTTCATATTCAGCCTTCCTCGCATCCTGAATATCAACCTGCATAGCCTTTCTAGAATTCTCGTAATTTACTTCATAATCCGATAATTCTTCTTCAAGCTGACGTATCTGCTTGTCCAGTTCAGTAGTCTCTGAATAAACAAGAGCATCACCCTTGTTGACCTTTCCACCTGGTGTAATACCATACTTTTTAAAAGTCTGGTCCTTTTTGAATGCGTACTCTTCTACAGTTGGATTTACCGAACTTGAAAATACATCCGCAAAATACATATTGCGATATCCAACGACATCATAATCTGCAGTAACACCTACTGGTTCTTCAAGAGTAATATTATCTTTCTTTCCGTCATCTTCTGTCTGACCGCATCCTGTACACACAGACATAAGCATTGCAGCACTCAGAAGATACGCGATAAATTTGTTAGTTCTTTTCATCGTCTTACCACCTTCATTCCTACTTCAACACCGCTTATGACCTCTGCATAATTATTGCCTACCAGGCCAATTTCAATAAATACAGGTTCTCTAAGATTATCCTCATTAAGAACATATGTATAATACTGATTATCTGCCTGATACAAAGCCTTAATTGGTATACGCACGACATTGTCTCTTCTGTCTACTGCAGCAACAATAGTACCAGAAACACCTACTTCAAGGGTTGCAGATTCAGGTCTGTCAATAATCTCAAATACCTGAGTCTCTCCCCATTCGTTCATATTGTGTGGTATAAGCTCATAATCACCCTTACCATCACCATAAACAATACTCATAGAAACTGCTTCGCCCTCTCTAAAATACTTTGCAGCTTCCTCGTCTTTAATCTCAAATAAACCATTGTCATTGTCTACAATGGTAATAACAACATCATCCTTCTTGGCTGTTGAGCCTTCAAGATTAGTCTTTATATAATGAACCTTGCCTGCCATAGTGGCATAAACGCAGTTCCCCTCATATTCACTCTTAAGTTTGGCTAACTTTCTTCTATCAAATTCCAGACTATCCTGATAGTCCTCTCTCTGATATGTGTAATTCTCTGCAATGGACTCAATATTTTCGTCATAAGCCTTCACTGCATCTTCATCTTTTTCTCCCATTGTATATGCAAATGAGAAATATGCACTCTGTCTGTCAAACTCCTCTGCTTTGTCAAGATATCCCAACTGCAGTTCATTTCTCGCAATCTGATATTCCAGGCCTGCTATTTCATCGACCATATTACCACTGTCGAGCGCAACTAATAAGTCGCCGACCTCAACTGTGTCGCCAACTCTGACATATACTTTATCAACTATCTTTCCACCAATTGGAAATGAAACATCCTGAGATTTTGTCTGAACATATTCGCAATTAATATTCTTAGTCAGAACAACTTCTCCCATGGATATCTCTTCCATGTTATAAACTATCTGTTCTTCAGATGCATCAACCATAATAATTGGTTCATCTTCAGACTTCGCTCCACATCCTACTGCAAAAATGCAGCATAGGAACAATGCTAAAACCTTGGTTGTCTTCATTACTACTACATTCTTTCTCAAAAAATGGACGGTATTGGATTTACCAACACCGTCCATCCTCTTTTAAATTTATATCAGTTATTCTAATAAATTACTTATTAGCTTCGTCGATATATGCCTTCCATGTACCAGAAATAGCTTCTGTAAGAGCAGCTACGTCAGCACCTGGAGTGATGCTCCATGTAAGTTCTGGACCTGACTGAAGGTTAGGAATAATTGCATGGTAAGCAACTGTACCATGAGCTGGCTCAGACATCATAGTGATTGTCTCATCAACGGCTCTTGTGTCATAAACACCAGCACGTGCTGTTGAAAGATATCCGTTGTATCCTTCGTAACCTGGAACATCATCTGTGAAGAGATTCCAAGCGAAAGCGATCTTCCAAGCTCTGTCAGCATCGTAGCAAGCTGGGATACAAGCTGGGTTGTTATCCCAAACGTTGATATAGTTGTCGTACTTAGGTCCCTTAGGGAACATTACGAAACCAACTTCGTCTTCCATGTCTGCAAGGAAGTTACCTGGTGTACCAGCGTACTCCTGCTCTACCATGAATGCAGCCTTACCGTTTACGAACTCTTCCTTGTAGTAATCCCACTCAGCACCTTCTGGATCGTGATTGTCGAACTTGCCGTACATATCAACACACCACTCAAGAGCTTCCTGTGTTTCTGGAGCTTCAAGGTTGTAAACGAACTTGCCATCAGCGCCCTTAGATACATAAGAACCACCGTTAGAGAAGCAAGCCTGATCTGTCATAACTGACTCGTTAAGTGTAAGACCATAAACATCATCAACACCATCGTTATCTGTATCACGCTGGCACTGTGCCATTAACTCTTCGAACTTAGCCCATGTCCATGAACCATCTGCCTGCATATCGTAAATAGATTCTGGATCGATACCAGCATCTGTTACAAGTCTCTTGTTGAAGAATACACCTGTTCTAGCTTCTGATGTGCCACCGAACATACAGTAGATAGCAGAACCCTTGCTGTACTGTTCATGAAGCATGTTAGCCTGGAACTTATCCTGGCTGAAGTCTAAGCAATCAAGTGTTGAAAGGTCATACATAAGACCATTGCCCATACCAGAAACGATAGCTGGATCGTTACGAAGTGTGAATACATAGTTGTTATCGTCGCCACCTGTTGTTACGTAGTCAACGAAATCCTGTGGTGTTGAACCCCAGTCAGAAATAGCAACTTCCTTAATTGTGAAGTTATATGTCTCCTGGATCCACTCACGATACTCATCACGAGCTTCTTCATAATCGTTAGTAGGCTCAGCCTGCTCTTCTGGTGACCACCAGTTACGGATGATGATTTCCATACCGCCTAAGTCGATAGGATTTCCTGCATCGTCTGTGATTACTGTGTAAGGGCTAACCTCTTCTTCTTCTACGTCTGCAACAACTTCTTCGTCTGCTGTATCTTCTACAACAGCGTCATCTGTTGCTGGTGTTGTCTCAACAGCTGCGTCATTTCCACAACCAGCGAGACCGCTCATTGCTGTAGCAGCAACCATTAAAGCTGCTATAACTCTCTTTTTCATCATTTTTCCTCCTTTTAGATGAATGGTAATATAAAATTACTATTTATTATTACATCTTGATACCCGAACTACTAATACTTTCAACGAATGCACGCTGAGCGAATAAGTAGAGGATGATCAAAGGCATAATAATCATAAGTGTGCCGGTTGCAAGAATACAGTTTGAATATGCAATAGATACTGTAGTCTTAATACCGGAAATTCTCTGGATATAAGCACCCAGACTGTCAACGATTCTTGCTAATGATGTAGAAACAAGCTGTGTTCCACCTAAGAACATCTTAGCATAGAATCCATCTGTCCACTGCCATACGAAAGCGAACAGGAAACAAGATGTAAGAATTGGCTTTGCCTCTGGAAGCATAATTCTTAAGAATGTCTTCATCATGCCACAACCATCAACATAAGCTGCTTCTTCCAAATCGTAAGGTATGTTTCTGAAATACTGCCTTATCATATATATATATAAACCATTTTTCAGTCCCATACAACCCGCACTCATCAAATAGTACGGAATTTTTGATCCACGCAGGTTAATTGTTTCACCTGTAACCAACTTCATTATACCTAAAATATCGAAAAATCTAAAGTGCAAATGAAGTGAACTTGCAATTGTCTGTGGTGGTATCAATATTACAAGTATAGCACATGCAAACCAAAATTTCTTCAATGGAAATTCAAATCTTGCAAATCCGTATCCTACCAATGTACAAACAGCAATCTGAAGGAAAGCTATTGTAAGTGATATAATAATCGAATTTCTAAGTGCCTTTGGATAATCCATAAGTGCTGACGCCATCTTGTAGTTATCTGTAGTAAAATGCTCTGGAATATTGATAACTATTGGGTTAAACAAATCCCTCTCTGTCATGAAACTTACAGAAATCTTATTAAAGATTGGCTGAAGTATAAGGAAGCACATACCGAACAGAAGAATAAATCTGCAGATACTAACAAGTACTTCTGTAATTTTCTTCTGAAGTAAGTAACCACCAGACTGACGATTTCTTTCCCAGAAATCTTTATTAGCCGCTTTCTTTTCTGCTTTCTTCGCAGCCTTTAAAGCTTTCTTATCATCTTTTGTCACTTCTACTGCTACTTCTACTTTTTCTTCTGTATTAGTCATAGTAGTATACCTCCTTCGAAATTAATAATGCGGTAATTCCGATAAATGCGAGGATTACCAGGAAATATACCCATGACATTGCTGATGCACGTCCATATTTCATCTGATCAACCATTACAACCTGAATCTTCTTGATTACAGCGTTATCAGATCTCATACAGAAATCAATAACTGTGTAAATCCAGTTTACCAGGAACATTGAGCTAATCATTGGGAAAGTAATCTTCCAAAGACTCTCCCACTTTGTACATCCTTCGATACTTGCTGCTTCATACATACTTGAAGGAATTGTCTGCAAGCCCGAAAGGAAAATAATAATCTGAATACCTGATGCAATTGCTACATCATAAATATTGTCAATTATTTCGAAGACTTTTTCGAATGCTCTTACACCAACACCTGATGTTCTTAAGATTTCTTCAAGTGCAGCTGTAACACTGATGTTCTTTGTTGTCTCTTCAACCTGAGCTGCAAGAGTTGCCATCAACTGGTTATCTGTCTCAAGACCTAAAATAACACCTGATGAAAGAATAACCGGAAGGAAGAATATCGCTCTAACAAGGGCTCTTCCTTTAAATTTCTGATTAAGAATCAGTGATACGAAGAAACTGAATACGATAATTGCTATAGAATAAATCATCATTCGTGTAATTTCTTCTACTAACAATCTGTTGAACTCAGGATCAACCGTAAATGCATATTTAAAGTTTTCAATTCCGTTATAAATCTGATTGAAGTTACCTGCTCCAAGTTCTACTTCACAAAAGCTCATGTAGAATGACTGTGCCAATGGCTTAATCATAAATACCAAGAAACCGATGATAAAAGGAGAGATAAACAAATATCCGGCTTTAGCTTTTCTTCTTGAAAGTCCAACCAGTTTTTTTGAATCCTTATTTGTCTTCATAAGAACTTTTTCCTCCTATCTCTTACTTTACAACCAGATAATCTCTGGCTGGGATTGTTATGCCATCTGCTTCTGCATCAACATAATCATAATTTACATATACTTTTGTTCCATCGGCATATTCTGTACATGACAATGTATCTGTGAAGTTCTCGTGTCCTGTCATTTCCTGATTGAATGTGTGACCAAGTTCTTCATTGTAACGGTTATAGATTGCAATCATTCTATCATGCCATGCATCATAATCTGATCCATAGTACTCTGTGTAGAGTGTCTTCTGAAGTGTCATCGTTGACTCTTTCATAAGTGTGAACTGAAGTCCTGCACCGTACTCTGCACTGTAAAGTAACTGTTCTATATCATTACCACAAACATTAAGTGAATAACCGGCATAATCAACATATCCATGGATTGCTAACTGGTAGAATGGAATACAATTATCGAGGATTGTATAATCATTACCTCTAAGATCCATATTAGTAACCATTGATGCATAAGGTACTGCATAATCATTACCCATATTAACCATGATCTTCTGACCACTGTCATTTACTTCTTTAAAGCTAGCTTCCTGAAGTTTGAGTACTGCTTCTCTTGTGTAAAGATTCTTCTTATAGTAATCCGCTGCAAGATCTTTACCATCATCTTCATAAGATACACCAGCTCCAAGATTTGCTGCATACTTTTCTAAGTTATCTGCCATCTTCTGAGCAAGTTCTGTATGAAGTAAATAGTATGACTCCCAGCCTTCTCTTGCTGCATATGTGATAGCACTGTACTTAAACATCTCAGCACGCTCTTTACTAATTCTCTTTGCAGCATCTCTATATGAGAAGAATCCATTTAAGATATTCGATTTGTACTCATATTGTGTTACACCATTCAAATAAATGTTAACACCATTATTATTAGCTGTATTGATAAGATTCTTAAGGTCTGACTTAGAACCAAGGGCTGATATTGTTTTAACACGTTTTAACAGTTTCTGAGATACACCACCGTTGCACCAACCTGTCAATTTAACCGAAAGGTTATCAATACCTTCACCCTTCATATCAAGTATCATCTGCTGTGCTTCTTCATAAGTTGTAAGAGCCAATGGTCTTGATACTGGAACACCAACAATCTGCTTAACCTTATCAACTGCACCAACTACTTCAACTGCTACAGGTACAGAAGTATCTGTATTGAGTGCAAGATAATCACCATACTTATCATGAAGAATTGATGCATAATCCTTCGCCATATCTACATAATTTCCTGAATCAACGAAGCTGTATCTCTGAACAATGTTTTCATCTGGAAGTTCATCGATATATTTGTAGATTTCTGAATTTGCAATATCACCTACATCGTATTTTTCTCTCTGGCAGATACTGTATACTGCATTGGTGTAGTTGTAACTATTAAACTTACCAGAGATATCAGCTGTAATAGCTGCATAACTCTTACCATCTTCAAGAACACAGATGAACGAATCATCTTTGTTTGCTATACCAAATACCTCGAAAGCTGCTCGTGTATTATGTACCACCGCATCTCTGAAAAGACCGTTATCCCATCCGTATACATTTGCATAATAGTTGTTCTGAGATGTCTTGCCATTATTAAAGTTAATAACAGCTCCGCCACCTTCTGGAACAATCATAAAGCCTTCATCATCTTTTCCACCTGCTCCGAAGTATGGAAGTGGAGTAACTGTATAGATTGGATACTCTTTTCTGTATTCCATCTCTTTAAGTGGAATTTCTACTAAAAGATCATCTCCATCAAGTCTGTAAATAACACTAATATTGAAGATTGGTTTGTCTGATGAACTTGATGAATTGTCAAGTTCCTTATCTGCCATATAATCTTCATATGTGTATCCAGCCTCTTCGAAGTATCCTTCCATTGTAAGCTTTACATTATCCTTTGTTGTATCACGAAGTACATATATTACTTCTTCCTCAAGTATTGGATAATTGGCAAGAAGTTCTTCTTTGTTATCCTTCTTTCCAAGCTTTTTAATGTCATATTTCTTATAATACTGCTGAACAAGATTCAGGCCTGTCTTATCCATAGCCTTTGTCCATTTGTCAAAATCAGATTTTGTACAAACTGGAGGAATCGTAAATTCCTTCTGGACCTGACCGAGTGAATAATAAATCTTTACATAGTCATCTCCCTGTTCAATATCATATATTCCGTTTGCAACAGAAAAATTATATGAAGGGAAGGTTGTTTCAAGACCTGCTTCAGTATTATATGTCATTACCAATGTAGACTGTAATTTAGCCTTTTCTTCTGGAAGAGCTAATGAATCATCAGCTGCATTGTCAGGATTTGATCTCCAAACCTTACCTGTTGATTTAACAAGAACCTCAAACTGTGTTGTAGTTGGATCCAAAGTGAATTTAATTCCATCACTTTCCATCACGATAGGTTTTTCATCACCAGCATATGCATTTGGCTGTACAATTTCCTGTACCTCTTCCTGGCCCTGGTAATTTACTATAAAGAAAATACCAATAAAGATGATTGCGCATAATACCAAAGGAAAAATCATGCTCTTTAAAGTATCTATTATGGCATTTCTTCTTTCTACTTGTCTTTCTGTTAGTACTTTTGTTTCCTTTTTCATGGTTTCTCCCTGTCTATAACCTGAATAACAGCTCTTTACCTATTGATATAAAGTATGCAACACCCTGTGAAATCATACTGAAGAAAATCAGAAGGATGAATACCATAACCAACATTGCAAATAAAGTTGCTACTGTAAACAGTATATTCTTTCCTGCGGCATATTCATGAATTTGTCCCATGGCTGCAATTACAAGTATCGCAGCGTATACAAGTGTCAGTGCACTTAAAACTGAGTAAAATTCTTTTTCATCCACAGTAACAAAATTACTCATGATCATGAGTGGGAACTGTACCAATGGATAAGGTACAAGTGCGTAACAGGTTGCTATATATACCTGTCCAAGTTTTCCTTTACCATCAAACAGTGTTGTAAGTGCCCAGTTACCAATTACCCACAATGCAAGCGGGAAAATGATACTTGCTATGTAAAGGAATATATTTAAGTCTTCCCAATATACCGTATTAAAAATGAAACTGGTATATCTAAGCTTGATAATACGAACAAATACTGTCAAAAACAGAATTGTATTAGCCGCTGCGTAAGTTCCTCTCTTTTCATGTGTCAAATCCCAATAACCATCAAGTGGATGAGTAACACAATAAAGAGAAAACTTTAACGACTTTATATATCTTTTCATTGATTCATTTTGCGTTAATGCTTCGAACATATTATTCTCCATACTTGTTATATTTGAAAATATCAGCGTTTTCGATTTCGTAGATTAAGGCCTTTCTCTTACCAATAGCCATTGGGATGAGGAATGCTGCAAGGATAACTGCTACAATCCATCCTATATGCTCTTCTACCCAAATCTTACGATACTGTTTATATGCCTTTGAGTAATTCTCATCATCATATTTAAGTTCGAAATAATCCATGGCTTCTTCATATTTTTCCTGACGAAGAAGTGCACGTCCGATACCAATATAAGCAAGATCATAGTTACCATCCAGTGCCATTACCTGACGCCATGATCTTTCAGAGTCATCATAATTACCTTTATCAAACTCATCTATTGCAGAATAAACAAGTTCGCCAAACTCAGTTGGTGTGAAAAGTGTAACTGCACAGTCAAGTTCATCAAGTACGAATAAATCATATCCCATATGGTCGATGGCAGCTGGTCTTCTGAAGTAACCATCCATGTTACCGTTACCACCAAAAGCAAATACTAATTTACCCTGATCATCGTAACCAAATAAACGACCTCTGTTTTTATCAAGACATACGAAAATGTCATTATCAAAACATGTTACATCTGTAAAATAAGATGCACCCTGGTATCCACCACCGTTACCCATGTAAAGGTCACCGATGATTTCATACTCACCATTTCTAACAAGGATATCATTACCCATGAGGTTAAGTTTACGAACTACATCTGCCTCACCAGACTTAATATCTTCATCTTCAGGTGAACCTGTACATGCATATACAAAACCTTCATGATCCATGTAGATGTTGTCATACTGTGTTGGTACGAATGACTCTAACAACTGTCTCTGAGCCTGTGTTGCAAATTTCTTCCAGATATAATCTGTCCAGTCATATGTAACCTTTGTAGCTCCGACGAAACCTGAGAAAGTACCGTCTGCTTCAAACTTTACAAGACCCTTGTTAATACCAGTTGCTATACAGTAAACACGGTCTGCTGTATCAATAGCAAGCTTTGTTGGCTGGAATACAAGAGCAGGATCAAGTGTATTATCATCTGGCTTATTGAATTCCATGATGTAATTCAAGTCCTTGTCAACTTTTAATACTCTTGCATTACCACTATCTGCTATGAAGATATTTCCTTCTTCAGATACCTGGATATCTGTTGGAGTGTTGAGTGTTTTAACATCAACATCACCCTTAATTGAATCGATAATTCTATCCACAACAAGTGTCTGTGGAGTTGGTCTGCTAAGCTGGATGATTCGGTTATTACCTGTATCACAGATATAAACCTTATCTCCTGCTACTGTAAGACCCTTTGGTGATGAAAAATTAGTGTCAAGTTTCAAGTCAGATGATGTAAATACCTTACATACACTGTATGAACTTGGAGCATCCTGAACATCACCCCAGTAATCGTAGTTATAACAATAACTCTTCTCTGCTGCCTGTGCTTCGATTGATCCCATTGATGTTACAACAACCATCGCTGCACACATGGAAGCAAATATTTTCACAAATCTGTTCTTCATAATATTCACCCCCACTATTCCTTCAAACCTGAACTTGCCATTGTTTCCAGAATCTGGCTCTCTGAGAATACAAAGATAATAATTGGCACAATCATTACAACTACAAGTACGGCAGCACCCTGACCTGTTCTTGCGATACCACCGGCCTGAATCTGCTGAAGTGCATAAACAAGTGTTTTACGCTCTTCTGAATAAATATATGTTGCTGCCTTATTGTTCCATAATGCCTGAACTGAGAAGATGATAAGTGTCATCCATGCAGGCTTAACGTTTGGCATAACAATTGTCTTAAATACTGTCCATTCCTTAGCACCGTCAATCTTGGCAGCTTCAATAAGTGAAGTTGGAAGACCTTCCATAAACTGTTTCATAAGGAAAAGACCCATTGGAGATGCAAATGCCGGGATAATGATTGCCCAGTATGTATCAATCCATCCTAACTTATTTAAAATCATGTAGTTAGGAATCTGTGTAACATAACCTGTGAACATCATGGCAACAGTTACAACCTTGAAAAATGTCTCTGATCCTGGGAATTCATACTTAGCAAGTACGAATGCACCCATAGATGCAATTATAAGGTGTCCTGCTGTACCAGCAAATGTAATCCATACTGTGTTAAACAAATATCTTGAGAATGTAACCCAGCTCTTACCCATAGTAACAAATAAATCTGAGAAGTTATCTGTTGTTGGGTTCTGTGGGAAAATCTTTGGTGGGAATTTAAACAACTCATCCAAAGGCTTTAACGCACTGCTGACAGCGTAAATAATTGGGAATGCCATTACTAACGCTACAAAAATCAGGAATAAGTATAAAGCTATATCTCCCGCAATTGAACGGTTAGGTTTTCTTCTTTTTATAAGAGGCTTACGATATGGTTTCTCAGCCTTAACTTTTTTAGTTCTAGCCATAATCACGTTCCTACCCTTCTTAACAGATATTGAACTGCCTTATTACATAAGATCATCATCAAGAACAGGATTGTTGCTATAGCACAAGCATAACCCATTTCAAATCTTGTGAAACCGTAGTCAAAAAGGTGAGTTACAATAGTTCTTGCAGCATAATCCGTAGAAGGATATCCGCAGAGTGCCATGGTGACATCACATACACCGAATGCCTGTGTAATAGACATTACGGCACCGAACATCAACATTGGCTTCATGTTAGGTAAGGTAATGAACCAAAGCTCCTGCCAACGGTTCTTAATACCATCCATGTAACCTGCTTCGTACTGTGACTTATCAATACCCTGAAGACCAGCTACGAATGAAAGGAAACCGGTACCTAAACTCATCCACAAAATAACCACCATACATATTGGAAGCATGTATGTAGGATTGATGAACCAAAGGATTGGTGTATCAATAATACCAAGATTCATCAAAAACGCATTCACGTATCCGTATGCATCACCTCTGAAGAATACAGAGAAGATAACGTAACAGTTACCTGCAATTGATGGTGCGTAGAATACGATAACCGCTACCGATCTGACCCATCTTGGAAGTTCGTTAATCAACCATGCAAAAAGAAATGACATGATATATCCAAGCGGTCCTGTAATTATCGCTATCATAAGTGTATTCTTGATAGCCATAAGGAAGATATCATCTTCAAGAATTAACGCGATGTAATTCTGTAATCCAAGGAATCTTGGTGATTCCAGGATATTGTAGTATGTAAAACTGAAGTAAATGGATGCCACAACCGGTAATATGTAGAACATAGTAAACAGTATGGCATATGGAGCTAAGAACAAGTAACAATTCTTGGCTTTTTTTGCTTTTTTCCATGCGACCTGCGCATTGTGTTTACGCAGGATCTTATACTTGTTAAAGAATTCTTTCATTATTGTCCCTCGTATACTGGTAAACCAAATTCCTTTCGTTTCTTGGTAATCTCTTCATCAATCTTGATTGAGTAGTCAATGATTGTTTCTCGAGAATCATCTTTATCATTAAGTACTTTTCTGATTGCATTGGAGATATGACGTCCTGTGTAATATCCACCAGGTACTTCTCTGATACCTGTTGTCTGATCCCACTGTGCATTAAGTACTGCAATGTCATCTGATGACCATGACAAGTTCGAGAATGCATCTCTGTTAGCAGTTGCATATCTGGCCGAAGCTCCAAGTAAAGCCTCGATTTCTCTACCGAACTGAACCTGTGTATCAGGATTAGCCCACCACTTCATGAACTCCCATGAATTATTCTTAAGTGTCTGGTTGTCAGTACTAATCATCATAGTAGCTGATCCTGTAATGAAGTCTGATCTATCAATATATGTTGTTCCATCAGGATTTGTATACTCTGTACCAGGAATCAGTGTGAAATCCCATAAACCACGAATTTCAGGAGCTGAAACCTGAAGTGTATTATATGTAGAGTATGCTGCGATACCAATTGGCATCTCACCTGATCTGAATCGGCTGACGAAGTCGTAAATTGTTGGGATACCGTAATCATTGAAGTATCTTACGTAATCATCGAATGCATCGATACCAGCTTCATCATCAACTCTTGTCTTTGTACCCTCTTCGTTGTACATATCACCGCCATACTGGAATAACAGTGAGAAGTACATTGAAAGGTCTGGAACATTACTCATAATAGCTGTACTAGCTGTTGCTGTAGCCGAACTACCTGCTGCTGTAGGAATACCAACTGAAAGGTTGTTACCCTGGATAGTAGGCATTTCTTCTATGAGTTCCTGCCATGTCTGAGGAACCTCAAGTCCAAGTTCTTCCAATACGTCTGTTCTGTAGAACATAACGTTGAATGTCTGTGTCTCAGGTATACCATAGATATGTTCGTCCAGTCTGTACTGCTCATATGAACTTGGTGAGTAGTGCGAAAGAACTTCCTCATAATCTGGGAACTGAGTTATATCTTCTGCCGCTTTACGAAGGGCATAGTTTACAGGCTGGTCAGCACCAACTGATAAAACTACGTTAGGACCACGTCCTGCAAGTACCGCTGTAAGTAAGGCTGATGGATCAACGATTTCTACATTGACCTTAACACCTGTATTTGGTGTGAATCCATCATCAACCATAGACTTAAGGATTGTACCCTGATCTCTACCAGTTAATACCCAAACCTTAATAATATCTTCATTAGAATCATCATATACATCACCTACTGCGTTGTAATCAACGAAGAACGATGCAAAGAACGACTTAATCTCATGTCCAAGCTTTGCGATTGCTGTTGTCTTGTCCTTAATTGGCTTTGTCTCAGAACCTGTTACCTCGATGTAGTCTACATCAAGTCTTGTCTGGCTCAAATTAAGAGAAGCTGTACCAATCGCTGTAATATTATCCTTAAATGTTACGAACTCAAGAGAAATCTTGTTTGGCTTCTTGCAGAAACGCTCAAGCTGCTGTGCAACTGTCTGAGCTGATGCAATACTGTCTGCCTTCTGTCCTGAGTAAGCAACCATGTCATCTACAACCTTGTAAAGTCTTCTTGACTCAAGATCCATAGCTTCCATGATTTCAGGATATGTTGTATCAATATGATAATCTCTGTACTGGTCAGGATTTGCACCTGTATATACAAGGATTCTTCTGTAAATCTGATTTAATCTGAATGTTGAATCTGACAAATCTTCAAGAATCTGGCCAAGGCCACCCAAAGATGCTTCCATTCTTACTGTATGCTTACCCTTTGTAAGATAGAAGTCATATGCATTGCCTTCTGCATCCCCAAGAGTCTTACACTGCCAGTCATTGTCATAAGAGAATGCAACTTCCTGGAGTTCTGTAAATGGAATCTCTCCATCAATATATATGGATCTGTTAGATACGTTACCACGGTTATAGTTCTGACGACCCTTGATTGTAATGTTATAGAAGCCATCATCTGGAACTTCGATATTCCACTCAATCCACTGTCCAGTTGTTCTCCATGCCTCACCACCAACGTAGTTAAGTACTGTATGTGTTACAGAAGCTGGCTGAGTTGTTGGAGATGATCTGTCATACTTTGCATATAATGAAGATTCTGATCTGACTGTTGAATCTTCACCCTGAACTATCTGAACATAGTTAGCAGCAGCTTCAGAATTAGCAGTTGCTGTCTGAGCTGCCTGATAGTCAGCATATGTACCAGGATTCCAAATCTTTGCAAGCTTTAAGCTCTTCATAACAAGTGGCTCATTGATTGCGTCGATACGAATCTCATTACTACCCTTCTCAAGATAGAACTTATATGGATCAGTAATATAGCCTAACTTATCTGTAAAGTAAGCATTCTGCCAGTCATATACTTCTATCTGGCTAGGTCTGATCTCGTTACCCTGGTTATCAATCTTCTTCTGGCCTCCATCTGTCCAGATACGGTTAAAGCAAATATTAATCGCATCATTAAATGGAAGTTCTCCATTGATGTATACAGCACGTTCTGCTGGAACACCTCTTGAAGCTGGAAGATAATACTCAAGGAAAAGATTATAGAAGCCACTCTCTGGAACATTTACCTTAAAGGCAACTGTAGAGTCTACTTCTGTAAAAAGTGCCTTGTCTACTCCTTCAAAATTTTCGTACACTGAAACATCACCTGTAGCAGTGTAGTCAAAGATATCGATTTCAACATCTTCGGCAGCTAACTTTGCATCTGCATGACTGTTGATATAGCCTGTGTAAGTGCCTTCACGCTCCATACCTGCTACATCCTTTGTAAGGTCTGTACCAGCGTACTTATCGTGGAAATCTTCCACCTTGCGCATAGACAACAAAACCAATACCAGCACTAACACTGCGATGACAGCTACTGCAATTAAAGGTTTCTTCATCCTAGATTTCACGTCGTCCTCCTAAATAGTGAAAATTAACAATTTTACGCATATTTTCACAATTACTAAATTAATTATATACAAATACCACAAAATGACCTTTCAAAATGTGCTATCCACTAATCATTTTTTGCTAAAAATAGCAATTATCGCACAATACCAAATCCCAAAATTGTGAAATCTTTGCCTTCACAACCCGGTTCCATAGCAATTTCTACGTGATGCATTTTACGCTCTGCCTTACGTAAAATTATTACAGGGTCACAATGTGTCCAGCCAACAGGTCTTGGGTCCGCAACCATAACCTCTTTACCATCTACAAGTACTCTTGCCCTACCGTCCTTATTGTCGGCAGAATCCTTGAAAATAAGCAAAATTGCGGTACATTCAACATCCATCACAAATGGCTTATTGCTTCTTCCTTCAGTTCCCTTATACATCCAGTTATATGGAAGCTGAGGAGAAAGTGTAACGTCCATATTTCTTTCAACAGCCTGCAATTCTTTGTCTGTATCAGTGAAATCTCCCTGCTCAATTATTGCTGAGCAATTATTGACATGCCTATCAAGCAGTTCCACCTTCTCAAACTCTCCTCCAAGAGGTGGTTCAATACCCTCTAAACTTACAATTTCTTCATCAGCAGGAACTTCATCAGCCACTTTGATAAGATTCAGAATTCCATCTGCCATAATTCTGTGTCCCGCATTGGTCGGATGGAACATGTCGTAGAAGAACTGGCTCTTCGAAAGTACTCTTCCCTGACCCGGTTTTAATTTAAACTGTTCAACTACCGAATCAAGAGCGCTTGTCATCGGAATTCCATATGCATATCCCACAGGACTTAATCTTTCCTGGAGATTCCAATCGTTGGCAAATACTGCAAATTCTATAATAACGGCAGGTTTACCTGGTCCGTCGTAAATCTTTCTAATAATCGAGTCGAAGCACTCGCCTTTGGTCTCATCGCCCTCGTCATTAACTGCGAATTCAACAACTACAAGGTCCGGGCCTTCACCCTTACACTCCGAGACCACATCTCTGTCATATCTAAGCATTCCAAACTCTGAAGGAGTTCCTCCAACACCTGCTTTAATATACTGAATGTTTTCTTCTGTTCCTTTGCCCGCAAGCTTACAGAAACCTTCAAAAGTCTTGTATGCATAACATTCTGTATTAATAGGTACTGCGCCTGCACCCTGAGTTATAGAACCACCGATAAATGCGATAGTGGTCTGCTCTCCTGCTCTCGCCTTGGCAAGTGCTTTTTTGATACGGGCATTGTTACCTTTGCTAAAGAGTGACTTTTTAATAATGTCTTTATATGTATCTGACTCAAAATCTACTGGAAATTCATCTTCAGGTTCCGGAGCTGTAAATCCATCATTAAGATAGAACTTCACTGACACAGCTGCCTTGGTTCCACCTTCCACGAATTCGAATCTGATCTGTCCAGGAACGTCATCATCCTCCTGCCAGTCCACATCATCCATATCGATTACATATTCCATGCCATCCATTCTGACATCTGCTGCGATATTGGCGCCGCCATTGTAGAGATCTTTCTTGCCATACATCTGAAATACAAAATGACAATTTTCTGTTGTTTTTTCAGACTCAACACATACACCAATCTTAGAAACAAGTTTTCTAAATCCTTCTGTGGTGGCCATCAAACCAATCATCTCTTCATCTTCAACACCGCCAACCAGTCTGGCTGCACTAAGGAGTCTTCCATCACTTTCATATATAAATGTGATTCCTCTGCCATCTGGCTGAGGTGAAGCACATATATTCTTATTTCTCATTATGTAGAAGCCTGGCTGCTTCTTTGTTGGGTCTTTAGGAGCCTTAGGTCCTCTTATTTCTTCACTCATGAATGTTTCCTTTCCGTCTTACTATTCTAGCCACCATTCTTTTATTTCAAATCCACCATTTTCATATACAAAGTATACGTCGTGAACTCCTATTACGTTGTCATCCATAGTCACGCCAAAAGCATTGAAATCCTTTGCTCCATCAAATGCGACCACGGCCACATCACTACTGTTTATGTCATCAATTCTCACATGAACTGCACCTTTATTTGTGCCTCTCATGGAAATGAAGATATTCTCAGGAGAAATCGTTCCAAAGTCAACATTGGAAACGCATATCCATCCGCCATCTTCAATATCTGAAAGAATCATGGTACCATATCCTGCTGCCTCGCTCTCTTCACCGTAAGGCTTAACATTCGTACCGTTTTGGTTAGACATGGTAGTTCCCCATACTGTCGCGTATGGATTAACTCTCTTAACTTCTCTTACACCTGCCCTTGTTCCTTTTATAGGAATGATATTTCCCGTTTCATCAAAAGTAACCTTGTCGATATTGGTATTTCTGTATCCACCATGAACATCCATGGCATCCTCAAGAATTCTTGAATGATATGCAATGTACCACTCACCCTTATACTCAAAGATGCAGTGATGATTATTACCACCTGTACCGAAGAAATATCCTGGATTCTTAAGGATACCTCCGTACATTTCAAATGGTCCTTCCGGATCATCAGAAATCATGGCAACTATCTCGCCACTATCAAAACCATCTGGTGAACCACCCTCTGGTACATCAAAGTTAGAACAGTATGTATAAACATATTTTCCATTGATCTTATTGATTCCAGAATCCTCAAAAAGATAAGACACATTCTCAATAGGTCTTGGATCTTCTGCAAGGGATATCATATCAGCACCAAGCTTAACAACCCTTGCCGTACCCGGATTAGCAACCATGTCAGGGCTTGGTATTCCACCTCCCACATACAGATATGCATCATCGCCATCTACTAAAACAGCTGGATCAAAGAGCCACGCTACACTTGCACAGTTTGGTGTCTCTCTTGAAATGAGAGCCTTTCCAATTGGATCAACAAATGGTCCTGTTGGAGAATCCGAAGAAAGTACTGCTATACCATTGCCACTGTTGGCAAAATATAAGAAAAACTTTGTCTTTCCATCTATTACCTTCCAGCACGCTGCAGGAGCCCATGAATTCCCCCCCCAGGTTGCTGCTCCCTTAGGACCAGCTGCAGCAACTGCACCATGATCAGTCCAGTTAACCAAATCATCCGATGATATTACATTGATAGTACAAATATCACCGTAGGTATTCTCCTTAATCTTTCCTTCTTCATCCAGTCCAATAGCATCACCTGTCATATACAGATACACGCGTCCGTCGTATACCATAGCATATGGATCAGCACCAAAATGCTGTGTCATAACCGGATTATGGTCTCCTGGATTCTTCAAAAATTTCTTTACATTCATAATGTTCACTCTTAAAATACTCCCTCTCAGTCAACTGACAAAAACTCAAAAATGTACTAAATAAAATATATCGAAAAACACGGGCACATATCATCCTATTATTTGCGTATCACTATTCAAAAATTGCTTACCATTTCCATTTTCCAATTGAAATGAAAAATGCTGTGCAATAAAATGTAAATAATGTAAGAATTGCCCAAGCCGGCTACTTTAAATTTCACAAGTAAAATGGAGATTAATATGAAAAAAACTCTCTTTAATGATAATTTTGAATGCAAAATCCTTTCCTATGACGAAAGCCTGTTAGATATATGTTTTGGCATGGATTCTAAAGGATATAAAAGTGTGATAATCCCACACGATGCACTTATTGATGATGCCAACAGTTTCTATGCGGACAGAGTTATCTGGTATCGTAAGAAAATCGGCTGCATGCCACAGGATAACAAGCGTCTCATCCTTTATTTTGATGGCATATATATGGACGCTTCTGTCTATGTTGGTGAGCAATTTGTGGGCAGATGGGTCAATGGTTATACTTCCTTTTATTTTGACATAACCGACTATGTAAAATCGGCTGAGGATTACATATATGTATGCATAGACCACAGATGTCCTAATTCCCGCTGGTACGGTGGTCCTGGAATAAATAGAAATGTATGGCTTTTAGAGTCTTCTGTGGCTCGTTTTACGATAGACAGCTTCTATGTTTGTCCTAAACTTAAAAATGACAACACATGGACTCTCAATATACATGCAGATACAGAGAATCTCCCATCAGATAGCGAAATATCTGTTTGTTTTGAATGTAAGAAATTAGGAATCAGTGAAACAATTGCTCTTGGTAACAGCAAAGACTTTACTGCAGCTTATGAAGTTGAAGCTCCTGTTTTGTGGGATATAGACGCACCTTACACATATGAGGCCACTGTGGACCTGTTAATTAACGGTGTGGTCACTGATACATCCACTGCAAAATTTGGTTTTAGAAACATAGAGATGTCCACAGAGACCGGGCTTTCATTAAATGGCAGACACCTTAAAATTAACGGTGTGTGTCTCCATGCAGACTATGGATGTCTTGGAACTGCCTTTTATGAAGATATGGCCATCCGTCAGCTAGACCTTATGAAAGACATGGGCGTCAATGCAATCCGACTTGCCCACAATGTTCAGTCTCCTGCTTTCCTTGATCTATGCGATAAAATGGGATTTCTTGTACTTAATGAGGCCTTCGACTGCTGGAAACGTCCTAAGACGACCTATGACTACGGAAGATTTTTTGAAGAATGGTCTGGCAAAGATATCAGAAGCTGGATCATGCGAGACAGAAATCACCCTTGCGTATTCTTATGGTCTGCCGGCAATGAGATATATGATACTCACGCAGATGAGGATGGTGCTAAGACACTTCAGTATATTGCTGATGAGATTAGAAAGTATGATTTCTTTAGCGCTGCACCTGTTACACTTTGTTCTAACTATATGGCCTGGGACAATACTATCAATGCTGTTGATTTCTTAAAGCTTGCAGGCTACAACTACGGTGAATTCCTATATGAAGACCACCACAAGGCTCATCCTGACTGGGTAATCTTTGGATCTGAAACAGCCAGCGTGGTTCAGTCACGTGGAATTTATCATTTTCCACTCAATCAGTCACTCCTTGTAGATGATGATGAGCACTGCTCTTCTCTGGGTAATGCGTGCACCAGCTGGGGCGCAAAGAGCATGGATTTTTGTGTCACCACAGAAAGAGATACTCCTTACAGCCTTGGTCAGTTCCTGTGGACCGGTATAGATTATCTTGGAGAGCCAACTCCTTACCATACAAAATCTGCATACTTTGGTGCAGCTGATACAGCCTGTTTCCCAAAGGATGTTTACTATATGCTCCAGTCCAGCTGGAGAAGCTTTGAAGAATGTCCGATGATTCATGTCTTCCCATACTGGGATTTCAACGAAGGCCAGATAATCGATATTCGTATCTGTTCTAATGCCTATGAAGTCGAACTTTTCTTCAATGAAAAATCGCTGGGTAAAAAGAACATAAACCATAAAACAGATATGTGCCTGTATGCTGATTATCAGTTAACCTATGCGCCTGGTACACTCAAGGCCGTTGGTTATGACAAATCCGGTAATGTTGCCGTATCTTCCATCGAATGCTCCTTTGGCGACACTGCTGCCCTTAAGCTTTCACAAAACGAGTTCACAGTATCCGAAGGAGATTTAGGACTTAAATTTGTTGAAATCGAAGCTGTAGATGAGGCTGGTAACCCTGTTAAAAATGCGTCCGACCGCATCAAAGTATCTGTCACAGGCCCTGGTATCCTCTTTGGTCTTTGCAATGGCAATCAGACAGACATGGACTCATTTAAAGGCGATAACATGCGTCTGTTTAGCGGCAAGCTGCTTGCTGTAATAAAGGCCACTGGTCAGGCCGGCCAGATAAAGGTTGATGCTGCCATTGATGCAGACAACTCTTACGTTCGTAAGTTAGAGATAACAACTGATGAAACTCGTAAGTTAACTCCTGATAAGGATTGTCTTGAAGCTAAAATAGCCGTTCATCCAGCTGGCGCATCTTATGAGAGAATTGAATATCAGATCACCAATGAAACCGGTGTACCTATTCAGAATGCGGTAATCAAAGATATATCTGAAGATGGACTTACTCTCACTATTCAGGCGGTTGCAGACGCAAGCTTTAATCTTCGTGCATTGTGCCACGAGGCAGATGGCCGCGTGACCGTTATATCAAGTCTTGGATTTGAGGCTGAGGGATTTGGTGAACTCTTAAAGAATCCTTATGATTTTGTATCAGGTTCTTTATACGATGAAAGTAATGTAGAAATAGGCAATGGCAATGACAAGGGAATTGCCACCTCACGCATAGAAGATACTTATATTCTGTTTAAAAAGCTCAACTTTGGTCCCAATGGTACCAGACAGGTTACAATACCAATCTTTGAACTTGGCGGACAGGAAGTTTTAATTAATTTCTGGAAAGGAATGCCTCATGCAGAAGGTTCTGTATGTATAGGCAAGCACCGCTATCAGAAGCCTTCTATCTGGAACGTATATCAGGAGGAAACCTTTGACCTCGATGAAATTCTTACAGGAATTTTAGATTTTGGTATGGAAGTAATCAGCGACAAAATTCATATCAAGGGCTTCCAGTTTGTTCCGCTCAACACTACTTTTGATTTACATCAGGTCAAGGATGCAACAGATATCTACGGAGATCAGTTCACTATTGGCGATGTGATGATTACAGGAATTGGAAACAATGTTTGTATTATGTACAAAAAAATGGATTTCGGCGCAGCTGGTGCTACCAAAATCCATATTACAGGTCATACTCCACTTCCACAAAACACCATACATATCAGATTGAACGATGGTAAATGCGAAAACCGTCAGATTATAGAATTTGCCCATAGCGAAGGAGTTACTACTCAAACTTTTGACCTTGCTCCAATCTGTGGAAAAGGTAACTTAAGTTTTGTATTCCTTCCAGGTTCTGATTTCGATTTTAAAGATTTTCGTTTTGAGGGTCCTGAGAGTTAACCTCTTCAGGTTCCTTTTCAGCGGCTGAAACTTCTTCATCACCTGAAGTATCTTCATCAGCTAAAACATGGAAATCCATATCGTCAGTGATTTCCTCTTCTTTTGGTTCAAGTTTCTTAAACACATCTTTATACAGGAGTGCTGCTCCATAACCTGGGGCAGCTATTCCAAACAGGAAAACAAGTGGAAAAAGGAAATCTGCTCCCATAATTCCCAGATAAATCATAGCTACAGGAATTGCATAAAGAATTATAGTTCCCACACTCTTTGGAAAGTTTAAAACCATGACAAAAAATGAGTTCTTTATAGTTCTGCTTACAGGATTGATAAATCTTGCCTGCAATGGATAAAAGTACATACATGTCATCATAAACAGTACACCAACTGCTACAACACATATAAATACTGGCATTGGCAGGAATATTTCTGCAAAAAAGAACACATACATATCATAGGCAAAAAATACCAGTGCTATCACATTGACAAGCCAAAGTGCCGTAGCCTGAAATAAATTCTCCTTAAAGGACTTAAAATACATCTGTAAAACTGATGTACCTTCATTTCTGCTAAGCTTTATAAGTACATAGTGCATAGCTGACATAGACGCCCCTATAGTTATAATCGGAATACATGTCACTATAACAAGCAGATTAAGAATCATAATATCTGCAATTTTAGACATTCCTCGCATAAGCGGGCTATCTATACTAAAAAGATTTCCCATAACAATCTCCATTTAACCTGTTATTTTTGAAGCAAAGTTTCAATCTCTTCCCTATCAGGCATCGATCTGATGGCTCCCCTCTTAAGAGTCACCAAAGATGCTGCCGCATTGGCATAAGTAATCATATCAGTAAGGTTTTCCTGAGTCAAATTGTCCAGTCCATTATCACATATATAGCTAAGAACTGAACCGCAGAATGTATCTCCTGCTCCCGTTGTATCCACAACGTTCTCCTGCTTAAAGCCTGTAACTTCAACTCTTATATCCTTGTAGTAGGCTCTGCTTCCATCCTTACCAAGTGTCAGACATACAAGTGGAATATCATACATACTTCTAAGCTTTGCAATTCCTTCTTCGTAGTCTTCTATCCCAGTTAAAAACTGAATCTCATTGTCTGAGATTTTTAATACATCGCAATATGAGATAGCTTTAAGCATCTGCTCTTTTGCAAGATCAAGGCTCTCCCACAGTGGCTCTCTTAAGTTTGGATCCAAAGATATAATCGCTCCACTCTTCTTGGCAAGTTCAATTGCCTTAATCGTTGCTTTTCTGACCTCCGGATGAGTCATGGACAATGTTCCAAAATGGAAGATCTTAGTATCATCAACCATTTCCTGTGCAATCTCATCCTCATTAAGCATCATGTCTGCTCCAGGTTTTCTGTAAAATGAGAACTCTCTGTCTCCGTCTGGAAATGTATGCACGAAGGCAAGTGTTGTAGGAATCTCTTTGTCTGATAAAAGATACTGGCTGTCGATACCAACATCTTCGATTGTTTCACGCAAAAGTCTTCCAAACTGGTCATTACCAACTTTTCCAATAAATGCAGTCTTCTTGCCAAGTTTTTGCAAAATGGAAAGCACATTACATGGTGCACCTCCAGGATTGGCCTCAAACATTGGATTGCCCTGTGAACTCTCACCATTCAATGTGAAGTCTATCAATAATTCGCCTAATGCTACTACATCGTATTTACTCATCAAAATCCCCTTTTAGTTTACATAACCAATATATCTGCAGCTTCATTCAGTTTACATAATTTTGTCATTTACTGCTGCCGCAATCGAAACATTTACATCACTGTATGGTATAAGTGTTGCCTGCAGCGCGTGATATATATCAGACTTACCTGGCCATACTGTACCAAGAAGGTTATTGTTCTCATCTAACTGATGGAACCATGAACCATTGACCTTATCATGTACTTTGTCCTCCAGATATTCAGAGAACATAGCATAATCATCTGCATATTTGCTGTCTTTAGTTGCTCTGTATAAAACAGCTGATGTGTTGATTGCTTCTGCAAGAGTCCAGTGCATTCTGTCATGCACCACTGGCTTGCCTTCCCAGTCTGTTGTATAGGCTATACCTGGCGCACCGTCTGCATTCCATGCATCTTCTATTGCTCTGTTATAGAGTTTAGCTGCAGCTTCAATATAAGGTTTAGACTTCTCATTTATGTAAACCGCAACTTCGCCGTCTGTAAATGTCGAAGTTGCCCACTGAGTTATTAATCTGCCCCATTCTATTCCATGTCCAGGAGTGGCCCCATATGGCTTAAACTGATCTGCTGGTCTGTCTGCATTACACTCAAGATCTGCTACCCAGTCTGATGTAAAATGCTCAGGAATTCTCCAGTTATTATCTTTTGCCCAGCTGATAACCCTGTCTATAATTCTTCCTGCTCTGACTCTGTATTTTTCATCTCCCAACGCATCAGCCACTGCTAAAAATGCTTCAACAGTATGCATATTGGCATTGAGGCCACGGTAATCATCAAGCTTTGTAAATTCTGTATTCCAGGTATCTACCGCAAGGCCTTCCTCGTCATCCCAAAACTTCTCATCATATACTTTAAGGGCTTCATTAAGAAGTTCATCAGCCCCATCGATTCCCGCTAACACACCTGATGTTCCTGCAAGTATTACGAAAGCATGAGCATAGCAGGCCTTATTTGGAAGAGGTTCTCCTTTAGCTGTCACGCCAGCGTACCAGCCACCGTTTTCCTTGTCTTTCAATTCACCTAAAAGTCCTTTGATACCTGCTTCAGCAAGCTTTTCACTTCCTTCATGCCCCATCATCTTTCCAATACTGTAGACATGGGTCATACGACAGGTAATCCAGGTTTCTCTTGGTCTGTCAGTCCAAGGTGTTCCATCATCTCCCAGATAATATGATCCCCCACCTGGCGATGGAAATTTGTGTCCGAATGCAAGTAACTCGTTGCAAAGCTGTTGCATGTATTCCTTGTTTTCTTCTGAATCTAAAATAAACATCTTATCCATATGTACCCCTTACATATTTTCATTGTTTCGACATCAATCGTGTTATGTAAACCGCATTTTCCACTACTCAATATCATAAACACTCTTTACTCTGATATTATCGATATTTCCGCTTAACACCTCAACAGTCCTGCTGTCACCATTGAGATCAAAATAGTTATCTGTAAGAATCAGATCTTCGTTATCATTGAGTATCTCTACGCTCTTAGCATAGCCTGTTGCAGAAACTGTAATCTTTTTGCCTTCTACGCTTACCTTAAGCTCTGGGTCCACGTATCTGAAGTACTTAGGATAAGAGAAAATAACAGTTCCTTCAGATATCTTTTCGCCTGCCTTATATGCAGCATAGCTTACATACTCGTTATAGATATCGATGTCCGGAAGTTCAACCTTATCGAGCCATACAGCCGACATTGCCGGTACAGTTATGTCAACCGATTCATTGCGTAACACTTCGGCTTTTGCATTTCTAATCTGCCACTTAACTGTAATCTTCTCTTCTTTAAGAGTTTCATTGGTAACATTAAGTCTGATTGACTTATTGAATTCAAATGGAAGTCTTACAAGTTCCTGGCCACTGCCAAGCATACCTTCTTCTTCGCATGAAATCATGATTGGTGCGAAGAAACGTCTTGCATAATAATGCAAAGCCTTAAGTCTCTGGCAATAGTCCACACTTGACCATGAAGCAACTGGCCAGCAGTCATTGAACTGCCAGTAAACTGCCCCCATACATCTGTCGTCATTTCTGTTTCTTCTGAAATGCTCAACACCATATCTGATAGCATCTGCCTGAAGAAGCTGAGAAGCATAAATAACATTTTCAAAACTTGTAGGATACTTGTAGGTCTGCTGCATGTAATTCATAATCTTACCGTTAGCAGAACCATTTCTCTGATGTTTCTCCATAACATAAGAGAAAATATTCATATCACGCTCATCATCAGTGATTTTTTCAACAGTCTTCTTAAATGGGAAGGACTGGAATCCAAACTCTGAAAGATATCTGAAATAGAACTTTCTAAACTCGGAAAATGGCTTGTTACCGTGCCATACATCCCAGTAATGTACGTCACCGCGGTTCTCATCCTGAGGTACGTCAAATGATCCACCCGATGATGGGCTGGATGGTCTGTAGCATACCTGTGGTGCATATTCCTTCATAAGTGCTGGCATAATGCGCTCATACATGATGATATAGTCTCTTACTTCGCTCTTCTTGCTAACCCATGTGCCATCGTTAACAAATGATTCCATCTCATTGTTTCCACACATAAGACCAAGGGATGCATGATGACGAAGTCTCTTGATATTATCTATTAATTCTTCAGTAATACTCTCTTCAAATTCAGGTGTTAGGTCATATACTGCACAGGCAAACATGAAATCCTGCCATACGATAAGCCCCATCTCATCACACAAATCATAGAACCAGTCTGTTGGATAATGGCCACCGCCCCAGACTCTGATTGAGTTAAAGTTTGCAAAAACCGCCTTTTCTAAAAGAGTTCTTGTAGTCTGCTCATCGACTCTGCCAAGGAGGTGATCCTCAGGAATGTAGTCAGCACCCATGGCGAACACATTTACCCCGTTAACACATGTTGCAAACTTCTCTCCCCACTGATCCTTGGATGTATCCATAGTGATGGTTCTAAGACCAATTCTCTTATTCCAGCTGTCAAGCTCGTTACCTTCTTTGTCCTTAAGCACAACTGAAACGCTGTATAAATTCTGCTCACCAAGACCATTTGGCCACCAGAGCTTAGGATTGTCCACGATGATATCATCCATGCAGTCACCACATGCAACCTGGTTACCGTCTGGATCTGTAAGTGTATACTCAGCTATGAAATCATCAACTTCCCCCTCATATACAGCAATCTCAGGATCAAGTTCGATTCTAACCTTACCATCCTCGTGATACTGCATTATGTTAACCGATTCTATATTCGCTTTATCGATTCCAAGAAGGTAAACAGGCTTCCAGATACCAGCATCTGGTAAATGAGCACCCCAGTCCCAGCCAAACATATAATGTGGCTTTCTGATATGTACAAAACCATTCATGGCATCCTCTGTACCACGAGTTGGTGCTTTCTTGTATGCTTCATCAATAAACTTAGTTGGAGAACGGAAAATTATCTTAAGTTCATTGTCACTCTCAAGCAAATCCTTAACGGCATAGTTCCATGTTCTGTGCATATTGTCCGCGTATGCAATGTGTGTGCCATTGAGATAAACATCTGCCAGCGTATCAATTCCCTCAAACACAAGTACAACTTCTGACTTATCCATCATCTCATCATCACACGAAAAATGAGAAACATACTCGTATTCATAATCCATAAGCTTAAGAGCAGCGTCCTCATTGTCCTTCCAATATGGATCTTCCATCTTGCCTGCTGCAAGAAGATCACAATAAACCGACCCTGGAATTTTTGCACTTATGTAAACTTCTTCATCAGTGCGACGCATTTGCCAACCCGTATTTAACAATACCTTCTTCATCTTTAGTCTCTCCTATTTGTTATCCCAATACTATTTATGTAAACCAAGCTGTGTTTTTGTTTTGTTCTTTTTGTTATGTAAACTATTTTTCCTTACTCCACTTTCTTCCAAAATGGCATCAGCGGTACACCTGCTTTGCTATATACATTGACTACACCGTAATTAAACCAACCATATCTTACATCTGTAATGTTCTCTTCTGCCCTGCCAGTAAGAATCAGTTTGTCACCTGCAACACTAATCTTAGGCTTATAGAAATTCTCACCATCACTGCTGATTTCAAAGCCATATACTGTACCATCTTCGATTTCACCCTGAGGCAAAGTTCTATTCTCTTTAAGTGCAGTGAGTGTCTCTCCGTCAGATTCTCTGTAGCAAAGCTCATCATAGGTATTCTCAAAAGTTAACTCACAGACATTTTTCTCTGCTATGAATTCAGCGCCTACGAGATTATGTAAACCGCATATGTTTCCATACACATCAGCTAAAACTCTTTCCGCAAGTCTGTAACCTGGTGTCATCTTGTTGAGTGGATGAATGTTATCATATTCACCGCAATCTGATATGACCGCAATTCCAACATTTTCGTTGATTAGTGAACACTGATACTGCTGCTGTCTGAGCACACACCACTTCTTGTCATCTTCTGCTCCTGCAGAAATATACATTGGAAGCTGAACCAGGAAAAACGGTTTTATGTCAACCGCGCCATCCGCATTTAAATCAGCCCCTTCACAGTCCACATCTGGCAATGTGAAATCTTTCCTCCACTGCTTAATTACTGCACTGTTAAGTTTGCAGTAATAATCAGCCCTGTCACAGTCTTCTTCAGCCTGATAATACAAAAAGCCCTTTACTGTGTATGGTGCAACTCTGCTTATCATAGATTTATGTAAACCATATGGTCTGAAAGCCGAGGCTTTTCCTCTAGGTAACGGCCATGGGTATGGTCCTGCTATCTCATTTATGTCAACCATAGATATATCAGGATCTTTAGCCTTTAGTTCATCAACTGTAGTCTGCCACCTGTTAAGAGAAGCATTGTATTCATCCATCTCTTTAGCATACTGCTCATCCGATTTGCTGTTTATCTCCGCTTCCCATTCATTCAGATATCCCTGCACTTCAGGAATATCCTTAAGCATCTCTTCAGATACCCAGCAGGTTGAGGATGTTCCACCCTGATAGCAGTCAATGATACCAATTGGTACATTTAATTCTTTGTACATCTTCGTAGCAAAATAGTAGGCCACTGCAGACATATCCGCACACTGCATTCCCTTCAGCGGTCTCCATGCGGTAGACTTTTCGCATTCTATAAGCCCTTCATCTACTGTCGGATATTTAGGCACCTTGTAAAATCTAATATCATCAAAATCAGCTGCTTCAACAACAGCCATACCATTTAGACTGTTTTGCAGTTCCAGTTCCATATTGGACTGGCCACCGTCTAACCACACCTCACCTAATAAGATGTTGGCAATCTCTATTTCATTGGTCTTGTCTCCACCAGCTTTACCTCTGATAATCATAGTCTTCACATCCCGACTATCATCTGTATCAATAACCGCCGTGAAATGACCAGCCTCTATCTTTGCAATATATGACTTGTCCCCCCATGATACTTCAACACTCTCGCAGTCTGTATCCCCAAATACAGCAATCTTAGACATTCTTTGAAGAATCATTCCATCCTTAAATATCGCCGCAGCCTGTAACATCACTTATACCTTCTCATAACCAGATTTAAGCACTACAATCGGCTTTAATCCGTATTTTTCCAATGCATCACTTATATCAAAAATATCGTAATCGACCGGCTCTCTTTCGAAGAAAAATGACCAGATCACATCCTCTTTCTCACTTGGTGAAAAATCATATCCCGCTCTTCTAATCAAATCCTTTGTTTCATCCTTGTTAAGTCCAAGGCCTACACATATCTGAAATGCAGTTCTTTTGTCAGGATGATAAGTGTCCTGATTAGTGTTTATCTTGGAATAGACCTTTCTTGTAATCCAGGCTCCATTTTGAACCTCTGTACTGGTCTTACCTTTGGCCTCCACAAGATACATCATATATTTGCCAAATGAATCCGAGATATGCTGCATTCTCTTCTCTAGTTCAGATTCACCTGTAAAAATCTCATAATCGTCGGGTTCTTCGTACGCCTCTTCATATGCCTCTAATGGCTCTGACTGAGCGCATATACTATAATTATGTAAACCATGTGCTTCATCTTTATTTTCACGCTTCTGGCAGGCTTTCTTTGCCCTGCCCCCGGAAAATGCGTTTCCAAATACAGAAAATGTGTTCTTTTTAGGCTCAACCGGTGCCTGTGCTGCACACAGCATCGGCTGTGCGTTAAAGGCACCTGGACTTGGCATCTTTTCAACTAAATTTTCAGCTGCAATATAGTTCTTCTCTATGTACTTTTCTAACTGTTCATGAAACCTGAATTTAGTTCTCATTATTCTTCCTTTTGATGCGCTGATACAAGCCTTTATACCAGCTTGTATACTAATCTTCATTATAACATTAATATGCCTCCAGGTTAATAACCTGGAGGCATAAGTTTTAAGCTTTTCTAGCCTCATAATCCTCTTTGATGTCTGCATCCCAGTTTTCCATGCAGGCTTCTACTTTGGCAAGTGAAGGAGCGCATCTAAAGGCTGAAATTGCCTTATCAAGCGCCTTGTAATTAACAGCAGTTCCTACATGATCAGAATGATAATTCACAGATCTGTTAGCCTTGATTCCAAGGTTAGCTGCAGTTCCTATAGCATCAATATTTGCTCCCAGGAATAAGAACTCCCATTTCTTTTTATCCTGTTTCTTCTCAATCATCTTCTTAATCTTCTTATAATCAAATTCTCTTGAAGAATTCTCCTGACCATCTGTTGTTATGATAAACATAGTCTTTTCTGGTCGCTCATCTTCAGGCATTGATTTTTGAATATCATTGATTCTGTTGATTGTAATTCCAACTGCGTCAAGAAGAGCTGTACAGCCACCAACATAGTAATCTTCTCTTGTCATCTTCTTAATCTCATCCAGACTAACTCTGTTATGCAAAGTATTAATCTTGTCATCAAATAATACCGTGGTGATTAAGGCTTCCCCCTCAACATTCTTTTGCTTTTCAATCATGGAATTGAAGCCTCCGATTGTATCAGCCTCCAAGCCACTCATTGATCCTGATCTGTCTAAGATAAATACGATTTCTGTAAGTCCTTTTTTCATATAATGCCTCTCTTTCTCCTGCCTTACAAGTGCAACATTTATTTGTTGAGGTCATTATATTACTTCTCTAAATTCTCACAGTCGCCTGTCGGGCGACATTGCAAATTTTTGCATTTTTGCTTATTTTATCCAGTTATATTATAATACCTAAGGTTTTAATGAAATGGAGAATCTTATGACAGTTAGTGAATATTTTGCTCATTATTTAAAGAATATATATATGTGGAAATTCCTTGGATTAACAATCCTTGTTATTCTGGTTGCTTTTGTGCTCATTTTCATCTATTCCAAAATGACCTGTAACATAGTTGAACGTGATGAATCCAATCCACTTCGTGCACAGCTCTATCACGTTACGGAGAAGTTCAATGAACTCATTTTCTCAGGAACCTCTATCCTTATGTTTATGTCCGCTTATTATCTTATAGAACGTTTTGGTGCAGTTGGTGAATATCTTGCCATCTGGAATAAATATAAGGACTTTCTATTACTTTTATTTATTGTATTGTCCTGTCTATTTAATACGATTCTAGACCACATCCTGATTCGTCTAAGACACCTTAAACACCAGGATATGGCGCCTATCAGACTCCTTGGTATGCTGTATATGATCCTTATATTCTGCTATATCAAATTCATCTATGGAAATGATAATTATGACTTCTTTATCTCATATTTCCTGGGACTTATGGTGGGTAGATTTGTATATTTTGATGCAAGTTTTAAAGAGTTCTTAAAGACAATAAAAAATGCCGCCTACAACATTCCGCTTTTGTTTCTTGCGTTGGGCAGCACTGGTTTACTTAGTTTATACGGTTTTTCTACAAAATATCTTATCAAACACATCGGTGTTATTACCAATGTGTTCTTCATCCACCTCTTTATGTGTGTTGCAATCTTTATTCTATATCACTCACACATAATAGACCTAGTGAGCAGACACTCTGCGGTTTCTAAAGAGCCTGATGACTACGATGAATTCGCTGATTATGAAGAGTATGATAACTACGAAGAGTATGAAGACTAGTCTTATGGCTTCACCTTGCTTTCTTTAATCAGTTTAATTTTATTCTTGTCTTTGATTCCATCACTGATAAAACGCAACACAAAGCTGACTGCTACGGTTGCCAGCGATGTGAACAATCCTCTGGCAAATATTGGTCTGAAGGCCACTGCATACTCATGTTCATCATAGAATCCCAGCGTATACAGGTGCGATGACCAGTACATCCAGTAAATGGTAGCCACCAAGGATATAACCCATAATACCACTCTGATTATAAATAAAATTTTAATAGTGTTTTTCTCTTTCATTATTCCCCCAGCACTCGTTCCATCATCCAAAACTCTCTTGTGCCAACTACTTCATAAAACATCTTAATGCAATCAACTTCAGTATATCCATTTCTGGTATACAGCTTATATGCAGGAATATTGGTGTCAATAACATCCAGATGAATTGCTACGTCTCCCTGACTTTTGCAATATTCATCAATATCTTCTAACATCCTATAACTAATCTTACTTCCACGAACATCCGGCGCAACTGTCAGCGCATGAATTGTTGCTATCTTTTCCTTAGGGCCTTTGACCCTCCAGTCAATATCATCGTACTCTGGATTAACCTTATGATTAACTACTGCCACAGCTACGATTTTTCCGTCTTTTCTGATGATACACATCTCTTTATTTTCGATAGACTGACTGATAAATGCGTCATCCGGATACACATCGATATTCCATCCAAGACTAACCGAAGTTTTGTTGACCTCTTCTATTACAACTTTATATAATTCATAAATTTCTTTTGCATCAGCACTTGTTGCAAATTCTATCATCCTGTCCTAACCTATACACTATCACTAGTTCATATCATCAAATATATCGTCGTCAGTTATCTCTCTGATAACCCTACATGGATTACCTGCAGCTACAACGCCCTTAGGAATATCCTTTGTAACTACACTGCCTGCACCAATTACACTACCCTCTCCGATAGTCACGCCCCCGACTACCGTTACATTGGCGCCAAGCCACACCTTATCCTCAAGAGTGATTGGGGCACTTGTAAGCACCCTGTCTCGCTGAGATGGATGAATTGCATGTCCTGAACAAGCCAGACACACTCCAGGCCCGATAAATGCACCCGCTCCAATATTGATAGGCGATGTATCAAGCATAACAACATTATAATTGATAACTGCAAGTCCGTGGAAATGTATATTGAATCCATAATCACATCTAAATCCAGCACCAGGGAATGCTAGTCTGTCATATGTACCAAACAGTTCCTTTAACAGTTCTGCTCTTCTCTCTCCATCAGCCTCTGTAAGGGTTGCCAGCTCATTCTGTATTTTTCCGGCTTTAGCCTTTAACTGCGGTGGATTGGAGAACGGTGGACAATGATATGGTTCCATCGCTGTCATTCTTTCGTATGCTTTTTCTATGTCTTCCTGACTCATTTCAAAATTTGGTCTCATATTTCTCCCTTTTCGGTTTACATAACTATATGTATCTTACCCAACTTCCTAATACTATCAGCCACAATACGATTGATATTATTGGGCACAACAGATATGGTAAGAGTTTCATCCATTTCTTACCTCTTTTCTAATTAATCTATTATCTCAAATCCATCTTCTCTTATATGACAGTGTAGAAATTTCACTTCTACACCTGCTGCAAGAGCTTCCTTGTACGCATTTTCAAACTCCGGGTCTGTGGTTCCATGCGGATAAACTTTCTCTATGCCGTCCATCTGAATCACAAATCCCAGCATGGCATGATAGCCATTGGCGACAGCCTCTGAGAGTTCTCTAAGATGCTTTACACCACGTGTAGTTGGTGCATCTGGGAAATACCCCTTTCCATCTATCTCAAGGGTACATCCCTTTATCTCCAAAAGATACTTCTCTCCATCTTTTTCCATATAGAAATCCACTCTTGAATTGCCATATGTATATTCTGGTTTTATAAGATTATAGTCCTGCCTTTTAAGCCATTCGTAGGCAACCTTGTTTGGCGCCTGAGAATCAATATTAATCAGACCAAAACCTTCTTTATATGCCGCTATCAAATCATATTTGGTCTTTCTTGCCGGATTATCACTTTCTTCCAGTATTACTTCTACCCCTGGAATCAAAATCTCTTTGCATCTGCCAGTATTCTTGACATGAACCACTTCTTCTTTTCCATCCACAAGAACATAAGCTATGAATCTGTTTGGTCTCTCTTTAAATATTCCGTGGACAATCTTTTTATACTTCATCAGACTTTTCCCGTCTCATACATAGACAACAGTTTTTCAATTTTGAGCGTGATATTGTCTATGCAGTTATTATTCTGTTCCTTGCCAATCTTAAGCCACATATCAACAGGCGTACTTTTTAGATTCATACGTTTATTTTCTTTGTACTTATTCGATGCCAGCCTAAGTTTAATTTTAACATTTTTCTGTTTAAGAATTGGTACCACTACAAAAGGTAATCTGTCATCTGTAAATGACAAATATCCAACTGACTGGCCATTTTCATCTTTTACATACAACCTGTGTTTGCTGATTTTTTCCGGATACAATGTGTCACCTTTGACAACTGTCATCATATCCATCTCTAGCATGGCTGGAATGTAAAACAACGACATTGTGTCATCATCTTCAACATCCATATTCATCTCAAACAAAGTCTTTGTGGAATCAATAAATTGTCCCGCAAGATTATATGTAAGTTCCCCCTGAAATTCAATGAACTTTCCAGGTGTTGGACGATTTAATTTATGGTCTATTTCATCCAATATGCTTTTGCTTGTATCAAACAAACTCTTT
Organism: Lachnospiraceae bacterium; assembly: GCA_045627645.1. GTDB lineage: Bacteria > Bacillota > Clostridia > Lachnospirales > Lachnospiraceae > Colinaster. The sequence continues at coordinate 97,486 of JAZQOC010000129.1, forward strand.
AAGAAGAATCTGAATTCCTCTTCTTTTGTCCACAGGTATTTATCCTGATCTATGATAATATTGCCTATGACATTGCCATCCATATCAGTAACATCATCATATATAGGACGCTTGCAATATGCATTCTTATTCTTTGGCGCATCCCACTTCGAAGTTTTCTCTCGTGTTGACCTGTGAATGGTAATTTTATTTTTACATAAAAATTTATATGCTTCATTAATTGTTGCAGCGTCATATTTATGTAAACCATCTCTAAACTGCACATTATCAGGATGAACTTCATGCATCAGCTGTCGATACTTCTTCTTTAATTCGACTTTATCAGAGATATCCTCTATTCCAAGAATCTCTTTTGCTACTTCATGATCCATACTCTTTAATCAAAACTCTAGTTTCTTCTTTGCCATATACCCATTTGTATGTATACGTAGCCTCAAAACTTCCATCACTATATTTGATGAACAGTCTACCATCCCGGGCACGTAGTTTATTCTGCAAATCACTAATCTGACTTATGTCCTGATTGCTCATGAACATTCTTACAAACATATCCTCATTCCAGTTTTCTTCTAAAAAATATGTTCCGTCTTCAAACTTTTGATATGAATCCGGCCATTCATCTTCATGGCAATACATATTCTCAGCATAAAAATTGGAAATATCATCCAACCATACACTTATATACTCCTGGTCATAACTGATTCTGGCCTTAGCAACATACTGTGTCATGGAAAATGCACATGATACACAAAAAGCAGATATTGCTCCTACAATAATCAATGTACCAATTCCATCTGCAAAGTTTTTCCTTTCCTTACGTGAATCAATTATGTAGAAATCTCTGTATTTAGTATTATCAGATTTTCTGTAATATGTATAAGCTCCAATGGCCCAAAGTCCAGCTAAAATCACTATACATATCAGCATAAATCCTATAGTATCCGACAGCAGTCTCCACTTTAACCAATAATCGAGGCCAAATAAGAGTATTATTACCATTCCCGCTATAGTTAAGCAAGCAAGATACAGACTGTTTCTGTCACGTCCCTGATCCTGCGGATCTATTTCTCTTGTAGTTGGAAGATTTACAAGCAGGTTCCCATAATCCTTCCTGTTATAAGGAACCTCATATCCAACTTCTTCCAGCTTTTTAAGATAAGATTTTCCACTAAAGTATGACAACCACAGCCAAATCAATGGAAATATAGAATATACCGCTATTAAAGAAATCACTAAAAGCCCATTACTCTCAAATTTTGGGGGTATATATTTAGCCGGTATAAATATCGGTGCTATAAATATTACACAGAAAATGCTTAAAGCAATCGCACCAATCAATAAACTTTTTACTATTGATTTGTCATACTTAATTTTTGTATCTTTCACCTGATAATCCCTAACTCATCTTCAAAATATAATTAATCGCTGGAGTCGCTTCAAAAGTAATCTTTCCTCCCACGACCTTAAAGTCACGTCCTGTTATAATATCTGTAACTTTACTGATATTTTCAGGCACATTAAGTGATATTGTCTCTACATATTCTAAATCTGAACGTACAATTACCGTGTCATTATCATATATATATAACTGAACTTTTGCTGGTGCTGACAATGAAACTTTCATACTGTTTTCAAAGATTTCTCTATATGCATCAAGAACCTCAACAGGGAAATTATAGAGATCGCCCATATTGTCAGGAATCACAATCACACAAACTCTTCCCTTGTCATAACACCATCTTAAAACCAATGGATAATTTGTATCTGTGCCATATGCGCCTGCAAGTTCCCAAACATCATTAATACAATAATCCATCTGAGGAATAAGTACATCACATCTGCCATTGTACATACCATTGATACTCAGACCATGATTCTTTGAATTGGCATATTTTGATACAATAGCTTTTCTTGAAGAATAAGAAACATTGGCAAATTCCTTGAATCTGTCTCCCATCTTTCTTACAAAGCCACTGGTAACAACAACATCCGCACCATCAGCCAGAGATTTCTTCATCTTCTCTTCAATATCCATATCATCTGCAGCACCCTCAGCAAGCAGAATAGACTTAGCAGATGCATCATATACGCATGATGGTTCAAGTGGAATACCACACTCACCAATATAATTGTGAACGTTATTTTCACCACGGGCATAAGTTGGTCTGTATGCAGCGATTCCCACTGGATTTCCAAGTTTATCAAGATAGTTGTCAGCATCCTCAAACATCTGGCCTGCTGCAGGAGCAAACAACTTAAATGAGTTATCATACATCAGACTTCCAAGGCAAAACAGTGTAACTTCCTTTGGCTTCGCAAACAGTGTCATGTAACCCTGTTCAACATAAGAAGTCAGATTATAGTTACACTCATATGGATCAAACCATCCGCCCAGATTCATTCCTGGCTTAAATGATTCAAAGTATCTCATAATAAAGTAGCCTGTATACTTTGGCATATGCTGCTGCTGGAACTGAGGATTTCTTGTCTCTGTTCCTGTATATATAGAATCAAACAAAGCCGAATCAAGTTCAAGATCATAGCCAGTTTCATTGAAATCTTCATACCACAATGGAAACTTCACTATTACGTTACAGTCTGGATTAACTGCATGAGCTTCTTTAATTACCAGTTCCTCTGTAACCTGTTTCTTCTGTGCAATTCTAAATTCAGACCAGCTTCTGTTACCTTTGGTCTGAATACACTTTGAACATCTGCAATTTAAGAAATAAAAATCATCAAATATTATTTCATCAAATACTGAAGCAAGATCACGTATACTCTTTACTACAATCTGGCGATGTTCTTCATTGGAATAACACAATGAAGCAAAACCTCTTCTATAGTCATCATCACAGGTTGTAATTCCTCCGGAACAATATATTCCCTTTGACTCAAAGTATGATTTTGCCTTTATAAGCTGTTCCTTACTTACAAAGCGCTGCGATCTGTAATTTTCTATGTAAATGCGACCAATTTTAACATTCTTATATATGTGAGAAAAAAGCTTATCATACTCTTCTGGGTTTGATTCAGCACACTGTATTACATTTTCTGCAGGCATATACAATGCAACATTAAAATTTTTGTAGCTTTTGATTTCTTCGTAACTTTTTAACCCTTTAATCATTATGTACCTCCAATGACCAAGCCCTATATGGCACCCATTTTTCTCAATTATATAATACAAAAAATAGCGTTTATAGCAAAGGTCGAATATTCATAATACAAAGTCAACAAATGCTATATTTATGCCTTTATACACGTAGTACCATGTCATTAGTAATATAAATTACCATGAAAAAGAGGATAACGTTATGAATATTAGAGAAAGACTTATTATGGCCTGTAACGCCATGGATGAAAAAGCCAGATCCATGAATATGCAGGGAATAGCCCAGTACGGTATCAGCAAAATCAAGGAATTATTATAAACAGTTATATTGCTTTCTTATCCAACCACGTTCCTGACTTATACCTTATAAGGAAACTTATTCCACGTATGTACCAGTCAACGAACATGCCTATCCATACTCCCAGTATTCCCATGTGAAATACTGCTATCAGTATGTAACCAACTATAACTCTTCCCATCCACATGGAGATTACACTTATAATCATTGTGTATTTCACATCTCCTGCACCTCTAAGAGCATGAGGCAGTGTAAAACTAAGTGGCCAGGCTGGAAGAGACGCTATGCTAAAGCATCTTAATACAATAACTGCCATATGAGTTGCTTCCGGCGTAAGCGAAAATAACCCAACAATATATGGTGACCCCAAAAAGAAAGCTATCTTACATATCCAATCACCTATATATGCCAGTTTCATTATGTGTGAAGAATCCTTTAAAGCCTTTGCCTTATTGGATTCTCCTATATCCTGGCCTACGATAACAACCATTGCCAGGCCTATAGTATTTCCAACAATATTAGGGAATTCTATCACCTGATATGCAATAGAATTAGCAGCAATAGCTGTCGTTCCCAATGTTGATATAACACTTGCTAAAGCCAGTTTACCAACATGAAACATTCCATTTTCAATACCACTTGGAACACCCATCCTGAGTATTTTCTTTAACATATCCGTTGAGAACTCTTTCTCTGATTCTGTAGATATGTCACTATACAGTCTGTTATAAATATTACGATTAACTACGAACTTCATGTAGCTTCCTGCTATAGCTCTACTAATAAGAGTTGCAATAGCTACGCCCATGACTCCCATTCTAGCCACAAATACAAAATACGCATTAAGTACCACGTTGAGAAGATTCATAACAATACTGACTTTCATAGAAGTCTTTGTATCTTCATGGCACCTCAATATGGCTGCACCTGAAGAATACAAGCCCCAGAAGATGAATGAAACAGACGTGATAATAAGATACGTGACTGCATTACTCATTACATCTGCTTCGATGGAGCCAAACAGAACTCTCAGTATACCTCTGCCAAATACCAAAAACACAGACACAATAAACAAAGAAAATATATTAATCAGAAGTTCAAGATGGCGACTTGCGCTCTTAACATTCTTAAGTTCATTTCCACCTATATACTGGCTGATTATTACAACACCACCTGTACAGAATGCAGCCATAATCTGTATCACCAGCAGATTTAATCCATCTACCAAAGACACTCCGGATATAGCAGCTTCTCCAGCTGTCGATACCATGAATGTATCTGCCATTCCAACACAAACAGCCAACAGCTGTTCCATTGCAAGCGGTAATATTAACTTTCTAAGTCGTCCCTTTTCCATCCTAAAAATCTCAAATCCAAACTAGTCTATTATCTATAAGTCGTATTCTTAGCATATTAATCAGCTTTAACATTTATCTCTACATCATAACCTAAAAAAATCTATGAATTAGTCCAAAAGCCGCACCAAGTATCATTATCATAAATGACACAAACAATAACAGGCCTGCAAATAATACAAAGCCTTTAAAGACAACATCTGTAGTTTTGTTAGCTGCTTCTGCCATGTTAAGCTTTGGATTTCTCTTTGGATAAGATTCAATTCCCATAGAGTACTTTACTTCCTGCTTAAGATCATAATCACTCAAGTTAAAAGGAAATGGCTGTTGAGCTTCCCATGTGGTATCAATACTGTCTCCAAATGATAAAACAATCATAGGGCATTCTAAGGTGTAATGTCTCTCTATTGCAAAGAACTGCTCCCTGTATTTAAAAAACTTAACTTCAACTTTTTCTGCAACAGACTTCTCGCCTAAATCTGTCGTATATCTTTTGTTCTTTGTACATATGTATTCAGCACCTAGTTCGTGTGCATACTCTTCTACACGCTTTATTGCTGCCAAGTATTCCTCTTCTGAATAATTATCATATATCCACATACTATTCCCCCATAAGTATTGCTCTACATGGCGCACCGTCTGCTCCTCCAAGATTGAGTGGTGCAGCATTCAACAAATATATTCCTTCCTCTATTCCTTCAAGGCGAATACCCTCTAACAGTACGATTTCTGCCTTGAGTAATTCATAATGAACCTGTGCAGGGCCATCAAGTGGACCTACTGTCTGCGATTCATTACCTACCAAAAAAACCTTTTCTCTTGAGAAAACTTTTGCTGCTTCATAGGTTACACAAGCATTTCCTCCAATCAGTATTCTCTTGGCAGCCTCTTCATCAAGCGATTTAGCTTTTTCTATAATCTGCTCTGCAATATCCGCCGTAACATCACCATCAACAAATGATACATAGCATTTTCCAATGAATTTATTCAGCGAAATCTCATCAATTGTCTTACCATCCTTATAAAAATGATATGGTGAATCAACATGCGTACCGTTATGTGCACACATCTTTAATCCTGTAAGATTACAGATACTTCCACCCTCAATAGTTTCTAAAATCCTTCTCTCTGGAGGAATATCACCAGGAAATACCGCACAACTAAAAACCTCTTGAGAAATATCGTATATTTTCATTTTTTGCTCCTCTTAAAATTTTATAACATTAAAAGTCCAATTATTTAGACAAATAAGTTCAAATCAGCTCTTGATAAATCGAATGTATGTTCGTATAATGATTTTTATATCCTATAAGGAGGCGCTTATGGACAACGTAATAGACGTAATCTGTCAGCATACCCGTGATGGTTCCATTATACCTTTGCGTATACGTATGCTGGACGAAGACGGACAGTTTCAAACCTTTACTATAAAGTCATACAATGATTACTCATATAAGGGAGAGTTTATTACTCTTCCTAATCAAGTTGTCGTTAACGCACTCAACAGCTGGATATTCAGGTGTCAGATTCAGGTCCTTAATCGTCTGCAGACAATCACAATCTATTACAACAAAGGTGAACGCAAATGGAGATGGACAAAATAATTGAACTATTACTCCTCTACCTTTTCGAAAGTCCAGTATATTGATGCATAATCGTCTCCACCGTATCTTATGATTGCCATCATATTAATATTGTCGTTATCATCAAGTCTGAAACTAACCCAATCAAAATCAAGAAATGGTTCTACGTCAATATACCATAATTCCTGTTCATCATAGTATGCGGAGTATTCAAGCGTGAAATCAGCCTTTACCTGACCATCATATATCATCTGATCACCCTCAAACTCTACAAAGATATCACCATATAATTCAGGATCCCACTCCTGTTCGTCGCCTTCTATACTGGTTTTAACAAGTGTCCATGTTCTATTGAGGACATCATATGGATTCTCAGCCCTCTTTTCCAACAATGCGTAAGCATCATATGATTTCAAAAGTTCATTATATATGCCATCCTCAGCCTCCAATTCATCAGCTGTCGTGTATACAACCTCTCTGTTGACTTTGTATGCCTTATTCATATTGAATGCCTGCACATAAGAATATATTCCATATTCGTTATAGTATTCATCTTCGGTTATTATATTGCCTTTACCATCAAGATAATCGGTGTCCTCCTCAAACAGATCCCCCATATCATCCTCAAGATAATGTGTAGCCATTTCTTTGATACGTGTCACTGTTGGATTACAGATAAACTCACCTTCTTCCAGTTTGAAGCAGATATCATCGTAGTCAATCGTGTGTATCAGTAGCCCTTCATTGCCAAAGTTTTCACAGATATAGTGCTTCTCTCCATCCTCATTGGCAAACATCATCATAGGCTCAAGTGCCGCCTCAACATCAAGTTCTTTTCCTGTCTCATCCACCTGCTTGCAATACTTAATCTCTTTTAATTCAGGATCTACATCAAGATAACGAATATATTCTGTATTGCCTCTTCCATCGCTGAAAGACGCTATCAATTCTGGCATTGTATCACCATCAAAGTCCACAGCAGATACGTATATACATCTATTTACGTCCCCTGTATATTTTCCTGAAGTAATATCTTTATAATTATCAGCCCAGAAACGAAGCACTTCCTCTTTGGAAGGAATTACTATCTCTTCTGCCTCTTCAACCACTTCTTCCTCTACAGCTTCAGTAATTGTTGCCGCCTCATGCTCATCCACTCCAACTTCTGTATCCTCTATACTTGTCTCAAGTGGCAGTTCATCTATGTCCGCAAAATGTTCACGCTCTTTACCGCAACCTGACATAATAGCCAGTGCAACAATTGAAGCCAATAGTATGCTCTTTCTCATAATTAAAACTCCCCTAATATTTCTTAATAACATCGATTACCTGATCCAGTGATTCGATAACATCAATATCTGTCCTTGCCGACTTTCCCTTACGATCAAGCAATACTGGTATAACCCCCACCGACTGAGCACATACTACATCAGAACTTTCTGAATCTCCTATTAGAATTGCCTCAGAACAGTCAACTCCAGCGACCTTTAGTCCCTTTTCCAAAATCTCCTTATGCGGCTTACAAGCTCTGCACATTTGTGCGGAGATGATTCCTGCTGGCTTAAGTCCCTTTTCTTCCAGGGACATCTCTACATACTTAAGATCATCATTGGATACCACATAAATCGGAAGGTCTGTACTTTCAAAAAATCCCTTCACATCATCAAATAAAGGGGCATGTATCCATGAATTTCTCCAAATAGCATGCAATTCATCAAGATTATCCTTTAATCCCCAATTCTTAACAGCATAATAAAGAATAGAGTCAACCTGTTCATCCTTGTTAATAAAACTGTCTCCATAAAGTTCCTTTTCCTGCTGTTTGATTACCGCCCATACCTTGGTAAAGACCTCCATAGGATCATGAATATCACTATGTGTTATAAAACGTCTAATCAGTTCCTGAGTATAAGGTTCATCTTCGCGAACCATTGTTCCTGTATAATCGATAAAAATTGCCTTAATCATAAAATACCCTTCTTCAAACAATCACTATTTTATATTCTACCATATTTGAGTTACTTACTAACTATCTTTACACTAAAAAAGAGAATACCTTATAGGTATTCTCTTTAACAATCTTTTTATTCTCCTACCAGTTCAACCATTGTTGCATCATGATGCATGGCTTCCAGTAGTGATCCAAATATATCATCTCTCTTAAGTTTTAAACTTGATGTATTGATACATGGATGACAGCCTACGTACTCACCTTCAAGAATATCCTTATCTACAAGAAGCTGCACGGCGTTGTCTGTATCATTCATAAGTCCTAACACACTTACAGAACCTGGAGTAATGTCCAGGTATTTTTCCATATATTCCGGCTCAGCAAAACTGAGTCTTGCACACCCTAATTGTCCCGACAATTCTTTTGTTTTGAAAACCTTATCACCTGGCATCATCAAAAGATAAAACTGTGTACGTTGTCTATTACAGAGAAACAGATTCTTACATACAACTGCTTCCAAAATAGCATCAATCTCAAGACAGTCCTCCATGGTATCAGCATTGGCATCTGGATGATCACATCTCCAATATTCCAAACCAAGCCTGTCCAACAGTTCATAGCATCTTTTCTCTTTGTCCAGTCTGTCCGAATAATCAGCTGGTGAGCCTTTTTCTAAAACGTATTTCATATTATTCTTCTTCTATACTCTCATCAAGATATGGAACTGCCATCAGTCTTGTATAATACTTCTCTCTCAGTGTCTGATAATCCTTCTGGAAATCACCACCAACTGAATGATGAAGCTGATGGATATATTCATGCTCATGACCACGAATCTCTGTCTCTGTAAGCTCGATTATATAAATCGAAATATCAGAACACTGATCTGATATAGTCTCAAGATTAGCAAGGATATTCTGGAAAATGATACCCTGTGCTATATCACACTGGCCATGTGACATACGATGTACATGACGTGTATTGATATCTGCAACCATATCATCAATAACTTCTTCGAGTGGCTCAACTTTTCTAGCAAGCGCAGCATCTTTATCCTTATATGCCTGCATTGTAACTTTTATAATCTCATCAACTGCATCAAGAGCAATTCTCAACTCTGTAATAGCTATATCTGAAAACTTTGCTTTTATCTTCTGAAGATCATTAATGTTGTATGTTATGTTAACCGACAAATCTCCCATTCTTTCAATACAAACACTGGTCTTCAATTCAAAGTTCTGAGTTCTGAAATCTCGATCACGCTTTATATAAGGAGTCATCTTAATAAGATACTGGCCTGTTTCATCTGTAATCTTATCAAGCAGATTTTCTCTTTCAGCAATTCTCTTCTTGCGCTCTTCCTCATAAGAATATATCTGCTTACTACAAGCCAAGAAGTTTGTATATGCAACATCAAACATCTTGATGAATAATTCATTAACACGGTCAAGAGCAAGGATTGGGCTGGTAAGAAGGTGAGGATCAAGCTCACGAAGTTCTTTTTCAATCACAGCATCCTCTTCATCAACCTTGGTTGTATCATCCTTAACTATTGTCTCTGTAATCTTAGTAAGTACACCTGTAAATGGAAGCAGTACAAGTGCTGGAATCATTCTGAATAAACCATGCAGGTTGGCAACACCGCCGGAATTAAGTTCTTTAAACCACAACGCATCGCTTATTATTCCTGTTGAACGTCCTGCAATAAGCAAAACGATAAGCAACAAAGCTGCCATAACGTTATATACTACATGAACGACTGCTGTTCTAATCTGATCTGGTCTTGCGCCAATACGGCTAACTAAGAATGTTGTAAGACAGTCACCAATATTAACACCGATGATAACTGCAAATACACCATTGAAGCTAACACCCACCGAACTTGCTACTGACTGTATAATACCTACAACTGCTGAAGAACTCTGAATTATACATGTAACAAGTACACCGGATCCAAATCCAAGAAAATAATTATTAGCAAATGCTGTAAGGAGATTGCTGAGTGACTCTTTGAACACTGCCACAGCATCACTCATAAAGATAAGTCCCATGAACAAAACACCGAAACCACAGGCAACATTACCCATATTCTTCTTTGACTCTCTGTTAGTAGTCATAAGAATAATCATACCGGCAATAAGTGCCATTGGTGCCAAATTGTCCGCTTTAAAAAAGTAAATCAGGCTGTTTTCAGCTGATTCAATATCCATAAGTCTGATAATCTGCGCTGTAATAGCTGTACCAACGTTGGCACCTAATACAATTCCAACAGACTGTCTGAATGTAAGAAATCCTGCCCCTACAAGACCTACGGTCAATACGATTGTTGCCGTAGAACTCTGAATTACACATGTAACAAATATACCAAGTAAGAACCCTAACAAAGGTTTATTTGTAACTTTGGCAAGTGCCACTTTCATAGTACCACCGGAATTCGATTTAAGGCCATCCCCCATAACTCTCATTCCGTATAGGAACATTGCAAGTCCACCAAGCAATGCGACAATATGATAAAAAACGCTCATTTATCCGATTCCTCCACACAAGAAAGCATTACGCTCCGCATAATATATTAGCATTTACGGATAAATTTGTCTTGTATTTATTTCTGATATCACTATTTAATTGGCTCTTGGTGTTATCAACAGCACTAATGCAAAAACAACCAGCACAACCGGAATAGCAAAGCGTAAGCATTTTTTCAAATGCATCACCACCATGATTCATATCACGTTCACCTGTCAATTATATTTATAAATTCATCTATCTTATTATTTGCAAAACACTCCAGATTATGTGCTGCAATTCCAATGATTCTGTCGTGTGTCTCCTGCACATGAAATCCACCTGATACATGTGGTGTAATCAAAAGATTTTTAGCCTCCCACAGAGGATGATCAGCTGGCAATGGTTCAGGGTCTGTCACATCTACTGCAGCACCTGCCAGATGATTATTATTAAGCGCCTGTGCAAGTGCAATTGAATCAACTGCATTGCCCCTTCCAACATTTAGGAAATACGCACCCTTTTTCATGCAGCTAAAAGCCTCATCATTAAATATCTGGTAAGTATCCTTTGTACCCGGTAAACACGATGCCACAATATCAGCATCTTTTACTTCTTCAAGCAGCTTATCCATTGTAACCATTCTGTCTATATAATCAGGTACTTCTTCAATCTTTCTCTTTATACCTACTACATTACTTCCGCATGCATGCATTCTTTTAGCAAATTCTTTGCCTATATCTCCACAGCCAACCACAACTGTCTTAGAGCCGTATATAGACTTAACAGGGCCATGATCTACCCATTTATGCTCTTCACCGTCTTTAGAATACATATTTATTTTTTTCATCAGATACAAAAGTGAACCTATCATGTGCTCTGATATAGCTACACCATATGCACCAGTTGCATTTGTTAATATTGCATCTGCCGGTATGGCTCCTTCCTGGGTATACCCATCTGTTCCTGCACTATTAAGCTGAATCCACTTTAGATTTTCTGATGAATTTATCATGTATGGTGCTATGTTACCAATTACAATATCAGCACTTTTTGCAAGTTCATCACTAATATCCATTGAATGCATGAAATGCCACTCTGCATCCGGAGCTTTTGAAATCAACAGTTCTTTATGTTTTTCCTCAACAGGCATAACAACCAATATCTTCATACAATATCCCCTATATCAAGCTCATGTAAGCTAATAAACCACCCCCATGATAGAATTTATCACTTCTGGCATTGTTACATCCTTCACCCAAGTCTAAGTCCTCTTCCATCCAGGGGATATATATATGACAGTACACTATCGTTGTTCCAGGTGTGCCATCCTTTTATATACTGTTCTTTTTCTTTCTGCCAATCCATAAGAACCTCTGACTAATAATACATATCAAATCCATTTTCCAGCTTGTCAGCATACGTTTCACCTGCTTTTTCCAATGCCGGAAGCATATACTCTGAGTTGTAACGAATTACAGGAATTCTGTCATAAGCACGCATTCCCATATGGGTTAATGCCAACTCCATCTGATGCAGACACTCAAGCGTTCCTCTTCCCGTTCCACCAGCACATGCTACAAGTACACATCTCTTTCCATCCAGGAAATGATTATGTGTTGCCTCACATCTACGAAGTCTGTCCACAAATGCCTTCATGCATTCTGTCATATCTGACCAGTAAACTGCTGATACAAATACTATTCCATCTGAATCCTTCAATTCCTCATATACAGAAGTAAAATCATCTGGAAGAACACACTTACCTGTTGCTCTGCAGTTTCCCCAGCCATTTACACATGCTCTACAATGCTCAATCTTCTTTGAATTAAGCCAAATCTCATTAACTTCTGTTCCTGCCTTAACAAGACCATTCATAAACTGCTTAGCAGCACTATTTGTTAAACCATCCTTATTAGGACTTGACCATATAACCGAAACTTTCATACATAACCTCCCAGTATATTTACTTTTCATAATTATATATCACCCATAATACGTATTATAGTGAAGGTCGATTATTCATAACATGAAGTCAAGAAACGGCGATGTCTCCATCGCCGTCTAATACTTTATCAATGCTATTTTTCTTCTACCTTATCCAGTGCATCATAATAATTGTCCATCCATTCAGACATCTTGCTGATTCGCATCTCTTCTGCCTCTATCTGCTCTATGTCTTCAGGCCATTCATCACCCTCATCAATATCAATGTTTATAAGATAATTTTCAGCACATTCAAACTGGCATTCTCTGCCATCGTCACTTTCAATTGTCACCAGAACAATCAATGGCTCACCTGGTAATCTCTCTTCGCAACCAAAGTCGCTTTCCTCTATTCGTTTTATAATCCACATATGTTACTATCCTGCCTGCATCATATAACATAATTAACTAACAGTACTACAACACTTGTAAGTACCATGATCACACCTGCTGCCCTGCAAAGTACTTTTTCTGACACCCTGTTAGCAATAACAGGTAAAAAGTTTAAATATCATTAGCCAATCACTCCGTCGTTCTTCTCTTCTAAAGCCTTTATTGCATGATATGTATATTCTGCAAAAGGTACTTCGATTCCAAGTTCATTTGCCATTTTTATCAACTCACCTGCAAACATGTCAATCTCTGTATGTCTTTTTGCTTCCAAATCCTGAAGTGTAGAATACTTCGATGTCTTTGGGACAACCGTAAATATCAGTGGTTTCTCTCCAACATCTATTCCCTTGGCTTTAGCTACCATATATACTTCTTTCCACAGTTTAGATGCCAAGAAAAACCCATGTTCACTATCGGTATATAAGCTGGCATCTGTGCCTAAAACAGCCTGCGGCAAATTATTAGCTATGTTACTAGCATACTTAATCCATATATCCTGAACTATATTATTCTCAAATGTAAAGACAACCTTAGATGCTTTTAGAATATCCATCCATTCTTTTGGAAGTTTCTTAGTTCCAACAAATACCCCCTGAGTGTTATCCGGATTGAATACTACACCTTCATCAGTTCTTCTTGATGCTATACGCATAAGTGAATATTCAACATGTTCCCAACCTATGGCATCTGCAATTCTTGCTTCACTGTCAACACCATTGAGCAAACTGATAACAATAGTATTATCCCCCAGCATGTCTTTGGTCTGCACAATCGCATCATCCAAATCACTGTATTTTGTAGCAATAACAATAATATCCTGCTTTCCTGCTTCAGCTGAGAGCTTAACAGTTGGAAAATACTTCTCATTATTGATAACTACACCTTTTTTAATTTTATCAACTCTTTTACTATCTGCTATTACAGTAAGTTCTATATCAGGATTGTTTTCAAATCCCCATATCAGGTATGAACCAACTGCACCTGCACCAATTAATGCTATCTTCATAGTTCAGCCCAAATTCTTTCGTTCAATAGCTCTGTCAATTAATTTTTTTGATTCATCAAAAGCTGGTTTAAGATATATCTCCTCTTTGATAGCTTTTCTGGCTTTCTCCTGCGCTTTTATCTCAGCCCAGTTCTTAAGTACTTCACCTGAATCATTGACAGTAACTTCACCAAATACATGCGGATGACGACGAATCATCTTCTCTGATATACCTTCTACAACATCATCGAATGTAAAAAGCCCTTCCTCCTGAGCAATCTGACTGTGCATAACAATCTGCAACAACAAATCTCCAAGTTCCTCCTTAAGATTGTCTGCATTGCCTGTCTGATCCAAAATATTAATTGCACATACCACCTCTGAAGCCTCTTCTATACATTCTGGTTTCAAAGACATATGTGTTTGTTCTTTATCCCATGGGCAACCATCTTCTGCACGAAGATGTGCAACCACATCCCTCAATTTATCAATAGAAGCCATCTTTTTTTATCCCTCATCTATGTCCAATAAGGAGTCTGATCTTTGTGAGTATATCCTTTCATAAACTCCTTATATATACAACACTGCTCGTAACATGTTTCTCTCCTACTTCACGCCAAACATAGTATCTACTTTGTCTGCTAAAATTTTCAGATCCTTCATATCTTTTCTTGATGAATCCATAATTTTCTTTTGTACTAACGCTTTCTCAGTGTAACCTTTCTCAGCGTATACCTTGTACAATGAGACAGCCTCAATATAGTCAGCCAGTGCATGATATGATTTTGCCCCATTGTTACCTGTTATTTCATTCATGTATTTGCCCTGAATCAACGCTGCGTAATCATTTCTTTCCAGTTCATAGGCCATGCTCCTGGAGTCCTGCGCAAATGAGGATGCTTCCTTTGCAAAACTCTTAGCAGAGTACAATTCAATTCCTGTCACAAATACCCAAAACAACATAGCAATTATTGCTAAATCCAATATTAACACTATAGGATCAAATTTCTTCTTTTGCTTATTCATGTGCATTCACCTCCGGATAAATCTCCTGGCAATGTTCGTACAACAATGCCCCTAGTTCTTCCTCTTCCATATCCCACATAGAAGCTGCCTCTTTATCTGTCAGTTTAAAATACACCTGCAGCATGTCCTGAATATCCTTCTTTGCATCCGCGATAAATGCGCCATGCTCGCCTGCATGCATAGGCGAATCAGCTGGATCATGCCAGAATTCTCCCTCTGTGTACAGATGATATCCTGATACATATATCGCAATATCGTAGCACCAGTCTTTCTTGGTTTTCTCCCCGTAATAATCAAATCCATCTACTATACTAAGGAGATCACTATAAATAACCTCATAGTCAATTGCAGCAGTAAATACTCTGAAATAGTCATCAAAGCCTTCCTCGCCTCTTATCCTATTCTCAGCCACATAATACTCCATAGCTAGATATTCTCTGTTCAATTCCATCTGTTTAAGAGTTGCCAGCACTATCTCCCTGTTATCCTCCAGTGCCTGTGCCTTCTTCTGGGTATTTCTCTCCTCGCGAATATCAAAATCAGAGTACCGAACGGTAACAGCTTTCATGACATACACAATTATTACCATAATCACAATAACTACGATTCTGGCTACTCTGTTATTAAATCTACTTTTCTTGACAGATTTCTTCTGCGTTCTGTCAAAGTCCTCTTTATAGCTGTTCATAACAGCTACATGACTGGCAGCCTCACTATTAGGCTTGCCACAGTGTGGACAAAGTTCATCCTCAAGTCCTAAATTAGTTCCACAAAACTGACATTTCATCTTCTATTCCTCTTGTAAATGCGCACATTTTCTATTTATAATCCTTATATTTTCCTTTGGCTTCCTTATGCACATTGCTTCTGACTACGCCATAGGTATTAGTCACATTACTTCTAAGCTGCTCCATTTCCTCTTCTGTAAATCCAAGGCGGTTATAAATGATTGAAAGTATCTCATTTTCTCTTACAGAATCAAAAATCGGCTCGCCGTCTTCACCATAACCCTTGTAGTAAAAATAGAAACAGTAATACGTTATCTCCTCTGCTTCTTTGGTCTTCAATTTATCTTTATCAAGATTAGGAAGACACTCCTTAAGTTTCATGTAACAGCTGGCTGCATAACCCACTTCATAATGGTCTACACCCCAAAGCCTTACCCTATCCACAGAATATGCGGTATCAAATATTTCTGCTAGCCTTGCAATATCATTGTTATCATAAGCTTCATTTAGCTGTTCCTGCGCAACCACTTTATAGGCTGATTCATAGGCTCTGTCTTCAGCAGAAACAAAAAACTTCTCTGGAGTATTCTTGAACGCCACAACTAACATAACCGCATATATGGCGGCTAATACTGCCAATACTCCAAGGGTAACAAGTATAACCTTGACGCCTTTGGAAAGCCCCTTCTTAAAGGCTCTAACTGGCTCCTTGGCTGCTTCTGCAGTCTCCTGCTTTATCTCCTCAATGTCTGCCTGGTACTTCTTCTCTGCCCCTTCAATATTGATGTAACCGCAATGCGGACATTTTGTCTCTTCCTTCTTAATTTGTGCACCACAGTTTTGGCATGTAATCATGAATACTACTCCTCACAATGCTTCTTTAATGTCTCTTTAAGATACTCATATCTTAATCTTTTCTCTTCTTTGGCAAAATGAACCTCTCTGAACTGTTCAGGATTATCATCATAATTAAGTACTTCATCACCAAACTGCTCACTGGTTAAATCAAATGCGCAATCCCCTATGACATTGTAGCAATGATAATTTCCACCTGGTCTTAGAATTCCATATACTTTACCACCGAAAATATCCTGAGCAAGAAAAGCCGTTATAGAACACTGTCCAAGAGTCATGTTCTCCTTAGTCCAGTTATCCTGCATCCTAGGCGCACATGTCTCCCTGCACCAGATTTCAGACAGCGCATCATATAAATCAATTGGACTATTTATCCCTTTATATTCATCTGTTACAGGCTTAGCATTTGCATTCTGCCAGCCCCAAAACTTATATTCCATAGTTTCTCCTATCTTTAGCTATGTGCCTCATTCTTTATACATAACAAAATTTTTCACGAACAAAACACCTGCGAGTGCAAGTGCAAGACCAAGGCCTGTGTAGAAAAATGCAACAAACACAACTGGAAATATTCCGGCCGCTCTAAATCCAATTCCTCCGCCCATCATAATGGCCATAATGATATAAGCCTTCAGATCAAAAAAATTCCAGAATGGTCTGCGTTCTTCGTATCCCATTATCCTTTTCGTGTGTTTGATACTCATCTTATAAAACATCATTCCAAACAATGCAAAAACGACCACAGACAATACGTAAAGATACCACTTTGGTTCTATCTCCATATATGAAATAACGCCGAGTCTGGCTACATTAAAGCCTGCAATTAGCCATACGATACCTGCAATTAATAAAAGTGTCCTTTTCTTCACCTTAAACATAATTCAATTCTCCTCCGTACTCATTATACATGATAACGGTTAGATAGAACAATTAAACGAAAAAGAGGAGATTTAATCTCCTCTTTCTATTCATTCTCTTACTTCAGATCTTTCATCTCGTCTGCAACTTTTCTTATATCACTCATAGAGAAATAAGTTACCTCACCGGAATCCGACAAATCCTGCAACTTCTTAACCAGTTCATCTATTGTTCTGTATCTAAGCAGTTCCTCTTCTGTCGTTCCCTTTGCTTTCACTTCATCTACTTTATTAGAGAAGTATGCTGTCATCCCCCACAACGTTGCAAACAGTATACCTGCAACCAAAACCACTAAAAATGCCATCCTGTACCTTCTTTCTAGTCATTAACTACACGCGCACTTTTGATCAAATAAACAATTCCAAAGATAACTAATACTGGAAATACTAATCTTAACAATCCTGCAATAATTCCACCTACAATTATAAATGGTAAGAATACAAAAAACATCAAAATCTTACCAATTCCCCAGGCTGCTTTAAGTGCTAATATAAATAACTCACCAAATACTGCAAATAAAAAAATCATAAATAATATTGTTAACATATCCATGTCCTCCTTAATGACATTTCCTGTACCTATGTCTATATGGTACCTAAAAATACCACCAGGATAAATGACTACAAGTGCAAATTACAAATGCAAAATTTCACCTTCACAACAAAAAAGGTGCGCATATTTGCACACCTTAATTCTCATCCTTCTCAACTCTTATAAAACTACGCCTGCCATACGCTTCTTGAAAGTATTTATTTTCCATAACCGCTTACCCAACCAGAGAACGCCTTACATCTTATTGTTCTTTGAAAACAAATGTAACCAATATGTTTGGTAAATACGAAAACAGGGACACATAAGTGTCCCCAGCTTCCTTCAATAGTATTCGACCTTCATCTTTACTATCTTAAATAAATTTTAATTCAAATTAGATGTTCTTTGCATCCTTTGCTGCCTTGAACTTAAGTTCCTTATGAGCATCGATGTGATATTCCTTACCCATAGCAACGCCGTCCTTTGCTGCTACTGCCTTGCTTGAGAATGTACCAAAACCAAGTAATGTGATCTTGTCATCCTTCTTTGCTGCGTCGATTACTGTATCCTGGAATGCCTTGATTACTGCTTCTGCATCCTTCTTTGATACTTCTGCCTTAGCTGCTACTGCTGCGATTAATTCTGCTTTTGTCATGATTTTTCTCCTTAAATCCATTCAATAAATCTATATTAATGCATCTGCACTAACATCTTAATCGTTTAACCTTAACGGCCTTCTTACTAAGTTTATTATTTTTTCTCTATAAATTCAATATGTATCGGCAAAAACAAGCTTATAACTCAAAAATAATATATTATCTACCTCACTTTAATCAATTAATACTATACCCTCATAAACTGATACTGGCAATAATACTTACTCTTTCTTAAGTTCAGCAATGATTCTGTCTATGTCTTCAATACTGAAATATGTAACTTCACCATCACGAGAAGCTGCCTTTAATTCTTCAACTATTTCATCACAGACATTATTTCTGATTTCTTTATTTTCTATCTGAAGTCTTCTTACCTCTTTTCTTATTTCCCGGACTTCTTTCTTGATATATTTTGTGTTTTCAGTTCTTTGTTGTGGTTTTAATGTTATATAGTGTCTGTATATTCGTATACTGCATACCAAACAGAAAGCAGTTACTGCACTTATATAACAATACATAAAAAGCATTGTTTATCCTTTCCAATACATTTCTAATTTCAAATATTTTTTCAAATTTATACTTTATCTATACCAACATGATATACTTATTTCCCATAAGCTTCCATTTTTCACTTTACTTGCAGTTACACCACCAGGACCATCATGTGTATTCCATTCTACATATTCCTTAGTTTCATATTCATCATGTTGCAAAACAGTCTGATCCTTTAACAGTTCAAACATTTTATCCATTACGTCATTTGCATTTTCTTCATCTGCAAGAGTAATTGTGTACCATAAACAATCTAATTTCCCATCATCATTAAAATTTCCATCCATTCCTTCAACTAAATAACCAAATAATTCTCCATCCTTGGTTACACGATATTTATCTGTTTTCTCAAGATAAAAATCATCCTCTTTTTCTCCCCACTTATGCCCAAACATAAGAGTGTCCTCAAATGCATATTTGTTGCCGCCACAACCGCATAACGCAATAATGCACAACATGCTGAGTATTCCCGTAACAATTCCCTTTTTCTTCATTTTCCTTCTTTCCTTTCCTTTTAATTGATTATATCAGATATTGACATCTGCTTTCCCTAGCCTTTATCCTCTTCATTTTCTTCTGATAAAAGCTTTATTCCCTCTAAAATCAGTACAGCTGGTAATACAAATGCTGCTGTTGCTGCCATTATAACCAAATTAGTTGCAAGTGAACCTAACCCCCTTCTTTTCATAGCCCCCGCCTTTCCTGCCATTGGATTCATTGTGGTATCCCCCATGGGTGGCAGCCCCGTGAAGAATACCTGTGTATAATGTATAGAGCAATCCCTTACGGGAATTATTGTAATATCTTATATCATCTACTGATACTCTTGCCCTATGACTGGTATTTATAATTATTTACTATGTCCCGGCTGATAACAGGTTTGCCTTCTGGATCAAGAAGTGGAGTTAAACCTCCTGAATATCCGGCTGCATGGTATATGTAATTCACACCGGTTTCTTTGTCAACCCAGATCTCTGTTACAGTAACCGCACCCTGACTGTAAATCTTTTCAAATCTTTCTTTTTTCATATACTACCTCTTTCTGATACTTACGTATCTAAACACTAAATTTACTCTTTCTTAAGTTCAGCAATGATTCTGTCTATATCTTCACAGCTAAAATATGTTACTTCACCGTTTTCAGATAATGATCTACATTTCATACTTACTTCATCTAGAGTTCTTTTTCTGACAATGTTTTCTTCGATTCTCTTTTCCATCGAATTATCTTTAAGACAATCTTTTTTGTAATAATTCAATGTTTCCTGCGGTTTTCTTATCCATTCAGTATATACAAGGCATCCCAGATACACTGCGAATGAAATAATAAACCATATTAGTTTTGTCATAATTTCCTTCCTGATGCATTCTGTATCGATAACAATATGGTACTAAATCTTAGCTTTTGGATAAATGATTACAGGTACAAAATAAGTATTTGAAATTTGCTACTGCAAAAAAATAAGGCATGCATATTTGCACACCTTAAACAGTTATTGATTCTTTTCTTTACCAACAGCCCCATAACTTAAACTGCATATTCACCGCCTAATTGTTCTGCTTCTTAATGTATTCAGCACCAATTTCAAAATGATACTTTACAATACCCAAATCGACCTTACTGTATGGACCACCTTTATCTTTAAAAGACACACTGCCATCCTCATTCAGCTTAATTTCAAACTTCTGCTGATTAATCGCTGTAGGTGCAAGAAGTGCCATTTCTACTCCATAGTTAAACCAGTCTGGATTATCGCCAGATGTCACTTGCTCCATTTTCTTAGACTTTCGTTCTTTCCCTTGAGTTGCACCATATCCGATAGCGATTGTAATAACCACTTTCTCATCATAGGCAACCTCTGCCGGAACGCCTTTCTTATTAAATGTTCCAGCCCAACATGTATTAAGTCCAAGGCTCTGCGCAAACAAAACTATCTTCTGTCCATAATAGCCAATTCGTTCTTCCACTGTATCATCATCTGGTCCCACACATGCAATAACACTTGGTGCACTACCAAGTCCCATCGCTTTATTAAGCAGTCTGTTATATGTATTGCCTACATCCACACAGAGTTGCAGATGAAGATTTCCCTCCTCATTGCACTTTGCTATAAGCTCATTGAGCTTGTCTATCTTATCCTTTTCAATCGCCTTATCAAGATAGTTTCTTACAGAATGTCTTTCTTTAATTGCATCTATTTCAGTCATACCAGGCTCCTTCTATTCTACATATGTTACTTTGTTTCCTGTTCTCTCAAGCGCTTTTCTGTTTGGCATTCCATCCTCAGTATCTGCATATCCGAGCGCTAGTGCCCCGTATACACGCTCATCAGGCTCCATTCCAAGCTTAAACATTTCCTCTAATATTACCGTATTATCATTTAACCATTTAAGCTGGTTAATCCACACACTGCCAAGGTCCAGTGCATTTGCCATAAGCATCATATTTTCAAGCGCGCAGGCGCAGTCTGCTATGTTATTGCCATAGTCCTTCTTGTTTGCTGTTACTATTAATACTGGACAGTTATAGTGGTATACATAGTCGCCTCTCTTGGATGCATTAACTGAATTCACAATGGATTTATATGTATTCTCGTTAACTTCCATTTTGGCAAATTCCTGCTTTGCCAATGTTGCAAGTTTATCCAGTACTTCTTTATTTTTTATTACTATAAAATGCGTACTCTGGCTGTTACCACCACTTGGTGCGTATCGGCCTGCCTCAACTACCTGTGCTACAAGTTCATCGGCCACCATGTCACTTTTAAATTTTCTTGTGCTTCTTCTGCTTTTAATAAAATCCAACATAGTTCGTTCCTCTGTCATTGATATTTCTTTGTTTTTCTGTCTATTTGTAATTCTACTCCTTCGTTTTGAAAATAGCAAAAACAGACCCTGTTAAGGATCTATTTAATAATCATATATATCAGCATGCATTAAAATTCTTCAAGCCACTGCTTCCATCATATGAGGGAATCTCTTATGACTTTCATCAATAATCACAATCGCCCTGTTGTTTTAACTTATATACGCCTTTACTTTTTCTTTTGTATCCAATCGCAATGCTAATACTGTCATAAGTATCATATATCTGATTACTTCCTGAGTGATCTCATCTTCAAACTGAGACTTCATGCTTTTGGGATATTGATGCACCAGGAAGTGCACATTTCTCATACCTGATTTTCTGGAGATAAAGGCACTTATATACAATTGGTTATGTACTGCTGTAATAATATCTTCGTCTGTTATTTCTGTATTGATAGAGTACAGCTTGGATCCGAAGAAATATTTGCCTTCTCTTAACTTAAAGTATTTATCTGGTATCTCACCAATTGAGAACTCGCCTTTATGTAATTGCATGTTGGCAAGAAACTCAGCTTCCATATGTTCTTCCAAGATGTAATCAACTATCTGATTTGGTGTATAGCCCATCATTATCTCCCTGCTTCTTCAAGAGCTGCGTCTACGTCTATTCCCATATCCTCGACATAGTCCTTGTATTCTTCTTCTATATTGTCGATACTTTCCTCGAGTCTTTTTTCCTGTCTGATGGCTTCAGCATCCAAATCCTGTTCTGTTACCACACCACATCCTACAACCATACATACCATGGCAAGTATACTAATCAAAGCCAATCTCTTCTTCATAAATTCAAACTCCTTCTACAAGTTTCAAATATTACATTAGATTATATCATAACTTTTTCTATTATTCTGACCAATGAGTTTCCAAGCTACTCATATGTGGTGGTACCTTATGATCTGTCATAAAGGTATTCCCAGTTTCTTTGGCTATCTGATCAATCAATCTTTGCAGTATTCTATTGGCATTATCATCAAAATATACTGATACTAGATACATGATTATTTGAGTTTATTTCCGTCGCTGAATGCCTGACCTACAATATTTCAAATGTTCTCCAATAATAACAAGCGAATTACCTGTTGCTTCTGTCTCTTCTATACGCAAGAATTCTCCTGTGCTGTTAACTTCGTACTGCTTTCCATCCAATGTCTTTACAAAACCTTTTATACGCAGCACATTTCCCATAGATTTGTCAGCAAAGATGCTCTGCACTTTGTTAAGTATCTCTTCACGATTAGCAAATGAGCCTTTCATCTCTACACTGTCGAATAACATACTATGTGAGAAATCTTCTTGCTCATGCACCATACGGAAGTATCCTGCATCTTCCATATCTGCAAAATCATCTGCTGTCCAGCTCTCCCAGTTTGTTGATACAATATCTGCCATCAAACCAGTTTCGCAGCCTTTTTCCTGCATAAGTTCATCCAGCCAGCCAAGCATATCATCCAGTTGTTCCTTATCTGCCAACTGACTCTTACTTACTACCACCATACCAGATGCCAGCAATTGAGAAAACATCAGATATCGTACTTCTCTGGATAAGTCTCTTTGCATGAATGGATCCACAACTGTGATGATACTTCCAATCTCACATAAGCCACATACTCTTGAGTCAGATAACACATCAAAGAATTCGTCTACATCATATATTCCAGAAGGCTCTACCAGTATATGGTCACACCCAGTATGTGCTGCATCCACTAATAATCTAATGAATTCCTTCTTACCAACACAGCACATGCACATACCAGTCAGATCACTGACTGCGCATTGCTCATCCTTACAATCATCAAGTAACTTCTGATCCATTGATAGGTTGCCGAACTCATTTTCTATGATATGAATTCTTTTATTCTGTGACTTTAGATATTCAATATAATGTTTTATCAACGTGGTTTTGCCCACACCCAAAAATCCTGTGATCAAATCTACTTTTACCATAGAAGTACCTCAGCAAAAATGAGTAACCACTTTAGTGATTACTCATTTGATAACAATTCATTAATAATTACTGGAGCGCAGAAAATCCAGCTAAAACATCATCTATCTTGTTTTCTTCCCAAGTTGCTGCAGTAGTACACATGATATATCTGCCATTTTTCATAACAATAAGTTCTTCATATACTGGCACCTTTGAGTATTCTGCCTCAACAAGAACGCCTGCATGCTTATTTCCTGCAAAATCAACTTCTAATCTTGTAGTATTGATGTTCTCAAGCCCCATGTCAGTAAGTGCCTGAATCAACTGTGGCTCTGAAAGGTCAAGATACTGTTCTTCAGTAATCAACATTGCAGGACCCATTAACTTCTCGATACCCATACTTACTGTATCCATACCGTTTGAATGTACAGCAACCATATCTGTAATTACCTGTCCACTTTCATATGCATTGGTAAGTGTATCAGCAAGTTCGTCACCAACCAATTCTACAGAGAGTTTATTACTCGCAAGAATCTGCTCCTCTGACTCCAATGTCCAATCACTGCTCAATTCGCATCTTACGCCGAAATATGCATTTTCATAAGTATTACCTGCATTCAGACCAAGAGTATCGTTGGCATCAACATCTTCTTCAACTTCCTCTGCTACTTCTTCTGCAGCTTCTTCTGTAACTTCTTCTTCCTCTTCAACAGCTTCTGTTTCATCAACTGTTTCAACCTCGTCATTAGCGACCTCAACAGTATCTGCCTCTGTAGCAGTTACATTACCTGTAACTTCCTGTTCTCCACAAGCTACCATCACGCATGCAATTGAAATAGCAAGGATAGCCACCATCATTCTATTCTTCATAATTTCCCCTCTCTTTTTCTTCATTTTTTCGATCTTTTATTTTTAAAATTATAAAGACAATTAAACGTATTACCACATACGTCAAAATAATGCAAGTCCTCTATTTCAAGCCTCAATTTATTATTCAGCGTACTTCCCCATAAGGTATAAAAAACGGGTATGTTTTTTATCTACATACCCGCATATTTTATGCGTAACTAATCTATTATATGAACATAACCATATAGTGTGGTAGTGTCTCCTTGACACCAACTTTTCCATTTCTATTTGAAATAAGTTTATAAGCTACACTTGGGTGTAGCAGTTGTATTCTGAGTTTCCAAGCTACTCATTTATTTCAAAGATCATTATTCTTTCCCTGTCATCATTGCTATCAAACAGATCTGAACAGTCTATCTCATCTACAAAATCCAATTGAGTCTCCTGCATCAGACATGCAATATACTCGTCTGACGGATAATAAAAGAATAACTGGATATGCCTTGGCGATTCATAATAACTATCAGTAATCCTGTTTAATACACCATGCAATATCTCTACAGAGAATGGATTGAAAAAGAATATTCTGTCCACTTCAAGTGGTACTATATATTCTTTTGCGTCTTCACAGATGAACATCACTCTGTCTGATTTACTAAAGTTATCTCTGTTGGTAACTGCTCTGTTATATATTCTTTGATTGTACTCAATGCCAATACAATGACATTTGGTCTGATATGACAAGAATATAGACACTCTGCCTTTTCCGCATCCATAGTCAAGCAGGGTATTGTTCTTATCTATCAATCCTTCGCTTGCCAAGCGCTCCAGTACAGAATATGGTGTTGGCTCATATGGGTATCTGTATGTATCTGCATCTGTCGCGTCTCTTCCCGTTGTCTTTATATTTAGCAATTTATCCCATTCGTTTTCGGACATATCTCACGCCTCAGTCATGTTTATTACTACGTTATATCAGCACACTGTCTTTGCCTGATACGCGGGTACTCCACAAAATGTTAACAAAAGTGGGCTAACTATCCCTGCAGCACTCATTCCTGCAAAACCTGTTCCAAGTCCTGCCCCTAAACCTGCCAGAAAACACACTATAAGTTTTATTATTATCTCTTTAACTAACATAACTATCACCAATTCAATGGTCATTTTTCATTGATTTATCTTTTCTATCCATGTTTGGCCACTTTTGTATTCTAACACGTTAACAATAGTCAAAGATATATAAATATAAAAAACACGGTAGTCATCAAAGATTACCGTGTTAAATACACCATATATCGCCAACGAATCAAATTTGATTTATCACTTATTCATTTCATCTATGACATTATATGCAACAATCAATCAGGATTTTTTCTACTTGCTTTATGAAAGCCATCTTTTTCACGATACATATCCATATCAGCATTCATCTTCCAATCACTGATTGTTCCCCTGACTCCTTGCGCATCGTTAAGCCTTGCCTCGCCAACTGCCATCGACAACTTATAGGTTTCAGACTTGTTGTATTCTTCAATTCTATTCTTCAGACTATCTCGATACTGAGCCATAAGTTCCTGACTTGCATCAATAATAACTACAAATTCATCACCGCCAATTCTAAAGCAATGACCTTTTTCTCCATATATTTCACTAATAACTGAAGCAGTTCCTTTAATTAGCTCATCTCCTGCCTCATGACCATACTTATCATTAGTATTCTTCAGACCATTCAAATCAATCATTAGCATAGTCCAGTCTTTCACATTGGATGTCTCGCTTTCAATATCCTTCAGCAACTCATCAAAAGCTAGTCTGTTCTTCAATCCAGTCAAACCATCTGTCTTGGCTATACCCCTTAACTGATCGTTATAGAACTGCAGCTGGCTATTGATTGTTTCTAATTCAAACACTGTTTCACGAATAAATGTTGCCATTCGGGATGCAAGTGGAAGCTTAGTTGTCTTAGTTCCCTCCAATACTACACTATTCTTTCCCTTCTTACCTTCTCCTTCACGCATAGCTGCAAGAACAAGTGTAATACTATGCTGATTTAAGCTGCCTTTTTCACGAAGAAACTCTCCATGTGAGAAAAATCCCGCACTCCCCTTAACATATCTAAATGGATATATCTCAGTAGTAGGCTCATCCATACCCCAGAACACCTTACGGGCTGTACAATAGAAAATGTGTAACAGTTCGGCATTAAAATCACTTATTTCCCTTGCTGCTTCCCTAACCGCCTCCATAATAGTATCAGGTTCACCATATGATAATCTTACAATAGTTCCTTCTTCAACATTTGCACTCATAACAAGTGAACCGTCTGCATTTCCAGATGCCGCTGCTCGGACAATTCGTACCCCGTCACGCTCAAACATAATAGGAAACTCTAATGCATTTACAAAAAGGTTCTCATCATTTTCAATTCTTAAATACTTCTTATATACATTATAAGCAGGCATTCCATCTAACTCATAAACTGTGCATCCATTCGCTTTTGTAACAACAAAAGTTTTTCCTATAGGCTGCCATCCACTGACTTTAAATGAATTAACATGGAAATCTTCTCCACCGAAGAACAACACAAGCAAACCCGCTGTATCAAACCCTCCAACAGAAGAAAATACACATGAATCAGTACTGGTAATATTTTTTGAACACACAATACTTCCAAACATTTGAATGTCTTCACGTAAACAATCAAATTCTTCACTAAAAACTGTCGGTGATTCAGCATTGATTGTGCGATAGAACT
Organism: Lachnospiraceae bacterium; assembly: GCA_045627645.1. Lineage (GTDB taxonomy): Bacteria > Bacillota > Clostridia > Lachnospirales > Lachnospiraceae > Colinaster. The sequence goes on from JAZQOC010000129.1 coordinate 125,319, forward strand.
CTACCGCCTTAATCCATGGATTGTTTTCACATTCCCTTTTTATATCAGCTGCAATCTCCTTCGTAGTCTGCTGGTCCATACTGTACTGCAGAATCTTAAACTGTGTAGTCTCATTTTCAAAAACAGTAATAGTAACTGACATCTCAGAAGTTATTTCACAATCAGAAATATTACCAGCGGTAGAATGACCAACCCATGGCTTTCCAGGAAATATTCTTTCGATGCATTCCCCAATTGGCGCAACTGCACTTTCACCTAATTCTGTTGAAAAAATATGAAAATACATTGATAAGTCATCATACTTAAATCTTTCCATTAATCTCTGCTTATACAAGTCCAGACTATTTTCAAACTGTTTTTGATTTATATACTCAATTGTTTTCTTTAGCATGCTATCCCCTTATAACTCCAATATCTGTTGCAATAATATTATTCCTTAATAATACGAATATCCGTTAACGCGCATTGATCACCAGTCAGGTAGAAATATATATTAGAAACGTCAGAAGGAATCGTTGTTTTATTTCTTGTTTCCAATCCGCTGTTCTCAACAATTAATGCTATTGTATTATCATTTCTCGATATCTTCAGTTTGCAATCAATACCAGATTTATTTTTTTGCTTCCAAATGCTCCAATTTTCAAATTTTTCACTCTTTGTTACAAGTGATTCATTTACAATCTCTGTGTTGTCACACCACACTTCACCATCAAGTCTAACGAAAGCAAGTTCTTTATAATTTGCCCCACCAATTATTCCATCATCAGATGAAAATAGTGCTATGATTGGGCAATGCCAAACTCTTCTTGAAGAAGGAAGACTCATTGTATGGAAATTAAGATTCATATTCTGATCAAGCTCTAAAATGTCAGAATGATCGGCTAGCCATCCATCTATCTGAACATTAGGAATATCGCCTACTGGACCATCAATATATGTTGCCTTCTCTACAATACGTGGAATATAGTCAGTTTTTACTGCTTCTGATGAAATATCCACATCGAGAATTTCAAGTGTACAGAATTCTCCAGTCAAAGCAAGATACGCAAATCTTGCTGCATCATACATCGCGAAAGTAATCTCATCTGTTCTCTCATCTGTGGTAATCTTTACCAGCAAATGATCTTCCTGTTTTACTGCCCAAACATCAGCTGTATATATCTTTCCACTCTCTACTAATTCAGCCTCTTCACAATTTCCCTTCTGCTCGATTTTACGAACATAATCAGGATAAACTGTTCCATTCATATCAACACTGACAAAATCAACAAAATCCATTTCACCAGCCATCAAACTATCCTCAAGATAATATCTCGCATCTGCTGAATCATATAATAAGAGTGTTGGCTGTCCACCATTTCTTAAAGGTTCATACTGAATTTTGATAGATACCGGACAATCAGTTATACGAATACCTGCTGAGACCTTAGTCTTATATTCATCAAACTCATAAGAAAGATCTGAACCAAATACTTCCTCTGTCTGCTTTTCCTTCATTGTATATTCTTCATCTTTATCCAAAAGATGAATCATAATTGTTGCATATTCAGGATCAAATTGAGTACCTATTCCTTTTACCAGCTCTTCTCGCACATACATCTGCGGTATCATATCACGGTAGCTACGTTTTGAAGTCATTGCATCATACGCATCTGCAACAGCAATAATTCTTGCAATACGTGGAATATCTTCGCCTTTAAGTTTATCAGGATATCCCTTTCCATCATATCTTTCATGATGATAACGTGCTCCTATGCTAAGTGAATCCGACAAAACAATCTTTGACAATATCTGACCACCAAGTACTGGATGAGTTTTGATAACATCAAACTCTTCATCTGTAAGCTTACCCTTTTTATTGATAATCCTATCGTCTATTCCTATCTTTCCAACGTCATGCAGCAGACCAGCCAGATATACATCATCGCATTCAGCTTCTGTCATTCCAGATTCCTCAGCAATCTTTCTTGCATATTTTGCTACTCTGTTAGAATGACCATTCGTATATGAATCTTTTGCATCAACAGCTGTAGCCAGAGCTTCTACTGTTTGTGTAAGGAACTCGTTAGCCTGCTCCTGAATTCTTATTGTTTTGTTATAATCATCAATATTCTTCTGATATTTCTTTAATGTCTGATTTATACTGTCTATGAAGTCAAAATATTGTCTTCGCTTAAACGCACTGTCAGAATATTTCATTACCAGAAATCCAGCCACGTAGGAATCAATTACCACTGTCCTGAATATATATGTTGTCCCCTTATCATTAGCATTATATCCCAGGAAAAGATTCCTAATATCCAGAGTATTCTCATGATAAATGACACCACCAGTTCTTGCACAAATAGTATCCATAACAGGATTAAAAACTGTTGTTTGATATTTTCCTTCTTGTGCATTCATATATTCAAGTTCTTTATATTGTGGATTCAGATAAATATGGAACACATCTGTTTCTTCACCTGTTGATAATAAGAAATTCTCGTCCATACTTTGATGAATGTCATCATACTTATCATTTGCCATGAGACACATATCAAATTCCAGTTCTCTTATTTGCAGATTTTCAGAAAAATAGCGCTCGCTCCACCACATTCTTCCGATTTTCTTTCTTAATTCTGTTTCACCATTGCAATCTACGCATCCACAGCTTTCACCTGGCATTTCAGCACATGGAATCACACTCTTTTTTATGAGTTTCTTATTATTGATTAGTTCAGCAGCAAGCTTCGCACATTCACTGCCCTGATTTTGATAGTTCTGATCAACAGTCGCCAATGATGGGTAACATACCTTTCCATCACTTAGATTATCAAATCCCGTAACGATTATATCGTCAGGAATTCTATAGCCCATTTGTTCCAAAAATAGAACCACAAACATTGCCATTTGATCATTTGCGCATACAAATGCATCTGGCAACTTCGACTTATCGTCTCCATAATTATCATTTAAGTAGCTTTTTATCTGCATTGCTTCCCAATTAGCATAATATACATTTTCATCAGGTAAGCTGTACCCATGTTCTTCCAGAGTTTCTTTTAACACTTCCATTCTGAAATTGGAATCCACATTATCTGCAGAACCAGCAATATATGTAACATTTTTTACGCTGTGGTGCTCTACCAAATGCTCACAGAGTTTTTTCATTCCAACATAGTTATCTACTATAACCGATGAAACTTCCTCTGATTCAATTCCCTGCAATACAACAGGAACATCAGCTTCTTTACATTTTTCGATAATAGTAGTAATAACTCTTTCATCCTTAATACCAGAACCAAATATTATAACCGCATCAAAAAAAGAAACCTCTGGCAATGAATAAATTGCGTTCTCCGCATCAAATATTTCATCACCACCAATAGACGTTGCATATGAAGTAAACACAAAAAGATCCGCTGCATCGCTTGTAAAGAAACCGTTAAACCCGGTAATAAAGTTATCAACGTTCTCACCATTCCATCCATTTACATATAGAGCAACCTTTATTTTCATAAATATCCCTCCATAGATATTTATCTGACATCAAAAAATAAAATGACCATTGTATAATAAACAATCATACTATTTGTATTCCAACGAATTTCCAACAAAATGCCAACGGATATACCATTTTTCTGCCATTTATTGACATTATGTTTTTCTTTCGCAATAATGAAACTGATTAAATAATCTGTCAATTTTAAGAATATATGAGGGGATGATAATCAATATGATTTTAGGATTCCTTAAAGAAAGTTTCTTTTTTATATTTTTCTATATTTTTCTCATTGGAATTATTACAACAGATAAGTATATTACCAAAAGTAACAAACGACTCTTTATATTTGCTATTCTTCTAGGTGTTCTACATATATTAGTAGATTACGTCGGATATTGGACTGTAGAATTTTTAGGAAATGTATTTATTCGTTCAGTGGTTTCATCTATCGGCTATAGCATACGTCCATTTCTTATTTTATGTTTCATGTGCCTATGTACCAACAAATTTAATCATTATATCTTTTTGTTTTTTTCATTCCTTAATCTTATATTTTATTCAACTAGTCAGTACACGCATCTATTTGTTTATTACACATCCGAAAACCACTTTAAAAGAGGACCATTAGGTTTGTTTGTTTTTTACCTATGTGGAGTGGGCTTAATATACATCGTTGCCTATTCTTTTATTGGCTATCGCAATCGACATGTTCGTCGCTGGATAATACCACCTGTATGTGCAGCTATAGTTGTGTATGCTGTTTATTTAGATTACCAAGCCAATGATAATATATATCCATCCCATCTGAGTGAGATACTTGTAATCGTTATGTTTCTGTTTTATGTGTTCTATCATTTGGATCTTGTCGAACAATATGATGAAAAAATGCTACAGAATCAGAAATTGCAACTGATGATTTCTCAGATAAAGCCTCATTTTTTCTTTAATACAATTACAACTATACAGGCCCTTTGCAGTATTGATCCTGCTAAGGCATCAGAAACACTAGGGCTTTTTGCTTCATATGTCAGACAGAATATTACTACACAAACCCACAACATAATTCCATTTTCTGAAGAAATTAATCACATTAAGACCTTTGTAGCTATCGAAATTCTTAGATTTCCTAATATCAAAGTTTTATATGACTTACAGGTTACAGATTTTGATATAGTCACCCTATCGTTGCAGCCCTTGGTAGAAAATTCAATTAAGCATGGTATTCGGTCACGAGAACATGGAACTGTTACTATCAGTACAAGAATAGAGGAACATTTTATAATTATTACTATTGCTGACAATGGAATTGGATTTGATACATCGATTATTAATGAATTGGATGATACACACGTAGGTATTAACAATGTTAAGAATAGATTAGAAATCCTTCAAAAAGCCACCATAGACATAA
>JAZQOC010000130.1:0-9269 GCA_045627645.1 Lachnospiraceae bacterium
GAAAAATTGCTTGATCACGAAATAAACAAAAGGATAAAGGAACCAGACATAGAAGTGGTATATCCCTACAAGTACTACATAATTGTAGGGACCTTACATATTCTTCTAGGAATATGGTTAGTCGTGGCAATGTGCTTTTAATTTTTGATCATTCGGGCTATAGAAAAATCTGATTTCCTTGATGAAAGGTATATGAAAAAATGAGTTTAATTGAAAGAATTGTTATATGTGTTTTATTTGGCGCACCTTCAATCCTGGTGATTGGATTTAATTACGTGCGTATTTTTTCAAAGAAAATAAATAGTTCTCCAGCTTATTTCATCGGAGGTATCTTTGGTGCCGTTGCAGTAATAGCGATTTTGGGAGAACAATGGAAAGAACAGTGGTATTTTATTTTGATTCCTATTGTCCTTGATTGGGGATTGGGACTTGTGGCGTTCATTCTTTCTTTTCTATTGCCACCACCAAAAGAGAATGACTGGGTGTCAGATGAAAATAAAAATTGAAGATAGGTGCGACAGCACCAAATTCAAATTTTATGAGTTAAATCGAAGGATGCAGTGGTGTAATGAATTTATGCGCGGAAAGAGTTGCTGCTCTTAATATGTATATACAAGGCGGCCAGACTAAAATAAAAAGACTGATAGCGTTCAGAGATAAAGCCCCTAGTGCAGATGTAGAAGGCAGTGGAATGCCATGTGGTGCTTGCAGAGAATTCTTGATGCAACTTAATTATGAGAATCGAAATATGGAGATAATGACGGATTATGAATCTCGCAAGATTGTTACTCTTGAGGAACTTATTCCAGGATGGTGGGGAACGAGCAGAGCATTAATAGGCCAAGATTCGTAAACAAGGAATTTTATAATAATTCCTATTTTGCTATGAACAGAGGTGTTGGAATAATATGTGGATGATATTTGCAATACTATCAGCTGTATTTGCAGCACTTACTTCAATACTGGCAAAGATTGGTATTGATGGAGTAAATTCGAATTTAGCAACGGCTATTCGTACTGTTGTTGTGGTTATAATGGCATGGGGGATGGTGTTCCTGACTCATGCTCAGAGTGGATTATCTGATATAAGTAAAAAAAGTTGGATATTTCTAATACTGTCAGGATTAGCAACGGGAACTTCCTGGTTATGTTATTATAAAGCTTTGCAGATGGGAGAAGCATCAAAGGTAGTGCCTATAGACAAACTTAGTGTGGTGATTACACTGATTTTAGCTTTTGTATTTCTGCATGAGGAATTCACTGCGAAGTCAATCATAGGATGTGTTCTTATCGCAATAGGAACATTGGTTATGGTTTTATAGAACTCCCTTTTCGGAAAAGTGTCCCTAATGCATATTAACTATATATTCTTTTCATTAAATGTACAGGATTTGTTATTTCTTTGAAAAAGAGCGAAGACAAGTAATAGATGAAAAAGAACGAGAACTTCGTCTTATGTTTCATTCAATAACAGCTATTCTTATTTTCGCAGGGCTGTTTTTAGTTGGATTGCTTGGAACAAGGTGGTTCTATTTAGGTGCGATTTTTATTCTTATTGTGCTTTCAATTGGACAAAAGAATATAAATAGAATTAGATCCAAAAGTAATAATAACAAAATAAGAAAAATCAGAGATGATGCTTACGATGAGGTACTTGAAAAATGTAAGGAAGCATCTAAACAGGGTGAGGTTACGTACTTTAGTACTGAAGATATTGCAACATTAGTAGAAGAATTAAAAAATAGAAAATAATAGATGACTGACAATAAAAAATGGTTTTTTGAAAACAACATCATAGTAGTCATAGGAGCACTAATATGCTGCTTTCTATGGGGGAGCGCATTTCCATTTATAAAGATAGGATATGCAGTATTTGGTATATCAGAGAGTGATACTGCATCCCAGATTCTATTTGGTGGAGTGAGATTCATAACCGCAGGTATCATGGCTGTGATAATAGGAAGCTTTGTACAGAGAAGACTAATATTTCCAAGACGCAATGAGATAGGCAGGGTTTCTTTTATATCACTGTTTCAGACCATAGGTCAATACATATTATTCTATATAGGTATGGCGCATACCAGTGGAGTAAGGGCTGCCATTATAGAGGGGGCAAATGTTTTTGTTGCCATATTTGTTGCCAGTCTTATTTTTAGGCAAGAGAAGCTGACTGCCAGAAAGTTTTGGGGCAGCGTAATAGGATTTGCGGGTGTTATTGTCATAAATGTTGCAGGAAAGTCTCTTGGGACTGGAAGTTTTATAGCAGGAGATATGATGATATTCTTATCAACTTTCTGTTATGCATTTTCATCAGTATTATTAAAGAGATACTCTGATAGCTCGGATACTGTCATGATTAGCGGATATCAGTTTATAATCGGAGGAATAGTCATGTCTCTGGTTGGATTATTGATGGGCGGATCATTATCATTTACAGGAGGTAAGGCAGTAGCGGTACTAATGTATCTTGCTTTTATCTCGGCAGTGGCATATTCGCTTTGGGGAGTGTTATTAAAATACAACCCTATTTCAAAGGTGGCAGTCATAGGATTTATGAATCCTGTATTTGGCGTAATATTATCTGCAATACTTCTTACGGAAGGTGGAAGCCTTGGAATGGAATGCCTGGTATCACTGATACTAATATGCATAGGAATAGTGATTGTAAATAGAGAGAAGAAGCTTTATTGAATATGGTTACGGACATTATTATGATATAATTATTTGTATTGAAGGAAGATGATCGGTAGATTGGTTTAAGGAGGTATAATGAATGGTGAAAACTAATATTGCACAGTATTCAAAAGAAATCAGCAGTCTTTGCAGAGAGAATGACTCTGTGGATGAAAGATTATATAAAAAATATGGCGTTAATAGTGGACTTAGAGACATCAATGGAAAAGGTGTATTGACAGGATTAACTAATATTTCCATGATTAACGCATTTAAGGAAATAGATGGTGTTAAAACCCCGATAGATGGCGAATTATGGTATAGAGGCTATAAGGTTAATTCTCTTATTGAGGATATTAAACCAGGAGAATTTGGCTTTGAAAGAATAGCATATCTTTTATTGTTTGGTAAAAAGCCTGACGAAGCAGAATATCAGGAATTTAAGAAAATCATAGGAGAGAATAGAACATTTCCATCGAATTTTACAAGAGATGTAATTATGAAGGCTCCTTCTAAGGATATTATGAATTCAATGACAAGAAGTATCCTTACATTGGCTTCGTACGATGACAATCCAAACTCCATTGATCTGGATAACTCTATTAGACAGTGTCTGCTGCTTATCGCTCAGTTTCCGATGATGGCGATATATGCATATCATGCATACAATCACTATGAGAACGATATGAGTATGTATATTCATAGAGCAGATCCAACACTTTCAACAGCAGAAAATATTTTGAAGATGCTGAGACCAGATCAAAAATATACTGAACTGGAAGCCAAAATACTTGATATAGCTCTGATTCTCCATATGGAGCATGGTGGCGGTAATAATTCAACGTTTACAACAAGAGTAGTAACCTCAGCAGGTACAGATACATATTCGGCCATTGCGGCTGCAATGTCATCGCTCAAAGGACCAAAGCATGGTGGAGCTAATATCAAAGTTATGGAGATGATGGCTGATATTCATAGCAATGTTAAGGATATTACTGACAGGGACGAAGTTAAGGCGTATCTGGCCAAGATTATTGCAGGTGAAGCATTTGACAGAAAGGGCTTAATCTACGGCCTTGGACATGCAATCTATTCATTGTCAGATCCAAGAGAAATAATATTCAAGGGCTATGTAGAGGAATTGGCTAAGAACAAGGGCATGGAAAAAGAGATGGCCCTGTACAACATTATAGAAGAGGAAGGCATAAAGCTTATATGTGATTCAAGAAAGATATATAAGGGTGTCTGTCCTAACGTTGACTTCTACAGTGGTTTTGTTTATTCAATGTTAGACATTCCTATGGAGTTGTACACACCATTGTTTGCAATTGCAAGAATTGTAGGCTGGAGTGCCCATAGAATCGAAGAACTTATCTGCATGAAGAAGATAATCAGACCAGCATATATGAGTGTTATGGAAAGACTGGAGTAGGTATGCTTTAATTGAATTTGGTTAGAAATTAAGGTATATTTTGATAGAGAAATATTATTATTTTAGGGTAAATGAGAAAGAGGAAAATTATGAAAAGAAGAATAATGGTTCTTATGCTTGCTGCTGTTACAGCCCTTGTAACTGTGCTTGCAGGTAAAACAGATGCCATGGCTGCAGAAACTGTGATTCAGGAAGATATTACATCTTTAAGAGACGCATTTGACGCAAAACTTGGTTCAGATACATATGCAGGTGTATCTATAGTAGGAAGTGAAATTTCAGATGCCAATCTCATGGCACTTGTTACTAAGCATTTTAATGCGGTGACATTGGGAAATGAGCTTAAGCCGGATGCTTTGTTTGGATACAGCAATTCTAAATGCCCAGGACTTATGACTTATGATTTCAATGGTGAAGAATTTGAAGCACCTAAGATGGACTATTCAAGAGCAGAAAAAATTCTTGATAAGATTGCTGAATGGAATGCGGCCAATCCAGATAAATTTATAAAGGTCAGAGGTCACGTATTGGTATGGCATTCTCAGACTCCAGAGTGGTTTTTCCATGAAAACTATGACAAAAAAGAACCATATGTAAGTGCAGCAGAGATGGATAAGCGCCAGGAGTGGTATATTAAGACTGTGCTTGAACATTTTACAACCAAGTACGAGGGTATGTTCTATGGATGGGATGTTGTCAATGAAGCCATAAGTGATGCAACAGGTACATACCGTACTGAAGCTGAGAATGGCGAAAGCCTTTCCAATGATACACATGGATCTAATTCAAGCTGGTGGAAGGTATATCAGAACAATAAATACATTATAAATGCCTTTAAGTATGCCAATAAATATGCTCCTGATTATGTAGAACTCTACTACAATGATTACAATGAGTGTACACCTCTTAAATCCAATGGAATTATTAAGCTTATAGAAGATGTCAAAGCTGCAGAAGGAACAAGACTTGATGGATTCGGTATGCAGGGACATTATGAACTTCAGCAGCCAACAGGTGGTCAGGTGAAAACTGCGGCCAGAAGATATGCTGAAGCGGCAGGTAGCGTTTCTCTTACAGAGCTTGATGTAAAAGTAAGCTCTGGATTTGATGGAAGCGAAGAGTCATTAGAGAAAGAATTACGTAAGCAATATTATTATTTTAAAGAGATAGAGCAGGGCTTTAGAGAACTTAAAGAAGAGGGTGTTGCAATCAGAACAATTACCATGTGGGGGGTCATTGACTGCAATTCATGGCTTCAAAGTTCAAATAATGTAGGTGGAGCTTCGAGTGGTAAGAGCAGACAGTATCCATTGCTTTTTGATGATAATTATCAGGCAAAGCCATTGTTCTACGCCCTTTGTGAAGAAGAGATGCCTAAGGTTGAAGAACCAGAGGAGATTGCCTTGGAAGATGATCTGGTAGATGAGCCAGAGACTTTAGTTGATACAGATTCTACAGCAGAGGATGAAACGGCGAGTGAAACTGGTGTAGAAAACAATGATGGGTCAGAAGGAAGCAGTACAACTACGTTACTGGTTGTTTTGATGGCAGCCTTAGTGGGATTGATGGCAGCAGTATTCACAATAAAGAAGACAAAGAAATAAATTGAGGAATGATTTATGGGGAAGTATTCAATTAAGACAAAAACGATGTTAATTGAACCAGTCGATTCGGAAGATATTTGGGAAGGTGTATGGAATATCACTTATAAGCCAAAAGATGAAGAGCCAGTAAAGATTGGAACAGCCACATTTGCAGGAGAAAAATTGCTGGGAACAGTTCCAATTAGTGTTACGCTTGATGAAGAATATAGAAACAAAGGATACGGTACAGAAGTTTACAAACTGATGACGGATTTTGCATTTGGTTTCAGAAATATATATGAGGTTAAAGCTGTTACCGAAGAGGAAAATGACAAGTGCCGATATGCTTTGGAAAAAGCTGGATTTGTACATCGAAACACAGCGCATCATATAGAAACGCTGTCTATTACAAAGCCAAAGTCTGCATGGTTAGCATTGTATGTTTACATAGGACTTCTTGTAGGTCTGGTGTTAGGTATTGTTGTAGCGAGCATGTGGGTTGGACTTGTAATCGGTTTGGTAATAGGCTTGCTTTTAGGAAACATTATGGATAAAAATGCTAACAAGGAAAGAGAAAAAATAACTGGTAGCTCATTATGAAAAAAATCTTTTTGCCAACAGAGGAATATGTAAAGGTATTGGGCAGAACAGTCATGCTTGATGATTGTAGACTGCTCTGTACATCAGGTAGTGGTATTGAATTTGAATATACAGGTTCATGGCTCAAAGTTACATTTTTAGGGGATAGTAGTACAGACAGTACAGATAACATCTTAAGATGGCGTGATCATGCAAGAGTAATGATAGAGGTGGACGGTCACATTATGCTGGATACTTCTATTAGTCATGATAAAGCCAGTTATATTGTATATGGAGAAGATCCGGCTACACCAAGTCAAAAGCATGTAGTTAGAATAACAAAGTTATCTGAGCCACGTATGTCTTCTGTAGGAATTGGTGAAATTGAGATTGAGGCAGAGGCTATGCCTGTTCCAACTGTCAATAAGGCAAAGCTGGTTGAGTTTATCGGAGATTCAATAACTTGTGGATACGGAGTAGATACAGCTCATGAGTTGTGCCCATTTTCAACTACTACAGAAAATGTGTCAAAGGCTTATGCATATATAGCTACAAAGGAACTCGATGTGGACTACAGCATGGTTTCATATAGTGGGCACGGATTAGTATCAGGATGGACTCCAGATGCCAATATTCCGAAGAAGGAAGAATTACTTCCACCATATTATGAAATTGTTGCTTATTCATATAACAATTTCAGAGGATTTGAGCCACAGTCAGCACGTTGGGATTTTAAAAGACAACCGGACGTGATTGTAATAAATCTTGGTACAAATGATTTTAGTTATACTTTAGATGTAGAAGAAAAAGTGGCAGAGTATGAAGAATGTTATGTGGAATTTTTGAATCAGGTACGTGCTAACAATCCAAAAGCTCACATTATTTGTTCACTTGGCATTATGCTTGATGATTTATATCCAGCTGTTGAAAGAGTGGTTGAAGCATATTCAAAGATGAGTGGTGATGCTAATATTAGTGCGATGCATTTTATACCACAAAATCCTGAAAGAGACGGATATGCTGCAGATTATCATCCATCACCTGTAACCCAGCAACTGGCTGCAAAGCAGATGTGTGATGAACTAAAAAAATGGCTTTAAAAATATACTTGACGTGAAGCATTTTTTGATACATAATTTACGATAACACGATGACGAGGACAGTAGCCCGTGAAATGTCATAGAGAGGGAGGCCTAGGCTGGAAGCTTCCTGGCAGGAAACGACGTGAAAACCACCTCCGAGTGACCCCAATAAGGTCCGTAAGCCTACGTTACAGGTATTAAAGAGTGGCTCGAAAGAGCAAGCTGGGTGGAACCGCGTAGATGATACGTCCCATGCACATTATTACTTGTGCATGGGCTTTTTTATTCTCAAAAAGTCCATGTAAGATGTGTTTAGGTTTAAATGAAAAGGAGAAGAAAGATGAAAATCACATTGAAAGATGGTTCTGTAAAAGAATATGCAGAAGCAAAAAGCGTAATTGACATTGCATTTGACATCAGTGAAGGTCTTGCAAGAGCAGCCTGTGCTGGTGAAGTTGACGGAGAAGTTGTTGATCTTAGAACAACTATAGATAAGGATTGTACATTAAGCATCTTAACTGGTAATGATGCAGCTGGTCTTAGAACAGTAAGACATACATGTTCACATGTACTTGCAGAGGCAGTTAAGAGACTTTATCCAAATGCTAAGCTTGCAATTGGACCTGCAATTGATGAAGGTTTCTACTATGATTTTGATGTAGAGAATCCATTTTCAAGAGAAGAACTTGATAAGATTGAAGCAGAGATGAAGAAGATTATCAAGGAAGGCAATAAACTTGAAAAGTTTGAACTTCCAAGAGCAGAAGCTATTAAGTTTATGGAAGAAAAGGGAGAACCATATAAGGTTGAACTTATTCAGGATCTTCCAGAAGATGCAGTTATCAGTTTCTATAGCCAGGGTGAAGGATTCACAGACCTTTGTGCAGGACCTCATCTTATGAGCACAAAAGGAATCAAAGCATTCAAACTCACATCAAGCTCAATGGCTTACTGGAGAGGTGATTCCAATAAGGCCAGACTTCAGAGAATCTATGGTAGCGCATTTACAAACAAAGATGATTTAGTAGCTTATCTTGCTCACCTTGAAGATATTAAGATGAGAGATCATAACAAGCTTGGTCGTGAGATGAAGTTATTCCTTACAGCTGATGTTATTGGTCAGGGACTTCCACTCTTTACACCAAAGGGAACAAAGATGATTCAGAAACTCCAGAGATGGATTGAGGACCTTGAGGATAATGAGTGGGGCTATGTTCGTACAAGAACACCACTTATGGCAAAATCAGACCTTTATAAGATTTCAGGACACTGGGATCATTATATGGATGGTATGTTCATTCTTAATAAGGATGAAGCTGAGGGCAAAGAAATCATGGCACTTCGTCCAATGACATGTCCATTCCAGTACTATGTATATATGAATGAACAACATTCATACAGAGATCTTCCATATAGAATGGCTGAGACATCTACACTTTTCAGAAATGAAGATTCTGGTGAAATGCACGGACTTACAAGAGTTCGTCAGTTCACAATTACTGAAGCTCATATCATTCTTACACCTGAGCAGGCAGAAGAAGAGCTTACAAGATGTGTAGACCTTTGTAACTATGTAATGACAACACTTGGTCTTGAAGGTGATGTAACATATCGTCTTTCAAAATGGGATCCAAGCAATACAGAGAAATATCTTGGTGACGACGAATACTGGAACAATACACAGCAGTATCTTCGTGATGTAATGGATAAGAACGGTATTGTATATACAGAAGCAGACGGTGAGGCTGCATTCTACGGACCAAAGATTGATATCCAGGCTAAGAATGTATATGGTAAAGAAGATACAATGGTAACAATCCAGCTTGACTGCGCAGCTGCAGAGAAGTTTGGTATGTACTATATTGATGAAAATGGTAACAAGGCTCTTCCTTGGATTATCCACAGAACATCAATGGGATG
>JAZQOC010000131.1:0-2218 GCA_045627645.1 Lachnospiraceae bacterium
CATATATTGCCAATGTATGTCAGGGACTTCCACCAGCTAAGTGCTATGCTGATAACCAGCAGAGCTATGCTTCCAACGAAGTAACTATTTACTGGAACTCACCACTTGCAGTACTTCTTACAGAGCTTATGCAGTAGTGATAAAGAAATGATGATAAATTATTATTGAAAAATCAGAATGATTTTTGAGAAGAAATCTTGATTTAGGAAGTAATTATTATGACAGATTTAGAGAAGGCAAGAGAGTTTTTTGCTGGAGATATATTTGCAACCTCCACATCAGGTATAGTTATTGATGAGGTTGGTGACAGATATGCTAAGTGCAGTATGAAGATTGATGAAAGGCATGTGAATGCGAGAGGAACAGTAATGGGCGGAGCCATCTATACCCTGGCTGATTTCACCTTTGCAGTAGCAGCCAATCATCAGAATCCTGGTACTGTATCGGTGGTAGGACAGATATCTTATATGGGAGTGGCCAAGGGCGATACCCTTATAGGAGAAAGTCATCTGATTAAGGACGGACGTAGTAATTGTTTTTACAATATTGATATAACTGATAACCTTGGTAACAAGGTGGCATCAGTATCAATGAATGGAGTACATTTAAATTGAGAAAACCTAAGTCTAAAAGAAGAATAGCTGTGTTTGGCAATGGATTTAATGGAAGTAATCTTGGGGGCTTCATGGAGGGCCTTACAGAGGCTATTCCTCCTAAGCATGCCGATTTCTTTCTATTTATGAGTCACGCTGCTTATGGGCATAACGAGACTCAGAAGAAAGCTGAAAATTCAATATTTGATCTTCCAGATCTCAAGACCTTTGATGCGGCAATTATCTATGGTCCGGGACTTAATTTTGTGGAGGCCATAGAAAATCTGTGTGAAAAATGTGCTGAAGCTGAGATTCCAACTGTTTCAGTCGGGATTAAAGATGATAGATTTTCCAATATATCTGTGGATAACTATAGTGGTATGTATGATTTAGTGGAGCACATGATAGTCAGTCACGGCTTAAAAAATGTTTCATTTATAGCCGGCTCCAAGGAGAACGAAGATTCTAATGCAAGACTTCAGGCTGTTATTGATGCGCTAGCTAAGCATAACCTTGAGCTTAAAAGCGAGAATCTTCACTACTCAAACTGGTCTATCCAAAGTGCAGCGGAATATATTGACGAAGTTATAAAGAAAAGAAAATCAGGTGATTATCCAAATGTATTTATTACAGCCAATGATATGCTTGCAATGTTTGTTGTAGCTCAGCTTAATAAATTGGGATTTAATGTTCCAGATGATTTTATAGTTTCAGGATTCGATGCAACCTCGGATAGCCAGGTGTTTTATCCTTCTATTGCAACTGTTGATCAGAACCAGAAAGAAATAGGAAGAGCAACAGCCGAGGCATTAATGAATCAGCTTGTTACAGGCGAAAAGGATAATCAGCTAATAAAGTGTACCGCTTATCCAGGTGAAAGCTGTGGATGTATTAATTGTAGAGGCGAGGACGAAGCTAGACGTTCTTTAGGACGTCACAAACCAGAGAAAACACTGGCCGATCGTTTTACTACAGATCGAATTAGAGAAATAGAGAAGACAATACTTCAGTCTGACCGATATTCCAATCTTGCCAAGACTATGCAGGAACATTTTAATAAAAATATTGGCCATGAGGGTCCTGTATTTTACTGGTTACTCGATTCCAAAGTTTCCGAGCTTGGAGAATTAAATGTCGGCGAGAGACCTAAATTCGAATATGCAAGCAGAATGGATGTTGTAATGGGCCGTGATAATGGAAACTTCGCTGCATCGGCAACAGATGTTGGTATCAAGGAATTATTGCCAGAGTATTATCAGTATAAGGATGAACGAGAGAATACTGTATATGTATTGCAACCATCATACCTTGATGGCATTATGTATGGTTATTCGGTATTTGGTATGAATCTGATGTTTTTTGAGGAAACATATTATTATTCATTCCATGAAAGACTGATACGTACGCTCGAGGCCTATAAAAAGAATCTTCAGCTAACCAATCTATATGATAAGTTGGCAGACCTTATGCATGATGACCCATTAACTCATGTTCGAAACAGAGTGGCCTATGAAAAGTATAAGTCATCTTTAGAAGAGAAGATGCTAACAAATAATGAATGTGATTTTGCTATAGTACTATTTGATATTAATAATCTGAAGCAGATCAATGATAACCTTGGTCAT